>NZ_CP121668.1:9139895-9460135 GCF_029714425.1 Bradyrhizobium sp. CB2312 | reverse complement strand
TCAGGGCGAGGGCGTCTACATCCTGCAGGACCTCGCCGCCGCGCGCTCGATGGCCAAGTCGATGGACCAGATGATCGGCGACTGGGCCATGGTGCGCGGCAACGGCCAGCCGATCTGCGGATTGACGCTGACCAACACGGAAGCCGGCCAGGACAATTTTCAGGTCTTCCTCAAGCCGAAATGCGACGCGGCGATCGCGCAGTTCAACCCGACGCAATGGCGGCTCGAGCGCGGCCAGATCATCCTGATGTCGAAGTCAGGCGAGACCTGGCAGTTCGAGGCCGACGACAATGCGCAGTGGCGGCGCGTCCCCGACACCGCCGATCCCGTGATCATGCTGCGGCAGTAGGCGCCGCTCCGTTCTTAACTTCCCGCCACGCAATTTTTCTGTTGCCCATGTCGATCCGGCGTCGGGCGGATCGTCATTCCAGTAGCGAGCTGATCGCGCAGCCGAGCCGGCCGCCTCTCGCCTCAACAGGAGTTTTGTATGCGCTTCATGTACATCGTCACGTCCAGCCAGCCAATGAGGGGCCCGACCCCGGCGCTGATGGAGGCCATGCAGAAGATTTCCGAGCGGGAAATCAAGGCGGGCCGGATGATCGACACTGGCGGCCTGATGCCGCTTGCGACCGGCGCACGTGTGCGGATCGTCGACGGCGAACTCAGCGTCGTCGACGGCCCCTTCATCGAGGCCAAGGAAGTGGTCGGCGGCTACGCCATTTTCGAGCTGCGCGACAAGGCCGAAGCTCTGGCCATGGCCAAGGAGTTCATGCAGCTGCACCTCGACCACATGCCGGGTTGGGACGGCACCTGCGAGTTGCGGGCCTTCGCCACGCCGGGCGTGGACGGAGCCTGCGAGGTCAAGGCAGCAGCTCACGCCTGATGGGTGAGACAGCCCATCCCCGTCGGCGGCGATGACGGCCGCCGAAATCGATCGCGTCATCCGCGCCACCTGGCGTGTCGTTCAGCCGCGGCTGATCGCCACGCTGTCGCGGATGCTGCGCGACGTGCCGCTTGCGGAAGAGCTGACCCAGGACGCGCTGGTCGCGGCGCTGGAGGCCTGGCCCGTCATCGGCGTGCCCGACAATCCCGGCGCGTGGCTCATGGTGACCGCCAGGCGGCGCGCGCTTGATCATTTGCGCCGCGGCAGGATGCTCACAAACAAGCACGACATGCTGGCGCGGGACATGTTGCAGGAGCAGGAGATCGTGCCGGATTTCGATGCTGCGCTCGACGACGACATCGGCGATGAATTGTTGCGGCTGATCTTTACGGCCTGCCACCCGATCCTGTCGCGCGAGGCCCGCGCGGCTCTGGCGCTGCGCATGATCTGCGGCTTGACCACGTCCGAGATTGCGCGCGCCTACCTCGTGCCGGAAGCAACCATCTCCCAGCGCATCGTCCGCGCCAAGCGAACGCTGTCTGGATCCGGGCTCGCCTATGAGACGCCGAGCGGCGAAGCATTGTCAGAGCGTCTCGCCTCGGTGTTGCAGGTCGTCTATCTCATTTTCAACGAAGGCTACCTCGCGGCACGCGGTGAGGAGTGGCTACGGCCGCAGCTCTGCAACGAAGCACTGCGCATGGGCCGCGTGCTCGTAGGTCTCGCGCCGGACGAGCCTGAGGTTCACGGCCTCGTCGCCCTGATGGATTTGAATGCCTCGCGGACCCATGCCCGCACCGATGCGAATGGTGATCCCATTCTGCTGATGGATCAGGATCGCGCGCTCTGGGATTGGTTGCAGATCCGTCGCGGCCTGCGCTCGCTCGAGCGCGCCACCGAACTCGGCGGCGCCGGCGGATTTTACGCGCTTCAGGCTGCGATTGCGGCGTGTCACGCCAGGGCGGAGACCGCGGCAGCGACCAATTGGCGACGCATCGCGCAGCTCTACGCCGAGCTCGCGCTTCTGGTGCGCTCGCCAATCATCGAGCTTAATCGTGCGGTTGCGGTTGGCATGGCCGAGGGACCGCAAGCCGGACTGGACGTGCTGGACACGATCGCAGGCGCGCCGGCGCTGGCGGCCTATCATCATCTGCCGGCAGTTCGTGGCGATTTCCTGGAAAGGCTTGGGCGGCTTGCGGAGGCGCGGCAGGCGTTCGAAGCCGCCGCGCATCTTGCGACCAATGGACGTGAGCGCTCCATGATGGAGCGCCGCGCCGCGGCGCTCCACAGCGAGCGTCGCTAGCTCATCGGCTTCGGCGGCGGCGCGGTGCCTTGCGCCCATTTCTCCAGCTTGCCGAGCACGCCCCAGGCAGTGAGCGCCAGCGAGATCGGCATCGCGAACTGGCCGAGGCCCGGCACCGCGGACACGATGGTCCCGAGCAGTCCGGCAATGCCTCCGGCATTGGGGCTTGCCGTCACCGCTGAGAGCAGCGCGGTGAGCACCGCGCCGCCGAGACCGAGCGCGGTCTTCTTGCCGTTGAGCAGCTTGCCGATGGTCTCGCCGAGCGCGCCGTTGACCTGGCCGAGGACGGGCTTGCCGTCCTTGTTGAGCAGGGTGCTGAGCAGATCGACGACCTGCTTCAACTGGTCGACCGGAGCAGGGTTGGCCGGATTGATCGCTCCGGGCACCGGCAGCGTCTTGTTGTTGATGAGGGCGAAGAGCCGCTCGAACAGCGTGATCGGATCGGTGGCAGCCGGCGGCATGGTTGCCGGCGGCGTGCTTGTCACTGGCGGGCCCGGCGGGATGCGTGTCGCTGGCGGGCCGCCCCGCATGATCTGCGCGAGATCCTCCAGCCGCTTCAGGATCTGCGACAGGTCGCCGGTCGGCGCGGGGGTGACCGGCTTCTGCGCCGCGCGCGTGATGGCGGCAACCGTCATCGTGTCGAGGACGCCGGTTTCGGTGATGCCGTGTTGCTGCTGAAACTGCGCCACCGCCGCCTTGGTCCTCGGTCCGACGATGCCGTCCTCGTCGAGCATCGGATTGGCGCCGAGGTCGTTGAGGCATTTCTGCATCAACAGCGCCGTCGACGCCATCTGCTCCTCGGGCTCGAGATGGCTCAGCATGGCCGGGCCGCCGTCGAAGCTGATCGACGCATCGAGATCCATCATCGCCTTGAGGATCACCGCAGCGCCGAGCTGCGGATCGACCGTGCCCGGATCGAACGAGCCGTCGCCGACGAACTTGCCGCCCCTTTGCTCGGGCGGGCCGTAGACGTTGGAGCCCGACCAGAGATAGGGCGAGTTGACCCCGCGGCCGCGATAGCCGAAGCCGTTGTACTGCTCCAGGCGGAACATCGTCTTCGCGATGCCCCAGTCGCGGGCGCCGACGAATCCCTCCAGCCTGAGCGCGTCGACGGCGCCTTCGGCGAACGAGGCGAACGGGCCGCGCCCCTTGGGGACGATGGTCGTGACGCGATTGAGCGCCTGGCCGTTGCCGAGATAAGTGTTGAAGTTGAAGCTGGATTCACGCGAGTGCAGCACCGCGACGAACCACCAGGGTACGTCGGTCTTGTTCTGGATCTCCGTGTACGTGTCCTTGTGGTTGATGGCCTTGCGCGCCGCCTCGGTGGCGGCGTCGGCACGTCCGGGCCTGATCCTCATGTTGGACCAGTTTCGTTCGTATTCGTCCTTGATGGTTTCGAATGACACCTTCATGTCCTGCTCCCGTGAAAAGCGATGAAATTGCGAAATTGATGAAATCGGCCGGGGTCGCGGAGATCAGAGTGAATCAGGCGCCGTGATCAGCGCGTGACTCCAGCGTGATCCCCCTAAATCTGGCACCTTGTCCGCCCGGCGCATGTGAACTGGCTTACAGCCTCGGCGGGAAACGAGCGGCAGGATGGCGGCGGGGCCGGCGCCGGCCGGGGCCGTCCCCAAGGGAACTGGCGGGGCCGTCAGTCGGTTGACGAGCCGGAAGGTCCGGCAAGGAGCCCTGCATGGCCAAGCGCGTCCTCGCGATCGGCATCGAACCCGGCAATGCGGATTACGACGCGTTCCCGCAGCTCACGCCGGAGCTCGTGCGCAACTATATCGAGGCGCAGCTGTTGCGCCTGCGCGATCTCGGCTTCGAGGTCACGAGCTGCCTGATCGACCTCGACGCGACGGCGGAGGCCGCCGTGACCGCGGCGCTGCGCGACGAGCGCTTCGACTGCATCGTGATCGGCGCCGGCCTGCGCGAGCCGAAGGAGCGGCTGCTGCTGTTCGAGAAGGTGCTCAACCTCGTCCATTGCCTGGCACCGGACGCGGCGATCTGCTTCAACACCACGCCCGCGGACACCGCGGAGGCCGTGCAGCGCTGGATCGAGCCCCGCTGACCGGCTCGCGCCGACCGTGAAGATGGCGTGTATCGGTTCGGCAACACAACCGCCCGCTGACCACGCAGGCGTTGTGCGCAAAAACGTCCCGCCTACTGTCCGTCCACGGAGAAGGCGAGCAGCACGTTGCCGGGCGCGGTACCATAATTTGTGTAGCCCGAGTTGACGTAGAGGATGCCCCCGGCGATCACCGGTCCCGGTCCATCGAGCGAGCCGCCATGCGCCGATACGCCGTTCACGGTCGCATAGTCCCGCATGGTGTCGACGTCCCAGATGATCTCGCCGCTCTTGACGGCATAGGCCCGCAGGTGGCCGTCCAGTCCGCCGGAGAACACCACACCAGGAATCGCGGTTACCGCAGCCGACTGCGCAGGGCTGCATCCCGGCCGATCTCCGCAGCCCGGATGTGCCGCGTGCCAGACGATCTCGCCCGTCGCCTGGTTCATCGCGTACAGCCCGCCGCCCTGACTTGGATCGAGCTTCATGGGTATCCCAAAGACCGATTTCTGCGCGCCGGCGGTGGCCGGCGGCACGGCCTTCAAGCCGACATCCGACACCGCGACATAGACGTTGGCATCATCCGCAGCCGAGCCCCATTGCACGCCGCCGAGCGTGCTGCCGAGTCCTACCCGGCGCTGCCAGATGATGGCACCATCGCGGTCCGGATCGAGCGCGTACACCATGCCGGATTTCTGGCCGGCAACGAGCGCACGACGTCCGTCAGGTAGATCGACCAGGATCGGAGAGGAGCCGAAATCGAAATCGGGACCCTTGGTGCCGGGGCAGTTGGCGCGATACTGGCCGCTGCACGCGATGTTGTAGGCATCACCCTCGGTCATCTGCCGCGACCAGGCGAGCCGTCCGGTGCCCAGATCGAAGGCCACAAACGCGTCGGAGGTCGTGGAGGCCGGGTCCAGATAACTGTCGCCCGTCGTCGCATAGATCCGATTTGTCTTGAGGTCGATGGTCGGCGACGACCAGATCGCGCCGCCAGAGGGTCCGAAGAGCTGGACACCGATCTCGTTGAGGCGGATTGGCTGGGCCGGCGGGCTGACATAGCCGCGCCACAGCACCTCGCCGGTCCTGGTGTCGAGCGCGGCAATCAGACCGCGGAAGGTGCAGCACGAATAGCGTGGATCGATCGCCAATACCTCTTCGACGGAGGAGACTGGCACATAAAGCACATGATTGGCCAAGGTCGGCGCGCCCGTGATCACGGCCCCCGCATGCGCATCGACACGTGTCCTCCACAGCAGCTTCCCGCTCTCGGCATCGAGCGCATAAGCCTCACCGCGTTGATCGCCGAAATAGGCGGTCGTGCCCCGCTCATCCTCGCCGATGGTGATCGCGGTGCGTACGCCGAAGCCGGCGTCGAACACCCAGCGCTGGCAGCCAAGTCTGGCATCCAGCGCATAGACCTTGCCTCCCGCACTGCCCACGAAGACCCGACCGCCCCAAACCGTCGGCTGCGCGTAGGCTCTGGTATCGCCGGGAAAGCCGAACGCCCATTTGAGCTTCAGGCGCGGAACATCGTCCGGTGAAAGCTGGGCCATGACAGCAGGTTGAAAGCGGTGTTGAGCGATGTCGACGCCCCAGCCGTTCCAGCGCGGCAACGAAGCGTCCGCAAGCGCTGGGCCCCGCTCACCGCATGTGGAATCCGGTAGTGGCGGCTGCTGCTCCGGTGGTGTCCCGACGAGATAGCGAACGATTTCCTGAATGTCGTGTTGGCTCAGGTCGCGTCCCTGCTGGCTCATCATGCCGAACATCAAGGCAAAGCTCACCCGCTCGGGCCTGAATTGCCGTAGCGCGGCGGCGTCAGGCGCGCGTGCCACGCCACCCTCGTGGCACGATGAGCAGTGCGTGCGGTAAAGTGCCTCGCCACGCGAGCTTGGCGCCTCCTCCGCATGATCCGGAAGCACGCCGGTGAGCAATATGCCCACTCCAAGCAGGAGACGTGCGAAGAGAGTGTATCCAGAGCGGTGCCTGGCCGTACTCGTCATTCTCGCCACCCTCGTCATAACGAAGCGCGCTTCGGCAACAGAAGATCAGCGCGCGTGGTCGTCAAGGCGTATCACGAATAAACAACCAAAGCGAGCATGAGGGGCAGATTACCAGTGTCTGATCATCGGGATCAAACAATGTCGTCGGGTTGCGAAGCGCCATGATGGCCTCGCCGCCAACTACCTTGGCCTTGGTTCAACTCGCGGCAATCAAGCTATGGCTGCGTCTTGGTGAGTCCACGTCCTAGCACTACTTTGGCAGAATTAGCTTTCGCCGTTGTCGAAGCGCGACAAAATCAACAACCTGCCCAAGCAGTGCTACCGCACAAGAGTGGTCCGGGACCAGTAACCGTTGTAGCTACGGTACTGAATTTGAAAACCGCGCTTTCGCAGATTGTGACCGATCATTCGGTTCATCCATCCGTGCCCTATCAGGGCCGTTTCGTCCGCGCCTTCAGATTGCATAAGCTTTTCGGTTGCTGCGCGAGCACGCAGACGAAATGCGGTAATGTCCTCATCTGCAGGAGCGCCGCATAGCCATGTTATCCTGCCAATTGCGGTCCATGCGCTGGAGTTCATACGCAAAGGGATGGTTGGGATGGTGATAGCTGCCTCGTTGAACAGCGGATCGCTGTACACCCTATCTGACTTAAGCAATGCCCTTGCCGATTCGGAGGCCCTCGGTAGGGAACTCGAGATCACTTTGTCGATCCCGGCAGATTCAAGCCATTTTACGAGCGAATTAGGCGGCCAATCCATGATCCCTGCTGCATCGTATGCCTCGACCCAGCACCGGTAGTCCTGACGCGAGAGTGCCGCCTGCGGACGACAGGCCGGCTGACCGTGCCGTATCAGGTGGATGCGCTGTGTCATGCCAATACTGTTCCACTTTCGAGCGTCTTATAAAAGTTAGTTTCGCGGACGTTCAGGCCAGCGGCGGTCTTCCGGACGGTGGGAATGGAAGCGATACGCGTTCGCACCTTCTGGAGCGAGTACGTGGCTCTCTCATATGTCAACTTTCGTGGAAAGAGCGGTCCGGGCCCGGGGGCACGCCGATTCTGCCAAAGTAGTGCTAGGGCGACCTCTGTCGGTACTCGGAGCCGCAAGGCAGGCGATTTGATCTGGCCTGAATCCATGGCGGGCGTTAAGATTCGCCTCACCACAGGGAGGGCGAGCATGCTTCGAGGTCTGGGTATTGGAAGTTTTGCGATCTCGGCATGTCTGACGGTCGCGATGGTGATGCCGGCGCATGAAGCGGCGGCCCAGGATGCCCTCGGCGGCGCGATCATTGGTGGTGTCGGCGGGGCGATCCTCGGAGGCGCGCTTGGCGGCGGCCGCGGCGCGGCAATCGGCGCCGTCGTCGGTGCCGGCACGGGCGCTGCCATCGCCTCCGAGGGCGAGCGCCGTCGCTCCGGCTATTACGCCTATCAGCGCGGCTGCTACATGCAGCGCCCCGACGGCTATTACGTCCGGGTCGATCCCCGCTATTGCTATTAAGGCTCGAGCCCTCGCGCTTTAACTCTTCGCGCCCGCCGGCATGATCTGGAGCAGCGGCTCCGGCTGGATCGAGATCTGCCCGGCGAACGGCCGGTCGTGGGCGGCGATGAGCAGCACCGAGGTGGCGACGCCGGTCGCGAACAGGCCCATCGCGATCGCCGATCCCAGGCGGTTGTCGCAATGAACGAGCCCGATCACCAGCAGCGCGCAGGCGGCCTGCAGATACAGGCACCACCATTTGACCGGATTGACCGCGGCGAGGCTGACGATGATCCGCTGCCGCCGCGCATCCAGTGCCTGCTCCAGCGCGGCGAGCAGCTCGCGCTGCACGTTCGCCTGCCCCGTGCCCTGCGGCGTCATGGCGACGACGAGCTGCAGGGCTTCCGCGAGCGCCGGCGGTGTCACCTTCAGCGAGGCTTGCTGATGCGCCATCATCGGCCATTCCACCGCCACTGCCTGCCCGACATAGTCGCGCACGAGACCACTCAGCTTGGTCTCCTGCTCCGCCGGCAGGCCGGCGGCGAGCAGCACGACGCTGCGCAGCGCGCTGGCCTCGCGGCTCACCGCGGCGCTGGCGCGGTCGCTGTCGCCCCAGACCTGCGCCGCGATGAAGGCGACGAACAGGCCGAAGATGATGCCGAGCACCGGCAGCATCCCCGGCGAGATCGCCTTCAGCGATTTGGCGCGCTCCTCCGTCGCGGCCAGCGCGATGCCGGAGAAGATCGCCGCGGCGAGGAAATAGGTGAATCCAAAGATCACCAACGCCATCAAGGGCACAGGCAGATTGTGCAGCCAGTCGCTCATGCTGCTCTTGTCGCCTGATTTGGTGCCCTAGATCAACCGCATCCCGCGCAAACTCGCACGCCCGCTTCTGCCGACGATGATGTAGCGTGCACGGCAATCCCGAGCGGCTTGGCAATGTCGATAGCAGGGGACGTGGACAGGGCACTGTAAGAAGTGACCGATTGTGATCATCACGTTAGCCTTTGAAGGCGTGTGCCATTTCACTCACGAGTGATCATCAGCGGACTTCAGCTCTCACCTCAAAGGACTAAACCATATCGAGGAAGAGCGAGATGGTTACATACAGCCACATCATTATCGGGGCCGGGTCCGCTGGCTGCACACTGGCCAGCCGTCTGACAGAGGATCCCGACACGCGCGTGCTTCTGCTGGAAGCCGGTGGCTGGGATCGTGATCTGCATATCCACGTCCCGCTTCTGTGGCCGCGGATGTTTCTCAAACAGCGGAACGACTGGGGCTTCTTCACCGAGCCTGAAGCGAGCATGGGCGGCCGGCCCATCGAATTCGCGCGCGGCAAGGTCATCGGCGGTTCATCCTCGACCAACGCCATGGCCTATGTGCGTGGCCATCGCAGCGACTATGACCGCTGGGCGTCGGCCGGGCTTCGCGACTGGTCCTATGCGCACGTTCTTCCCTATTTCCGGCGGCAGGAGTCATGGGAAGGAGGTGCCGACACCTGGCGCGGCGGCGACGGCCCGCTCACCACGCGCTTCAGCCGCTACCAGGACCCTCTCGTGGACGCCTTCATGGCAGCGGGAGAAGCAGCCGGCCATCCGGTCACACCGGACTACAACGGCGCACAACAGGAAGGCTTCGGCCGTTGGCAATCGACCATCCGCCGTGGACGGAGATGCAGCGCGGCCGTTGCCTATCTGCGGCCGGCGCTGCGGCGCGGCCAGATCGACATCGTCACGGGTGCCCCGGCAAGCTCCATTATCTTCGAGGGCCGACGCGCGGTTGGCGTCGCGTACCTGCACGGCGGCAGGACGCAGACAGCACATGCCGATCGCGAGATCATCCTTGCCGCCGGCGTCATCGGTTCGCCGCATCTGTTGATGCTGTCGGGCATTGGCGATCCCGACGTGCTTCAGCGCCACGACATTCCGGTCCGCATGGCGCTGCGCGGCGTCGGACAGAACTTGCAGGACCACATTTCCGCGCCGGTCGCCTATGCTCGACGCGGCGCCGGTCCGTTGCACAGACGCATGCGCGCCGACCGGATCGCGATCGATCTCGTGCGGCAACAGCTGTTCGGCACCGGCATCGCGAGCGACCTGCCCGCGGCCGCCATGGCGTTCCTGAACACTAGGGTCGGCGGCAACGTGCCGGATGTGCAGTTCCTGTTCGTCGCGCTTCCCATGACGGCCGGACCCTACTTCAGCCCGGTCGTGCAGCCCTATGCCGACGGCTTCTCCTGCCGGGTCGTCCTGCTCAGGCCGGAGAGCCGAGGGCGTCTGGACCTCGTTTCGCGCGATCCATCAACCGCCCCACGGATCGTTGGCAACTATCTCGCGACTGATTACGACCGCATCGTCCTGCGCGAGGGCCTGCGGCTGGCGCGCGACGTCGGGCATCAGCTCGCGCTGAAACCGTTCATTGCCGCCGAACTGGCGCCGGGCCCGGACAACTGGTCGGACTCCGGGCTCGACGCCCATATCGCGGCCACGGGTATCACCGTCCATCATCCGCTCGGCACGTGCCGCATGGGACCGGAAAGCGATGGAATGACCGTTGTCGACAGCGAGTTGCGCGTTCATGGGGTTGAGAACCTTCGCGTTGTCGACGCATCGGTCATGCCGGACATGGTTGGCGGTAACATCAACGCAGCAGTCATCATGATCGCGGAAAAGGCTTCTGATGTCTTGCGAGGCAGGCCAGCCCTCGCTCCAACGCCCGGTTGTTGAGGGACTCTCCCCAATCGCGTCGTTCTGCGAGGTTCGCGGTCAGGTTCGCTTGAGTTAGCCCCGAAGTTAGCTCCAAGAGCCGACGTCATTCAAATCAGCCGCATCCCCTTCAGGCTCGCATGCCCGTTCTTGCCGACGATGATGTGGTCGTGCACCTGCAATTAGTGGCCGCCGCCGCCGCGTAACAAGTGAGGTGAACGCCAGAACGCCACTGCCGCGCCACCAAATCGCCCAACGACTCAACGACGCATGTTGCATCGGGCCGGGGCGGTGCGCATGGGTGGTGTAGTGATGCGCGATTGGTCCAATCTTTATGTGACTGCGTCCGTGAGCGGACTGATGGTCACGATGCTTTTGCTTGGCGCGATCCTCGCTCGAAATGTCGGACCGGCGGAGAAGAAAGGCGTCCGGATCATCGCTGTGTCAGAGCACAGCGAGGCCCGCACCCAGACAACTTCCGAGAACGGTGGCGGAGCTACGGTAGATTTTGGTGTCGCGGACCTTAGAGGGTCGCTGCCGTAGGGAAGTGATCATCGGCCCGCCCTGCCGAGCCCGCTGAGAGACCTTCCGGCGTCGCCCCCGCGCCGCCGAGGAACCCGATGAAGGAGCGCCGGTTCATTGCCCAGTCCCTCCCGTGCTTCCGGCCGAAGGGATAGCACACTTTGGTACGGCAGGAGACTGCTGCGCTGCGGGATTTGCAGACGGTCAATCGCGTCGTTTTGCGAGGTTCGCGGTAAGGTCCGCTTTAGCCTCCAAGATTAGCCTCCAAGAGTCGACGCCATTCAAATCAGCCGCATCCCCTTCAGGCTTGCATGCCCGTTCTTGCCGACGATGATGTGGTCGTGCACGGCAATCCCGAGCGGCTTTGCGATGTCGATGATCGCCTTCGTCATCTGAATGTCGGCCTGCGACGGCGAAGGATCGCCGCTGGGATGATTATGCACCAGGATCAGCGCGGTCGCTGACAATTCCAGTGCGCGCTTGATCACCTCGCGCGGATAGACCGGCGTGTGGTCGACGGTGCCGGTCTGCTGGACCTCGTCGGCGATCAGCTGGTTGCGCTTGTCGAGGAACAGCAGGCGGAATTGCTCCTTGTCGGCAAAGGCCATGCTGCTGCGGCAATAGGCGATCACCTCGTTCCAGGACGATAGCGCGTTGCGGCTGTTGACCTCGCCCTTGGCGACGCGATGCGCCGCGGCCGCGATCAGCTTGAGCTGGTTGATCGCGGCTTCGCCGACGCCGTCGACCTCGCGCAGGCGCGCCACCGGCGCGTGCACGACCTCGGCGAACGATCCGAATGTCTTGATCAGCGTCTTCGCCAGCGGCTTGGTGTCGCGCCGCGGTAGCGCCGCAAACAGCGCCATCTCGAGCAGCTCGTAGTCGCTGAGCGCGTCCGCGCCGGCGCTGTAGAAGCGCTCGCGCAGCCGCTCGCGATGGCCGTGATAGTGCGGCGCGTCCTCCGGCTTGCTCTTGTCGTGGTCTGGCTTGGCGGGCATCGGCCACAACCATGCCGTACGGTGCGCGTTTTGCAACCATGAAGTGTCGCGGCCCCGCGGCTCAGCCCTCAAAAAATCCGTGCCGGCTGTCTCCTTGCCGCGCCCTCGTTCGTCTCAGCGCTGTTGGCCCAATGAGGGCCGACCGTCCGAAAAAGGAGAACATCGATGTCCGAGACCAAACCTGCGTTATCGCGCCGTGCCCTCGTTGCCACCGGAGCCGGCGCGCTGCTCGCCGCCCAGGCGGTCCCGTCCCATGGCCAGAACGGCACGGCGAAGATGGAAGCGACCATTCGCATCGGCAGCGATATCGCGACCCTCGTCAACGTCTTCACGGTCGACCCGGACAACCAGCAGAAGCTGGTTCAGCTCCTGAAGGAGGGTACCGAGACCTTCTTCAGCAAGCAGCCCGGCTTCATCTCGTCCAGCGTCCACGCCAGCAAGGAGGGCCGCCGCGCGATCAACTACTCGCAATGGCGGAGCGCCGGGGACATCGAGAATTTTCGCGGGGATCCGCGATTTGCACCGTACATCCAGAAGCTTGCCGCACTCTCGAAGGCCGAGACGATCCTGTGCGAGGTCGTCGAGGTCAACCACGCCTGACCCCAAGCGCGGGACGGTCCAGAAGACCGCCCCGCGGCCGCTCTCACTGTCCGGGTTCACGTTTCCGCGCTGGCATGGGCATCGTGATTGCGATGACCCCGGCCAGAATGAGCGCCATGCCTGTGAGGGCCGACAAAGTGAAGCGCTCGCCGAGCCATGCCGTGCCGAGCGCCACCGCAAATCCCGCGCGCAGATAGCTGCCGCTGGTGGTGCCGAGTGGGCCAAGCGTGCGGATCAGGCGGAAATAGATCACCATCGCGAGCGCGGTGCAGACCACGGCGAGGCCGATGACGGCTGCGACCGCCTGCGACGTCGGCGCGAGCGTCCAAGGCCGCTCGAGGATGAGTGCGGCGGGAACCATCGGGATCGCGGCGCAGCTCATGGCGCCGGCGGCCGTGACGATGGCCGGAAGCTTCGAGAACCGCTGGCCCCACATGGGTGCGAGCGCGTAGCAGAGGCTGGCGCCGAGCACGGCCGCCTGCGCCAACGGCGCGGCGGTGCCGATTCCGGACAACGCATCGAGACCCATCGTGACTGCCACGCCGGCAAGGCCGAGCGCGACGCCGATGATCTTCCACCTGGTGACGGCCTGCCGTCCGCGTCCGGTCGTCATCGCGATCGCGAGCACGAACATCGGCGGGGTGGCATTGAGCACGCCGGCAAGACCGCTTGCGATATGCATCTCGCCCCAACTGATCAGGGTAAACGGCAGCGCGCTTTGCAGCAGTCCCTGCACGAAGAAGCCGGCCCAGACCGACCCTCGGCGGGGAAGGGCGTGTCCCTGCGCATGGGCAATCCCGACCAGAAGGATGGCCGCGATCGTCACGCGCGCGGCGACCATCGTAAACGGCGGGATCGATGAGATCGCGACCTTGATCAGCGTGAACGAGCTACCCCAGATCAGCGAGAGCAGCAGCAGAAGCCCGATCTCGATGACGAGAGTGATTTGTCCTGACGTCGTTCGTTGCGCCTGCGTGCTCATGCGAATCTGCTCCCGGATGGACCGGGACCATGATCCGGCGCGGCGGCGCAGGCTGGCTGAA
Source organism: Bradyrhizobium sp. CB2312 (assembly GCF_029714425.1). Taxonomy (NCBI): domain Bacteria; kingdom Pseudomonadati; phylum Pseudomonadota; class Alphaproteobacteria; order Hyphomicrobiales; family Nitrobacteraceae; genus Bradyrhizobium; species Bradyrhizobium sp. CB2312. The sequence goes on along the minus strand of NZ_CP121668.1, from coordinate 9,446,537 downwards.
TTCGGACCTCATCGCCCGACCGAGTCCGATTTCAGCTACTCGGCGAGGTCAGATGAATTATCATTGCATCATGGCGAAGGTTTCCGCGCAGCCACAGGCGTTGCCACCGCATCTCGACTGGGCGACCTGCGACCGGGCGCGCCTGGCGCGGGCTTGCGCCTTCGATGGCCTGTTCTTCTCCGGCGTTCGCTCGACGCGTATCTATTGCCGGCCGGTCTGTCCGGTTCGCCCGGCGCGCTCCGAGAACGTGACCTTCTACCCGACGGCTGCCGCCGCCGAGCGCGCCGGCTTCCGTCCGTGCCTGCGCTGCCGGCCGGAAACGGCCCCGGGCTCGCCGGCGTGGATGGGCACGGCCAGCACCGTCGCGCGCGGGATGCGCCTGATCAATGACGGCTTTCTCGATCGCGCGTCGATGAAGGACCTTGCGGAAGTCTTGGGAGTGGGCTCACGCCATCTGCTCCGCCTGTTCATGCGTCACGCCGGTGCGAGCCCGAGCGAGATCGCCGCGACCCGCCGTGTGCAGGAAGCCAAGCGTCTGATCGACCAGACCAGCATGACATTGGCGGAGATCGCCTTCGCCGCCGGTTTCGGCAGCGTGCGCAGATTCAACGATGCATTTGTCGCGACCTACAAGCGGCCGCCGTCGTCATTCCGTCGGCGGCGATAGTAGTTTGGTTGTCATTCCGGGGCGCTGCGCAGCGCCCCGGAATGACGGGGCGTTACGGCCCGACCTGCTTCTCGCTGTGCCGCTCCGACAGTGAAGGTCTCGTCGCCCATACCATCCTCCATTCGGAGGACGTCGTTCTTCCAGGATACCGCTACCAACCGATCGGATGATGGAGCTGCCGAACGATGGTTGACGTGGATCTGGTATCGCACCTGATCGGGGACATCTACGATGCCGCCCTCGATTCAGCACTATGGACCGACGTCCTCGAGCAGACATGTCAGTTCGTCGGCGGAACGGCAGCATCGCTCTACTCCAAGGAGGTCGTCGCGCGGCAAGGGGCGGCCCGATACAACTGGAACATGCCCGCGGATGCCCTCACCGCGTATTTCAACGATCATGTGCGGTTCGATCCGGTCACCGTTAGCCAGTTCTTTTTCGAGGTCGGGGACATCTACAGCATCGCTGATCTCATGCCCTACGAGGAATTCATCGCCACGCCGGTCTACCAGAAGTGGGCGAAACCCAACGGCTGGGTCGATCATCTTGCCGCGACCCTCGACAAATCGGCGAACGGCTTCGCCCTCTTCGGGGTGTTTCGCAACGAAAGGCAGGGGCTGGTCGACGATGGCATGCGCCATCGGATGCGGCTGTTGGTCCCCCATATGCGGCGCGCCGTGCTGATCGGGAACGTGATCGACGTTCACAGGGAGGGGTCGTCAGCCCTGTCGGATGCCTTCGATGCGATCGGCTCCTGCGTCTATCTCGTCGATAGCTCTGGCCGGATCGTGTTCGTCAACGAGGCCGGCCAGGCGTTGTGCGACAGCGGAACGGTCTTGAGCCGCCCGCGAAACGTGCTGACCGCCGTCGATCCTCACGCAGCCCGCATCCTGCGGGACCTCCTGGTTGCCGCGAACGACGGCGACGGCGCGATCGGCGTCAGCGGGATCGCGGTGCCGCTGATGGAGCAGTCGGACCATGGCTGGTTTGCCCACGTGCTGCCGCTCACCTCGGGCGCCCGCCGTCGGCAAGGCAGGGTTCATTCGGCCGTGGCCGCTATCTTCGTTCGCAAGGTCTCGGCCTACGCACCGCCGCCGCTCGAAACGGTCGCCAGGCGTTACAAGCTCACACCCGGCGAGGTTCGCGTTCTTCAGGCCATGATGAGTGTCACCGGCGTGCCGAAGACGGCCCCGGCGCTAGGGATCGCCGAAACCACGGTCAAAACCCATCTGCAACGTCTGTTCGCCAAGACGGGCGTGCACCGCCAGGCCGAGCTGGTGAAGCTGGTTGCGGCGCATGCGGATCCGTTTCGCGCCTGAATCGTTCCGCCTCGGCATCTGATGTGTCATCACGCAACGGCGCCGCCCGATGGCGGCGCGTGGTCGGCAAGCTCGAACGTCTTGATCGAGCCGGAGTCTGAAATCACCCGATCTGCTTTTCGCCGTGCCGCTCCGACAGCGTGAAGATCTCGACGCCCGTGGCGGTGACGCCGACCGAGTGCTCGAACTGCGCCGACAGCGAGCGGTCGCGGGTCACCGCGGTCCAGCCGTCGGACAGGATCTTCACATGCGGCTTGCCGAGATTGATCATCGGCTCGATGGTGAAGAACATGCCGGGCTTGAGCTGCACGCCCTCGCCGGGCCGGCCGATATGGATGATGTTCGGCTCGTCGTGGAACATGCGGCCAAGGCCATGGCCGCAGAAATCGCGCACCACGCTCATGCCCTGCGGCTCGACAAAACTCTGGATGGCGTGGCCGATGTCGCCGGTGGTGGCGCCGGGTTTTACGGCGGCGATGCCGCGCATCATCGCCTCATACGTCACCTCGATCAGCCGCTCCGCCTTGCGCGCGATCGGGCCGACCGCATACATCCGGCTGGAATCGCCGTACCAGCCGTCGACGATGAAGGTGACGTCGATGTTGACGATGTCGCCCTCTTTCAGCGGACGGTCGCCGGGCATGCCGTGGCAGACCACGTGGTTGAGCGAGGTGCAGGTCGAGTAGCGATAGCCGCGATACATCAGTGTAGCCGGATAGGCGCCGTGGCTGAAGGCGAAGTCGCGGACGAATTCGTCGATCTTCGAGGTCGGCACGCCGGGGCCGACGATGTCGGTGAGCTCGTCGAGGCACTTCGCCACCAGCGCTCCTGCCTTGCGCATGCCGGCAAAGGCGCTCGGCCCGTGCAGCTTGATCTGTCCGGTCTTGCGCAGGGAGGTATCGGTGGCTTCGACGTAGCTCATGCTTGTGCGGTCTTCCGGGCTGAATCTCGATGTCGGCGGAAAAGCTTGATTTCAGGCCCTAATTTAATGATTGCCCGCCTTCATGCAAGCCGAGCGTGGTCTTTGCGCCCGAAAGCGGGCCTAATTCGGGACTTCTACGGTGGTTTCGACCGGCAGGGCGCCGCCGCGGACGCGGATTTCGCGGACGGGGTAGGGAACCCGGATGCCCTCGCGCTTGAAGGCGTCCCACAGCGCCAGCATGACGTCGCTCTTGACGTTGTCCATGCCGTCGGGGTCCGCGATCCAGAAGGTCAGCGAGAACTTCATCCCGGCCTCGGCGAACTCGGTCAAAATGCTGTTCGGCGGCTTGCCCTTCGTCGCGCGCGGATGGGCGGCGGCGGTCTCGGCGGCGAGCTTGGTGACCACGCGCGGGTCGGCGTCGTAATTGGTGCCGAAGGCGATCTTCACCAGCGTGTTCTTGTCGGTATAGGTCCAGTTGACGACCTTCTGCGTCACCAGGTCCTCGTTCGGCACCAGGAATTCGCGGCCGTCGCCTGCGGCGACGGAAATATAGCGCGTCTTCATCGCGCTGATGCGCCCGGTGTTGTCGCCGATGGTGACGAGGTCGCCCGGCTTCACCGACTTGTCGGCGAGCAGGATGATGCCCGAGATGAAATTGGCGACGATCTTCTGCAGGCCGATACCGATGCCGACGCCGACCGCGCCGGAGAATACCGCGAGCGCCGAGAGGTCGATGCCAACCGCGCCGAGCGCGATCACGATGGCGACGGCAAGCAGCCCGATGCGGATGATCTTGACCAGCAGCACCTGCACCGACGGGGTCAGATCGGTGGTCGAATTGATCCGGCTCTCGGCGAAATTGCTGGCGATGTTGGTGGCCCAGAGCGCGATCAGCAGCAGCGCGCCGGCCTTGATGACGAGGAGCGGCGTCAGCCTGAGGCCGCCGAGCACGATGGCGAAGGAATCGAGCAGATCGACGGTCGAATCGAGCTGGCCGATGATGGACAGCGCCGCGACGAACCAGGCGGTGATCGAGACCAGCTTGACGATGAAGGCGTTGCGCAGGACCGAGGTCACCAGCCGGATCACGAGCCAGGCCAGCCCCATCTTGGCGGCGACCATCAGCAGATAGGAGCGGCTCGGCCAGGTCGCATGGTACATCACCACGCGGCAGACGATCACGAGCAGGGTGAACACCGCCGTCGAGGCGCTCGACATCATCACCCGCGAGAAGTGCCGCAGCGGCAGCGGCCAGCCCATCGCCAGCGATGTCATGTCGACGCGATTGCGAATGCCGGCTTCCGCGGCATAGGCGAGGCCGGCTGCCGCGAGAATGAGACCAAATTGCAGGTAGAACCAGGGCGAGGAAATCTCCGCCCCGACGCTGCGCGCGGTCGTCTGCACGAACTCCATGAAGTCTTTGAGGTCCATGTCCATCGGTCTCGTCGGAAGGCGGGGAGAGGATTGATTCGAGGGCGCCGCAGAATCCCACAAAGGGTGCGGACCGGCCATCGATACACCGTGAAGTGAGGCGCGTTAAGGCCGCAAAATACGGGCAGATTGCCGCGAGCCGCGAAAATGGGTTGGCGCGGGGGAATGCCGACGATAAGGATGAAAATCCAGCGATTTGTACCCGGAAGGTGGATGGCCTCCCTCGACTCCTTCAGCCTCGCCATTTTGCTCGGCGCCGTCCTGGTGATGGCCGGTATCCTGTCGAGCCTGCTTGCGCTGCGCTTCGGCGCGCCCTTGCTGCTCGTCTTCCTTGCCATCGGCATGCTCGCCGGGGATTCCGGCCCCGGGCAGATCCAGTTCAATGACGTCGGCACCACCTATCTGGTCGGCTCGGTGGCCCTCGCTTTGATCCTGTTCGACGGCGGCCTGAAGACGCGCTTTGCCAGCATCCGCACCGTGCTCGCCCCGTCCCTGGTGCTCGCTACCGTCGGCGTGCTGCTGACCGCGCTGGTCACGGCGCCGTTCGCGAAATTTGCGCTCGATCTCAACTGGGCGGAATCGCTGCTGGTCGGCGCCGTGGTCGCCTCGACCGACGCCGCCGCCGTGTTCCTGCTGGTGCACACCCAGGGGCTGCGCCTGCGCCCACGCGTCGGCGCGACGCTTGAGGCGGAATCCGGCACCAACGATCCGTTCGCGATCTTCCTCACGCTGATGCTGGTGGAATACATCTCGCTCGGCTCGAGCTCGCCCGGCCATGTGCTGATGGAGTTCGTCCAGGAGGCGGTGCTGGGCGCCGTCGTCGGCGTCATCGGCGGACGGCTCGTCGTCATCGCGCTGAACCAGGTGGCGTTGCCGCAGGGCCTGCATGCGCCGTTCGTCACCACTGGTGCGCTGGTGATCTTCGGCGGCTCGCAGATCATGCATGCCTCGGGCTTTCTCGCGGTCTATCTCGCCGGCATCATCATCGGCAACCGCCCGACCCGCGCGCATAATTCGGTCGTCACCTTCCTCGATGCCGCGACCTGGCTGGCGCAGATCGTGATGTTCGTGCTGCTGGGCCTGCTGGTCTCGCCGAGCCGGCTCGGCGCCAGCGTGCTGCCGGCCGTCGCCGTCGCGCTGGTCCTGATGCTGGTGGCCCGGCCGCTCGCGGTATTCGTGTGCCTCGCGCCGTTCCGCTTCAACTGGCGCGAAAAGATCTTCATCGCCTGGACCGGCCTGCGCGGCGCGGTCGCGATCTTCCTCGCCTCGATCCCGATGCTGGTCGGCCTGTCAAAAGCCTATCTCTATTTCGACGTCGCCTTTGTCGTCGTCATCATCTCGCTGCTGCTGCAGGGCTGGACGCTGGCGCCGGCCGCGCGCAAGCTGCACGTTGCGCTGCCGCGCGCCGAGCGCGGCCCGCGCCGCGTCGAGCTCGATCTGCCCGGCCAGCTCGAGCAGCAGCTCGTCGGCTATCCGGTGCGATCCAAGAGCCTCTATTTCCGCCGCGGCCTGATCCCGTCCTGGTCCAAGCCGACCTTGGTGATCCGCAACGAGAACATCCTGACGCCGACGGAAGCCGATCCGATCGCGCCCGGCGACTACATCTATCTGCTGGCACCGCCGGAGAAGGCCGAGGCGCTCGACCGCTTCTTCGTCGACATGCAGCCGAGCTCGGCGCCCGATCCGCATCTGCTCGGCGACTTCATGGTCTCCGGGGAGCACACACTGGCCGAGCTTGCCGAGATCTACGGCGTCAAGATCAGTGAGGACGAGGGCAAGCTGACGCTCGCCGATTATTTCGACGTCCATCTCGACCGCGCCCCGAAAGAGGGCGCCGAGCTGCCGCTGGACGCGATCGTGCTGGTCGCGCGCAGCATCTCCGGCGGCCGCGTCAACGTCGTCGGCTTGCGCCTGCCCGAAGACGAGGAGCCGCCCGCGCCGCTGACGCGCCGGCAGGCGCTGCGGCGCAAGCTGGCGGATGTGTGGACCTCGGTGGCGGGGGTCTGACGCCACCGTGGACGCTGCTGCCGTAGGGTGGGCAAAGGCGCCCTTGCGCCGTGCCCACCAAAAGAAGACGTGGGCACGGCGCGCGAAGAGCGCGCCTTTGCCCACCCTACGAAGGGGTCGTCGCTGGTTGCAATGCTGGTGCGTGCTGAATGCGCTCCGATGGCGTGGTGCAGTTCGCACGAAACCGCCGCCAAATCGCCGCAACCGCTGAAGATTTGCGCGCCCTCGTGACCGCCGGTTCCGGAACACCCTGCTGCGTTGCTCGTTCTTCGCGTGACGGTCAACGTCTTTGACAGGAGCAGTTCCATGCGAAGTTTCATCTTGCCTGCCATCGTCGCGATCGGTCTCGGATCGGCTGCGCCGGCGATGGCCTACGACACCGGCGACCAGATCTCGATGCAAGTCGCGCTCGACGTCGCGACCGACATCGGCGTCATGACGGTCTCGCACACGAACTTCCTCGGCGATGAATGGCAGATCGAAGGCCGCGACCGCACCGGTCGCTGGATGGAGGTCGATGTCGATGCCCGCACCGGTGAGGTGCGCAACGTCGATCGCGGCTGGTAGACACACCTCGCTGTCATTGCCCGCGAAAGCGGGCAATCCAGTATTCCAGAGACGGTGCGCGGACACGGAGCAGCCGCGGCGTACTGGATGCCCCGGTCGAGCCGGGGCATGACTGCGGTGGTGAGGCAAGGACGGGACGTCACCAGCACACGCACGTCGCCCTACGTCAGCACCTTCACCCCGCCGAACGACGTCACGCGACCCTGCTTCAGCATCACGATTTGTGTCGCGAGCTGGCGCAGCTCGGCGGCGTCGTGGCTGACATAGACCATCGGAACATTGGCTTCGTCGCGCAGCCGCACCAGGTAGGGCAGGATCTCGAGCTTGCGGCCCTCGTCGAGCGCGCCGAGCGGCTCGTCGAGCAGCAGGAGTCGCGGCTTCGACAGCAGCGCGCGGCCGAGCGCGACGCGCTGGCGCTCGCCGCCGGAAAGCTTTCCGGGACGGCGGTCGAGCAGCGCGCCGATGTCGAGCAGGTCGATGATGCGCTTGTGCTGGCCGGGATCAGGCGCAAGCCCGTTCATGCGACGGCCGTAGTCGAGATTTTGCGCGACGCTGAAATGCGGAAACAGCCGCGCGTCCTGGAACACATAGCCGATGCGGCGGCGATAGGTCGGCACATGGATGCCGGCCGCGGTGTCGTCGACGGTGTCGCCGTCGATCACGATGGTGCCGCGATCGGGCCGCAACAGCCCGGCGATCATGTTGACCAGCGAGCTCTTGCCGGCGCCCGAGGCGCCGAACAGGCCGATGACACGGCCCTCGCCGGTGAAGGATGCGGACAGCGAGAACTCGCCGAGCTTCTTTTCGATGTCGACGCGCAGCATGGTCAATTCCCGTGCAGGCGCTGCGTGGCGCGGCGGGCGAACCATTCGGCGGCGATCAGCGCGCCGATCGCCAGCACGATCGAGACGATGACGAGCCGGCCCGCCGCGGCATCGCCGTCGGGCGTCTGGATCAGCGAATAGATCGCCGAGGAAATCGTCTGGGTCTCGCCGGGGATGTTGGAGACGAAGGTGATGGTCGCGCCGAACTCGCCGATCGCCTTGGCAAAGCCCAGCACCATGCCGGCGAGCACGCCGGGCAGCGCCAGCGGCAGCGTCACGGTGAAGAACACTTTCCACGGCGCGGCGCCGAGCGTCTCGGCTGCCTGCTCGAGCCGGCGGTCGATCGCCTCGATCGACAGCCGCATCGGCCGCACCAGCAGAGGAAACGCCATCACGCCGCAGGCCAGCGCGGCGCCGGTCCAGCGGAATGCGAACACGATGCCGAGATGATCGGCGAGGAAGCCGCCGACGAAGCCGCGGCGGCCGAAGGTGAGCAGCAGCAGATAGCCGGTGACGACAGGCGGCAGCACCAGCGGCAGATGCACGACGGCATCGAGCACCGACTTGCCCCAGAAATCCTTGCGGGCGAGCAGCCATGCCAGCGCAATGCCGAACGGCGTTGCGACCAGCGTGGCAATGACGGCGACCCTGAGCGAGAGCAGGATCGCCGTCCATTCGGCGGGAGAAATGTCGAGCATCAAGTCGTAATATCAGGTGGCAAAATCAAGTCGCAAAAATCAGGTTGTCGGACTGACCAGGAACTTGAAGCCGTATTTTTCCAGAATGGTCTTGGCGGCCGTCGAGCGCAGGAAGGCGAGGTAGTCGTTCGTCTCCGGCTTCGCGGTCGTGGTCGCCGCAACGGGATAGATGATCGCCGGATGCGAATCCGCCGGGAAGGTGCCGACGATCTTGACGCCGGGCTCGACCTTGGCGTCGGTGGAATAGACGATGCCGAGCGCGGCCTCGCCGCGGGCGACCAGCGTCAGCGCGGCGCGCACGCTCTCGGCCATCGCGAATTTCGGCTCGGCGGCCTGCCAGGCGCCCAGCTTCTCCAGCGCGGCCTTCGCATACTTGCCGACCGGCACCGACTTGACGTCGCCGGTTGCGATCTTGCCATCGCCGGCGAGCTTGGCGAGGTCGAAGCCTTGCGCGATGGTGACGTTGTCGACCTTGGAATCCTTCGGCGCGATCAGCACGATGCTGTTGCCGAGCAGGTTCACGCGAGTCGGCTCGTTGATCGTCTTCTTGGAGATCGCGTAGTCCATCCAGTCGGTATCGGCCGAGACGAACACGTCGGCCGGCGCGCCCTGCTCGATCTGCTTGGCGAGCACCGAGCTTGCGGCATAGCTGACGCTGAACTTGACGCCGGTCTTGGCGGTGTAGGCGGCGTCGATCTCGTCGAGCGCGTTCTTCATCGACGCCGCGGCGAACACGGTGATGGTCTTGTCCTCGGCGGCGGCAGGCGAGAGGCTCGCGCCCGCGAGGATGACGAAGGCGGTGAAAAGTCCGGCAATACGAATCATGGATGCGCTCCGTGCGAGCTCGCGCGCGCAAATGCACACGCAAATCTGGCGTTGGGTTAGGTCTGGTCGCGACGGGCGGAAGCGCTGTTCCACGTGTCCCCGCAGCGGCTTACGGCCGGCGGGGATATCGCAGTGCAAACATAGCAGGCCGGGGCTTCAGGTCAAAGGCGACCGTTTGACCGACGGAGGATCTATTGGGCCGGCAGGATCGCGATCGACAGCGCATTGTCCTTGGCGCCGCTGACCTGGAGCACGAACGGCTTGTCCGAGAGCTCGTATTTCATGGTCTTGCGGATGCCGTCGCAATCGGTGGCGCCGCTAAACGCCACGGGCTTGAGGAAATGCCCGTCCTGGACCACGTCGACCCAGGCCCCGCTGGACAGGCTGATCGTGTAGAGCCCGGCCTTCGCCGTCTTGATGCTGGTGAAGCCGGCAAAGGTACCGTCCTTCGGCGCCCGCTCCGGCGGCGTCGGCAGCTTGGCCTCCTGCGGCGCGACCAGCCCCAGCGTGATGGCGGCCGCCGGCAGCGCGGCCTGCTCGGCCCCCGAGGCCAGCTTGGCACGATCCGGCGCCGTCAGCGCCGCGCGCTCGCGCTCGATCGGCCATTTGAACTTGTCGCAGCCACTCGGCTCCTCGGCAGCCAGGGCGGAGGTCACGCTGAGCGAAAGCACAGCGAGGAGGGTGAGGACGCGCATGTCAATTCTCATCGTTGGCCGCGCGAGGGCGCGGCTTGCGGTCAGGGTTGTTGATGGACGGGATGCGCATCCCGAAATGCCGCGGGCTTACGGCCTCGGGGCAGTGCATTCTACCGCATTCCAGTGGATAGGAGCCAGTCATGACTCCGTCATCCCGGGGCGCGCGCAGCGCGAGCCCGGGATCCATAGCCACAGGCGGGTGTGGTTACCGGGATTCCGAGTGACCTGCGTCGCGCCACAACCGCTCCCTGTGGTTATGGGTCCCGGGCTCGCTTCGCGCCCCGGGACGACACCGAGAGTGAGGCAACAGCACGCCCTACGGCTTCGCATCCCCTGCATGCAGCACCGCCTTGCAGGCCGCGGGCATCTGCGCCAGCGTTATCGGCGGTTTCGGCTTCGGCGGCTCCGGCGGCGGTTTTGGATGCAGCACGGCGTCCGAGAACCAATAGGCGAGGTCGGACGGCGTGCAGCCCTCGTCCTCGGATTGCGAGGGCTGGCCCTCGCAGTCGCCGGCGCCCGCCGGGCAGCGCATGCGGATGTGGAAGTGATAGTCGTGGCCCCACCACGGCCTGATCTTCGACAGCCAGGAGCGGTCGCCCTTGGCCTCGCGGCACAGCGCCTTCTTGATCGCGGCATTAACGAAGATGCGCTGCACCGCCGGTTCCTGTGCCGCGTCGCGCAGCACCAGCACATGGCTAGGTGTGAACACCTTCGGATCGATGTCGAGCCGGTCCTGCCGCACCATCATCACCGCCGACATCTCCTCGCGCTCATCGCGCGAGAGCCGGCGATCCGGCATCGGCGTCAGCCAGATGTCGGCGTCCAACCCGATCTGGTGGCTGGCATGGCCCGACAAGGCCGGGCCGCCGCGCGGCTGGCCGATGTCGCCGACCAAAATGCCCGGCCAGCCCGCGTCCTTGTGCGCCTTGGCAGCCAGGCGCTTGATCAGCGCGATCATGTCAGGGTGGCCGTAATTGCGGTTGCGCGACAGCCGCATCACCTGCCAATTGTCGCCGTTGAGCGGCATCTGCGTGGCGCCGCCGATGCAGCCCTTGCTGTAGGAGCCGATGACATGCGCCGGCCCCGTCGAGGGCAGCAGTTTTCGCGCGAACAGCTCCTTGGCGCCGAGATGCGGATCGTTCGGATTGGCCAGCGGCGGCAGCGGCTTCGGGGTGACGCTGCCCTTGTCCTGGGCCAGCGCGTCGCCGGCGGCCAGGAGCGTCATGACGAGCAGGAGGGAGGCGGTGCGGCGGGGACTCATGCTGACATCCTTATAACCCAATGCCGCGTCAGGGTTAAGGATGAGGCTTGTGGGCGCCATCCTCACGGCGCGCGCAACACCACGATCCATATTTCCACTAGGCCATTGCAAAATCCTGTGTCGGTCGGCCGATTTTTAACGGCCCGATAACCTTAGACTGCATTGACCAAAATTCGTGCGCGGCGCGGGGAATAGGCCCGGCCCGCATGCGATCGCGCGCGATCCCGGAAACGATTCACGCGGGCGCGCAATTTTGCGCCAGACCACGTGCTGATTGCGGCGTGCCGGCGGGCTTGGTGTGTCCGTAGACGCGGTGTGCGCCCTGCAAACAGGCAGACGGGAGTATGCGGGACCGGGGCCCGTCGTGGCCACACCACCAAAGATTACTTTTTTTTCAGACACTTGCTCCAACACTTGCGGCCGCTGGGCGCGGCTAGGACGTGTGAAGTTGAGTTTGGGGTCCCAAAAAGCAAAAAAGCGAAAGCAAAGCGTGCGCGCCGGGGCTGGCCGACAGCCCCGCAAGCCGCGCTTTTCGCGCGCGCGTCCTGCCGAACGCGACCAGCTCGTGCAGAGCCGCGCAGAGGCAGAGGCCGCAATCGCGGACGCGCGCAAATCGCATGAGCGGCTGCGCCAGGCCGTCGACCTGCTGCCGCAGGGCATCGTGATCCTCGACCCCGAAGGCCGCTACGTCCTCTGGAACAAGCAATATTCCGAGATCTACAGCAAGACCGCCGATCTGTTCGAAGAGGGCGCGCGCCTGGAAGACACGCTGCGCGTCGGTGTCGCCCGCGGCGACTATCCGGAAGCCGCCGGCCACGAGGACGAGTGGATCGCCGAGCGGCTGAAAAAGCTCTATGAGCCCGGCAAGCGCCACGAGCAGAAGCTGGCGGACGGCCGCGTCATCCTGATCGAGGAACGCCGCACCGACGACGGCGGCGTCGTTGGCCTCCGCGTCGACATCACCGAATTGAAGCAGCGCGAGGCCTCGTTCCGCCTGCTGTTCGACGGCAATCCCGTGCCCATGATCGTCTGCGCGCTGGACGACGAGCGCATCCTCGGCGTCAACGACGCCGCGATCGCGCATTACGGCTATAGCCGCGCCGAGTTCGAGAAGCTGACGATCCGCAGCCTTCAGGCGTTCGAGAGCGAACCGCCCTGGACCACGGATCGCTCAAGCGACGAGCAGGCAGCGCGCACCTGGAAGCACGTCAAGGCCGACGGCGCGCTGATCGACCTTGCGATCTATTCGCGCGAATTGACCTATGCCGAGCGGCCCGCGGTGCTGCTCGCGCTGATGGACATCACCGAGCGCAAGCGCGCCGAGGCGCGGCTCGCCTTCATGGCCCAGCACGATGGCCTGACCGGCCTGCCGAACCGCAATCTGCTGCGCCAGCAGGTCGACGAGATGCTGCTGCACACGCGGCGCAGCGCCGAGAAGGTCGCGCTGCTGATGCTGGGGCTCGACAATTTCAAGGCGGTCAACGACACCCTGGGACACGCGATCGGCGACAAGCTCTTGCGCGGCGTCGCCAAGCGGCTGCGCTCGACGCTTCGCGAAGAGGATGCGCTGGCGCGGCTCAACTCCGACGAATTCGCGATCGTGCAGGGCGGGCTGACGCGGCCCGAGGATGCGGCGGGCCTCGCAAAACGCCTGCTGGAAGCCATCTCCGACCCCTATCTGCTCGACGGCCATTCCGTGGTGATCGGCGCCTCGATCGGCATCGCGATGGCGCCGGGCGACGGTGATGACTCCGAGAAGCTGCTCAAGAGCGCCGACATGGCGCTGTCGCGCGCCAAGCAGGATGCGCGCGGCAGCTTCGCCTTCTTCGAGGCCGCGCTCGATGCAAAAGCGCAGAGCCGGCGCAAGATCGAGGTCGAGCTGCGCGATGCGATCCGTAACGATGTGCTGCGCCCCTATTATCAGCCGCTGATCGACCTCCAGAGCGGCCGCATCACCGGTTTCGAGGCGCTGGTGCGCTGGCCGCATGCCGAGCGCGGCATGGTCTCGCCGGCCGAGTTCATCCCGGTCGCCGAGGACACCGGCCTGATCAATCCGCTCGGCGGATTGATGCTGCGCCGGGCGTGCCTCGATGCCGCGAGCTGGCCGGACGACGTCCGCGTCGCCGTCAATTTGTCGCCGCTCCAGTTCCGCAGCGGCAGCCTGCTCGCGATGGTGACGGATGCGCTGAAACAGTCCGGCCTGCCGCCGCGCCGGCTCGAGCTCGAGATCACCGAGACGCTGCTCTTGGAGAAGAGCGCCCAGGTGCTGGCGACGCTGCATGCGCTGCGCGCGCTCGGGGTGCGCATCTCCATGGACGATTTCGGCACCGGCTATTCCAGCCTCAGCTATTTGCGCAGCTTCCCGTTCGACAAGATCAAGATCGACCAGTCCTTCGTGCGCGACCTCGGCGCCAACCGCGAAGCGCAGGCGATCATCCGCTCCATCGTCAGCCTCGGCAAAGGCCTTGGCGTCACCATCACCGCCGAGGGCGTCGAGACCGAAGCCGAGCTGAGTTGCCTCCGCGCCGAAGGCTGCGACGAAGGCCAGGGCTTTCTGTTCAGCAAGGCCCGCCCGAATGCGGAGATCATCAGCCTCCTGGCCGCGCAACGCGGCATCGACGCCGCCGACGACAACGCCGCGCTGGTGGCGTGAGCTAGGGACGCGATTCTTCTCATTCGGTAGAATCTCTCGATGTAAGGGTCGCGCCGCTCTCTCGGCCAACCTCTCCCGCTTGCGGGAGAGGTCGTGCCGGAGGCGCGGGTGAGGGCTCTCTCCTCTTGGGGGTTCTTCGTCGTCGAGACACCCTCTCCCCGACCCTCCCCCGCAAGCGGGGGAGGGAGCGCACCGTCATCGCGGCCGCCGACGAGAACGCCGCGCTGGTGGCGTGAGCTAGGGACGCGATTCTTCTCAGTCGCTAGAATCTCTCGATGTAAGGGTCGCGCCGCTCTCTCGGCCAACCTCTCCCGCTTGCGGGAGAGGTCGCGCCGGAGGCGCGGGTGAGGGTTCTTTCCTCTTGGGGGTTCTCGATTGTGGAGACACCCTCTCCCCACCCCCCGCAAGAGAGGGAGGGAGTGCAGCGTCCACGCGGCGGCTGTCTCGCTACGCAGCCCGCAACCCCGCCAAAAACGTATCCACGCTCTTCATCAGAGCTGATGCATGGTGCCCAAGCTCACCCGAAGCCACCATCACATTGCCTGCCAGCGCGCGCGACTGGTCGGCGGCCTGGCTTGCGCCGGCGACATTGGCTGAGACGTCGGTGGTGCCGGCCGAGGCCTGCTGCACGCTGCGGGCGATCTCGCGCGTCGCCGAGCCCTGCTCCTCCACGGCGGCGGCGATTGTCGTGGCGATGCCGCTGATCTCGCGGATGGTGTCGCTGATCCCGGAGATGGCGGTGACGCAATTGCCGGTCGCGGCCTGGATCGCCGAGACCTGGCTTGCGATCTCGTCGGTCGCCTTCGCTGTCTGGCTGGCCAACTCCTTCACTTCCGATGCGACGACGGCGAAGCCGCGGCCGGCCTCGCCCGCGCGCGCCGCCTCGATCGTGGCGTTGAGCGCCAGCAGGTTGGTCTGGCTGGCGATCTCGCTGATCAGCCGCAACACGTAGCCGATCCGCTCGGCGGAGGCCGCAAGGCTCGTGACCATCTCGGTCGTCTCGGTCGCCTTGACCACGGCGTTGCTGGCGACCTCGCTGGAATGGGTGACCTGACGGCCGATCTCGCTGACCGACGAAGCCAGCTCCTCCGTAGCCGCCGCGACCGCATTGACGCTGGTCGAGGCTTCCTCGGAGGCCGTCGCCGCGGCGGAGGCGCGCTGCGAGGTGCCGTTGACGCTCGACGTGATCTCGCCGGCAACGTTTTGCATGCCCTCGGTCGCCTTGGCGACCGCGGCGACCACGCCCTTGACGTCGGCTTCGAAGCGGTCGGCCATCTGGCGCTGCAGCGCCTGCTTCTCGATCTCCGCCTTGGCTTTGTCGGCCTCCTGCGCTTCGCGCAAGGCACCGGCCTCGAGCATGTTCTGGCGGAACACGTCCACGGCCTTGGCCATGGTGCCGAGCTCGTCCGGGCGCTCACTGCCGGGAATGGTGACGCTGGTGTCGCCGCTCGACAGCCGGTTCATGACAGCGGTGATCGCGGTGAGCGGCCGCGACAGGCCACGTCCGAGCAGGAATGCCAGCAGGATGGCGGCGGCGAGGATCGCGACCGTGCCGAGGATCAGGTTGCGCTCGGCGGCGGAGAACGCGGCCTCGTATTCCGTCGTGTCCTTGATGATCTCGAGCACGCCGACCGGCTGCCCCGCATAGTTCTTGATCGGCCCGGCATAGACCGCGACCGGATGGCCGTCGAGCTCGGCCTCGCGCAGCAGCGGCGCGCCGTCGATCGCGGCCTTCAGCTCGTCCGGCTTGGCGACCGCGGTCTCGAAGGTGGAGGACAGCTTGTTCAAGTTCTTGCCGTCCACCGAATAGACCGCAAGGTCGATGCCAAAGCGCTTCTTGGCGCGGTCGACGAATTCCTTGCCGAAGGCTGCGCCGATGTCGACATTGGCGATGTTCTTGCCGTCGCGCACGATTGTCGTCATGCCGAAGATGCCGAGCGCCTCGCGGCCGGGCTCGACACCTACGATCTGCCGGCCGGTCTTGAGCGCCTCGACCACGGTGGCGCGGCGTGCCGAGACGTCGTCGCCGAAGCTTTTTGGTGTGTGCACGCGATAGAACGAGACCGCCGGCGGGAGCTGGAAGGTGATCAGCGGGATACCCTGCGCCTTCAGCGCCTTGTTGGCGTCGCCGAGCAGGATGCCGAGCGCGTCGCGGTCGCCCTTGACGATGGCATCGCCCACCGGCGGCAGCGCTGCAATCGCGGCAGAGACTGCCAGCGCCGAACGGCCCTCATAGTCGATGGCCGCGATCACGCTGTCATATTGTAGCTTGAGCTGCTGATCGAGCGCGAGCCGCGTCAGCGCCCGCTGCTGGGTGATCGAGAAGCCGGAGAGGATGGCGCAGGCGACTGCGACGGTGAGCGCGATGGCGAGGATCAGGCGGGCGGCAATCGACTTGATCTTGAACATCAGAAATTCCCAGGCATTCCCAAAAAGCATTTCCAATTCTTGCTTTGGCGGAAAGGTCCCAGAAATTGCTTAACAAGAAGGGCAGGGCGGCCTCCGTGTTTCCACGGAATCGCACTCCTCCTTTTGCATGACTCAATGCAAGGGGCGCATGGAGAGCGTGGTCATTCGTCGCAAGCGAACAGCACCGCGACTTCCCGACTATCGGTTTTCGGCAAGGATCATCTTACCGACGTCCTCGTAATGCGTGTCGCGCGCCTGGATCTGCTGCGCGATCGCGTGCATGTCGCGAAAGCGGCGCTCGAATGGATGGCTGCGGAACACAGCCGTCGCGCCGGCCATGTGATAGGCGGTGTCGACCACGCGTCCCGATTGGTGGATGGTCCAGGTCGCCGCCAGCCGCACGGCGCTCCGATGCGCCGCGCTGAATTCGCCGGTCGCTGAGAGATCGCGCCACATCGCATTCGCCGTCGCATAGAGATAGGCGCGCGCGGCGCGCAAATCCGCCTCGGTGCGGCCGATCAGGCCCTGCACCGCCCCGTTGTCGCGCATGGCGCTTCCCGCGAGCGACTGATGCTTTGCCCGCGCCAGCGCGATGGCCGCCTCCAGCGTGGCGCGCGCGACGCCAAGCGACACCGCGGCGAAACCCAAACTGAATGTCGAGCCGGTACCGATCTTGTAGAGTGGCCCCTTCTCAACCAGCGCAGCCGGCACGTCGCGGAACGCGGTGAAGCGCTCGGGGATGAAGAGGTCGCGCACTTCGTATGAGTCCGTGCCGGTGCCGGCGAGCCCGATCGCCTGCCAGACGTCGTGCAGCTCGGCGCTTGCGACCGGAAACAGGATGGTGCGCACCTCCGGTGATCCCTCGGCATTTTTGCGCGGCTTCCCGTCACTTCCGGCGATACGCACATGCGCGCCCAGCCAGCTCGCCTGCCGCGAGCCCGAGGCAAAATCCCAGCGCGCGGTGACGCGATAGCCGCCCTCGACGGCGCGCGCTTCATGCGCGATCGCGCCCCAGGCGAGGATGCCGGGCGGTGTGTTGAAGATTTCATGCGCGGTATCGTGATCGAGCCAGGCCGCGATCATCGCACAGACGCTGCATTGGCCGAGGCACCACGCCGTGGACGCATCCGCCTTCGCGATCTCCTCCAGCATCTGCATGAAGCTCTCGATCGGGGCTTCCGCGCCGCCGAGGCTTTGCGGCAGCAGCGCGCGATAGAGGTCGTTGTCGATCAGCGCGGCGACGACCGCCGACGTCAGCCGCCGCGTCCGTTCGATCTCGTCTGCCTCGCCCGCGATCAGCGGCGCGAGGGCGCGGGCACGTTCGACCAGACCACCTCCCGGAGTTGCGTTCATGCGCGCTTCCTCGCTCCTTCTGCCGTGAGCGGTGAGATGCGCGATGGTGATCTATTTGATGTCTGGGATCAAGACGAAGAAGGGGTCATTCGGACCGGTCATCCAGCTGCCGCTCCATGATGATCGTGCGCTCGTCACCATGATAGCTGTCGCGCACGGCACCGAACCCGAGCTTTGCATAGAAAGCCTCGGCCGTGACCGACGAAGGGACGGTCAGCAATGGAATGTTCCGCTCGCGCGCCGTGCGCGCGATCTCCGCCATCAGCAGCTTGCCGATTCCGCGGGCCTGAACGTCGGGAGCGACGAAGACCGTGCGAACCACGCTTCCGTCGAGGCTTGCCGTTCCGACGATACGGCTGCCGATGCTGGCAACGAAAACGCGGCGCCTTCGGATCAGCTCCCGCACGGCGTCGGGACTGAAGCTGCGCGCGACCCGCGCGATGATCTCGTCCGTATAGTCCTTTGCGTTCGTCTCGCGCAGCGCACGCAAGATCACGCCGCTGATGTCAGCTGCGTCGTCCTCGCGTGCGGGCCGGATCGTGTAGTCCATGGCAATCGGCTTGTCGCGGAATTGCAGTTAATGCTACCTTTGGTAGCATATTCGCAGGACGCCGTCCAAGAGGCACCTTATGACGAAGCCATCCCGACGCGATGCTCGCCCCGCCCCGGCCGTCACACGCGCCGCGGCGACCGGGCTGAAGCTCGAGGACGCGTCCATGGGCGACATCGTCGATGCGTTGGCGGGCGGGCACATCTCCGCCACGGCGCTGACCGAAGCCTATCTCGCGCGCATCGAGGCCTGTGACCGCAACGGGCCCATGCTCAATTCCGTCCGCGCGCTCAATCCTGACGCGCGCGCGATCGCAGGCAAGCTCGACGGCACCAGGCCGTCGGCCAAACGGCCGCTCGCCGGCGTGCCGATCCTGCTGAAGGACAATATCGCGACCGGCGACAAGCAGCCGACCACGGCGGGCTCGCTGGCGCTCGAGGGGGCGCGCGCCAAGGGCGATGACACCATCGTCAAGCTGCTGCGAAACGCCGGCGCCGTGATCCTCGGCAAGGCGAACCTGACGGAGTTCGCCAACATTCTCGCGATCGAGATGCCCTCGGGCTACTCGTCGCTCGGCGGCCAGGTGAAGAACCCTTACGTGCCGGCGCTGCTGGATGATCGGGGCATCCCGGTCGTCGACCCCGGTGGCTCGAGCTCGGGTTCGGCGGTCGCTGTCGCCGCTGGTCTGTGCGCGGCCTCGATCGGCACCGAGACCTCGGGCTCGCTGCTGCACCCTGCCAGCCGGAATGGCATCGTCACGGTAAAGCCGACCGTCGGTTTGATCAGTCGTGCCGGCATCGTGCCGATCGCGCACAGCCAGGACACCGTGGGGCCGATGACGCGCACCGTGCGCGATGCGGCGATGCTGCTGAATGTGCTGGCTGCCAAGGACCCGCTCGATCCCGTGACGGAGCGGCAGCGCAGGCCGGCCGACTACACCGCCGGCCTCGCGCGCGATGCGATGAAAGGCGCACGCATCGGCGTGCCGAGCGACCCCGCCGATCCCTTGAACGATCCCTACTACAGCAAGCTGCCGACTGACGGTGCCAGGTTGATGGCCGAGACCATCAAGGTGCTCGAGGATCTCGGCGCCGTCATCGTGCGGGCCAGCATGCCGGCGGCGGGCTGGATGAGCGGACCGGGCACGATCATGGCGGTGCTCAATCGCAATCCGCTGAGCGGCAACAAGGGCAATGCGGTCACGCAGCGGATCGTTTTCCTCTACGAGCTGAAGCACGATCTCAATCTCTACCTGAAGGATTGGGCGACCCACAGCGACATCAAGACCATCGCGGACATCGTTGCGTTCAACGCGGCTCATGCCGACAAGGCGCTGCGCTTCGGTCAGGACCTGTTCCTCGCCGCCAACAGCACCAGGGGCGATCTGAGCGAGCGCGTGTACAGATCGGCGCGCGCGATGGACCTCCTCGCCGCCAGGACGCGCGGCATGGACGCCTACATGAACCAGCATAGGCTCGACGCCGTCCTGTTCCCCGGCGCGACTGGCGCGGCGATCGCCGCCAGGGCGGGCTATCCCAGCGTCATGGTGCCGGGCGGTTTCGTCTCGGGAGCCGACGGCAAGGACACGCCCGACTATCCGCTCGGCGTCACCTTCGCCGGCCGCGCCTGGAGCGAGCACAAGCTGCTGCGCCTGGCCTACGCCTACGAGCAGGCGTCGAATATGCGCAAGCCGCCGCCCGGTCTCCCCGTGCTTTGAGTGCAGTGACATCGGGTTCGGCCGAAGGGCCCGCCTCAGCCGTTCGGCAGCCACCACCCGAAGATCGCAACGACGAGGCACGCCGCGAGGCACACGGCCTGGCGCCCCATCTCCATCCAGTATTGGACCGGCGCGGTGTCCCGCTGGAAAACCAGCCGCGACCAGTCCAGCAGCCAGTCCACGAGATCGGGACTGGAAGCCCTCATTTTGCGCTCGGTATAGCCATCCCGCAGCATGCGGACGCAATCGACGCACAGATAGGCCGCAACGATACGGGCGACGACCTCACACAGGAAGAAGCGCATGGATGGACCCGTTTCACCGGTGTCGCCCATCGATCGGCGGGATGCGCGATCATGCATGGGTGCGACCTGGTTTGGTGTGGCCGGCGTTGCGGTTGGTTCAACCGGAGAGGCCGGGCGCCCGGATTGAACCGGTCCGGCGTCCGGGCGCACCAACGCCGCGTAAGTCCCGAAAAGCCGCGACGAAGGAGCGTGCGATGAAGGCCCTGAAAGCATCGATCCGTGTCGCGGTGACAGCGCTCGCCCTGAGCCTGTCGTTTGCCGCGCCGTCCCATGCCGAAGAGGACGAGGCGGGCGCGCTCACGCGGCAAATGAAGCAGCTTTACCGTGCCGGGAAGTACACCGAAGCGCTGCCATTGGCCCAGAAATCCCTGGCCCTTCGCGAGAAGGAGTTCGGCCCCGACGACGCGAACGTCGCGATGCCGCTGAATGACCTCGGCACGATCCAGTACAATCTCGGCCAATACGCCGTCGCCGAGCCGCTATACAAGCGCGCCCTGGCGATCCGGGAGAAGACGCTCGGTGCGGATCATGCCGAAGTCGCGATGGTGCTGAACAATCTGGGCGATCTCTACCGCGCCGAAGAGCGTTACGCGGAAGCGGAGCCGCTTCTCAAGCGGTCGATCGCCATTGGCGAAAAAACCAATGATCCGTCGATGGTGCTGGCGTTGAGCAATCTCGGGGCCGTCTACAGCAATCAGGGCCGCTACGACCAGGCTGTACCGCTGTTCAAGCGAGGCCTCGCCGTGCTCGAGAAGGCGCTCGGGCCGGACGATCCCGAAGCCACGGTGCTGATGAACAATCTGGCCGACGCCTATATCAATCGGCATCGCTACGCCGATGCCGAACGGCTGCTCAAGCGGTCGATCGCGGTGACCGAGAAGGCGTTCGGTCCCGATCATCCCGACGTCGCGCAGGCGCAAAACAATCTGGCCGCGCTCTACGCGCGTCAGGGCCGCAACGCCGAGGCCGAGCGGCTGTTCAAGCGGTCGGCGGCCGCGATGGAGAAGACGCTCGGTCCGAACCATCCGGACCTCGCAGGTGTCCTGGAGAACCTCGCCGGTCTCTACCGGGATCAGGGGCGCTATGCCGATGCCCAACAGACCCTCAAGCGGTCGATGGCCATTCGCGCGAAGACAAGGCCGATCTGACCTGCCATGCGCGACGTGATTCCCGCCATCGCCAAAAATCGCTCGCTTCGCTCCATTCTCCTGGGCCTGCTCGCATTTGCCTTCATGGCGAATGCCTCGCCCGGTATGGCCAGCGAATGGCGTTACGGCTGCCGGGGCGTGCTGCCGAGCGGCGATGCACCGGTCATCATCTTCAATCGCTCCGCACTGATCATGTTGCCGAAGGGCTGGGTCGGTGGGTCGCTGCTTGGTGCGGTCAACGATCAGCTTTTGAGCTCGAGCTTCCGCGCAGCCGACAACAATTCGGGGCTTGCCACGAAGATGGTGTTTTCGCGTGACGATCATCCCGACGAGAAGCTGACCCTGACCGAGACGTCGTCGAAGACGATCTCCGATGTCAACCGTCCGGCCGGCCATCAACCGCGCTCGGAGCAGATCACCACCTACCGCAAGGTCTATCGGTGGGTCAGCGACGGCATCTACCAGGGTCCATACGACATCAAGATGGACTGCGTGAATTACGAGCTCTCGGCGCCCCGTCGATAGCTTTGCGCGGGGAATGCGAAGCCCGCCTCAGGCTCGAAGCTCCGGATCCGCCGGAGCCAACAGCCGGCAGACACGCCGACGACACTTTTTCAACTTTTTTGCGAATTGACGGCCGCACCATGTCGGCGCGGACCGGTCTCGTTCGTCCTTGGGGAGACACGTCCCGGGACGTGCTGGACATGGACCCGGCACCTGTGGAAGTGATTTCGTCAATTCGAGCCGTCAAAGCCGCAACTGGAGCAATGCCCATGAGGATCACCGTCGAAACCAGCGTCGCCGCCCCCATCGATCAGGTCTGGCGTGCCTATACGACGCCTGCCGACATCGTGAAGTGGAACGCCGCGTCCGACGATTGGCACACGACCAAGGCCACGGTCGACCTGCGGGAGGGCGGCCTATTCTCGTCGCGCATGGAGGCCAAGGACGGCAGCATGGGCTTCGACTTCGCCGGCACCTACACGACGATCGTCGAGCACAAGCTGATCGAATATGCGTTTGGCGATCGCAAGGCCGAAGTCGAGTTCGTCCCCGGTCCGAAGGGCGTCACCGTCCGCGTCGTCTTCGATGCTGAGACGACGCACTCGGTCGAGCAGCAGCAAGGCGGCTGGCAGGCGATCCTCGACAGTTTTGCGCGATACGTCGAGGCGAAGAAGACGTCGTAGGCGCGTGCAGGGCGCTACGATAGCCTCACGGGTTCACCGAACCATCGCACCATAGCGCGAGCCGCCTCCTCGAGGTCAGGCGGCTCCCTGCCGGCCCACGCCACGATGCCGTCCGGGCGCACCAGCAAAGCGCTCAATCCCAGCCGATCCTCAGGCTCGCTTGCAACATGATCGATCCGGTCGATCCAGCGGCGCGCAAGCGCTTGCAGCGATGGCCGGGCGTCGAAGTCCAGCAGCAGCCCTCTTCCTGTCCTGAGCAGCTCGCCCAGCCGTCTTCCATCGGCGAGCGCGAAATCGGGCGCGCTGCGGCCCACCAGCGGATGGGCATCGCCGAGATCATAGCGGAGCGAGATGCCCCAGACGCGCTCGGCGAAATAGGTCGCGCCGTCGCGCGTGTCGATGAGATCGCGGATGATGGCTTCGAGCGCGCGGGAGCTCCTGCTCGGACGCATGAGGGCAACCTGGGCGCGCGACCAGTCGAGGATCTGCGCTCCCACCGGCTGCCGCTCAGCCCCATAGGTGTCGAGGAGGCCGGCCGAAGCATTGCCGCGAATGGTCGCGGCGAGCTTCCAGCCGAGGTTCATGGCATCGCCAAGGCCGAGGTTCAGGCCCTGGCCGCCGAGCGGCGAATGGATGTGGGCGGCATCCCCCGCCAGCAAGAGGCGGCGCTTGCGATAGCAGGTCGCCTGAAAGGCGCGGTCGGTCCAGGTGGTGACGAGGTGAAGGGCTGTCACGTTCACATCGCGGCCCGAGACCTTGCGCAGAACCGCCTCGATATGGCCGCGGTCCGGTTCGCTGCGGTGAGCGGCGCCACCGTCGAAATCGACCATGGCGATCGTGCCGGGCGCCGCATAGGTGTACATGCCCGACGCCGTGTAATGGCGGCCCGGCGCGAGGGCCCCTGGGTCGGCCAGCTCGACCAGCGCGGAATAGCCGGTGAATTCCGGATCGGTGCCGGCGAATTCGATACCGGCGGCCTTTCGCACCATGCTGCGTCCGCCGTCGCAGCCGACCAGCCAGCGGCCCTGGACCATTCCGCCAGCCGTTTCAACGGTGACGCCATCGTCCGATTGCGTGAGAGACTCGACGCCGCAGCCGCGCCGGATCTCGACGCCCAACGTCCCCGCGCGCATGGCGAGAACGGCCTCGATGCTTGCCATGTCGGCCGCGATGCTGCCGATCGGACCGGGCAGGCGATACGGCCATTGCGCGCTGTCGATCTGGTCGTGGAAGAACTGGATGCCGGCGAAATGGCCGCCCGGGCGGCGCTGCTGCTGCATCCAGTGCGCGGCCGCCGGCGTGTCGCGGCCGGCGGCGCGGCGTGTGAGATCATCCAGCAGGTCGCGGCGATCCAGGCTCTCGATGGTCGGCACCGAAAGCCCGCGCAGCCCGAACGGCAGGCCCTTGAGCGGCGAATGCGGATCTTGCGCCTGTTCCAGCGCCAGCACTGAGCAGCCCGCAAGCCTGAGCTCGCAGGCCAGGAACAGGCCGACGGGACCTGCGCCGGCAATGATGACGTCATAGGGGATGGTGTCGGGATTTTGCATGAAAAGCTCCGTTGTCGATATTCGACTGTCGATGTTCGACCGGAGCGTTTCCCGAACCCGAGGACCTCACGGACGAACGAGGGATCGCCTGACCGGCGACCGTTGTTCGTCGTGGGGATCTCGGGCGCGAGGCCAAAGACCAGAGCTTTCGTTACCGAAAGGACTTGGGCTTACCAGACCAAGTCTGCCTTTTCCGACATGGCCATTTAGCGTCGGGGCGCGGCCGCGTCAACGGGCGGTCGGCCGCGCTTCGCAGAGTTCATCGATCTTCCGTGCCATTTCGGCCGCAGTCGCACTAAAGCGCGATGACGATTCATCCTGATCTCATCGCGCTTTAGTGGCTCGCGATGAAGGCGAGCACGGCCTCGTCATAGGTGTCAGGGGCTTCTCCTGGAACAGTGTGAGATGAGCCGGGGATTCTTACGCGAGTTCGTTGAGGCAGGCATTGTTCCAGTTCGTCAGCGATGCGCTGGAAAAACTCGGGACTGCGCTGACCATTTGTCAAAAGCGTCGGCATTGAAATGCGCTTTGCCATGTCACAGGTGAACACCGGACGTGGACGGGTACTGGTCACGTCTGCGACGGAAGACAGCGCATTGTCGGACATCATCCTGCGATCGCTCTCGGACCGCCGGTCGTAGGTGCCGGGTCCGCCGACAGCTTCCGCAAAGAGCCGGAGCCCGGCATCAATCTCGCCATTTCGGAATGCCTCCCGTGTGGACGCAAACCGAACGTTCCATTCCTTCAAGATCTCCGTGCCTCCGGCTGCTCCGGTGAGCAACCTCGTGGCCGGGGGTTCATTGATGATGAGCGTTTTCACCATCTCAGGGTGATTGGCGGCGAAGAACAGCGCGGCATGTGCGCCGGCCGAGTGAGCAACGATGTGAGCTTGCTTTATGCCGAGCCCCGACAGGATAGCGGCCAAATCCTCAGCGTGAACATCTGCCGCGGCATCAGGCAGACCGTCCTTGCTCGTTGCATTCGGAAAATGATTTTGCCGGCTGTAGGAGATGACACGGTGATTTTTCGCGAACACCGGAACATGCGCATTCCAAAAGCGATAGTCCTGAAGTCCGCCGTGCACCAAAACAACGGGATCTCCTTGCCCAGCCTCGATGTAGGCGAACTGCGCGCCGGCGACGCTTATCTGCTTGACGTCATCTCCGATAGCTGGCGCCACATACCAAGGACAGAGAATGAGACTGGCTATGAGGACTTTGGTCCAGAAGTGCATGGCAAGCTCCCTGCATCTGAAAGTAGAGAAGATATCCCGACGATGGAAGCTCGGCCATGCGACGTTGCGTTGCATGTATCAACGAACCGCAGGTTGGCAGCCCGAACGAGCAGCAGGACCTCGATAGAGTCCCCTGTTGCGTTAGGCTCTACCCGCGACGTCCGCTGCGGGGGCAGTGGCGGACAGCGCGGCGGCGAGCGCCGACGACCGCCTCGGCTCAGAAGTGGAGGTCGGCTGCAAAATCCCCCGATCAGCAGCCCCGGCAGATGCCGGCGATCCTGCTGTCGATGTAAGCATCCTCCTGATCCAGCGGTCCCATCGTCGTCGCGGGAACGTCCGATGCGCGCGGCTGGCGATGACCGACCGGCGCCGTCCAGGGTCGGGTGGTCGTTTCCTTTCCGGCCGCCGCCGGATGGAACGATTGCGCCGACGCGGCGCCAAGCGTCGATGCGAGGGCGAGCACAAGCAGCAGCTTCGAGGTGATCATCGAGGCCTCCAAATGGCGTCCGCGCGAGATGCGCGGTTCTGACATCCAGATTTGCGCCAGCGACCTGTTATTCCGTTCCTAGCGGAGGCGTGATGCTGCCGTGACCCGCCTTCCGGAACGACGCTTGGTCAGACCGGGGCCTTGCGGCCGATCAGGCCGAACACGATCATGACGAGGCTGATGGCGCCGACGGCGCCGGAGACCTCCCCGACCGTGCGCATCAGGGCGACCGGATCATTGGACCACAGCGTCATGTCGCGCATCGACAGGAAGAACAGCACGGCCAGCACCAGCAGCACCGTGCCCACCGCAATCAATCGCCAGTTTCGTTTTCGCATGCCAGATGCTCCGCCGTATCGCCCGTGAACGGGCGAGGCCGATCCCTACGCAGGGGATAGTGTCGTTGAAGCCGGATCGGGTTCAATGCACCCGTTGCTCCGCATCGTGATGGCGAGCTCCTCTCTCATCGTCTACGATCCGGTCGAGACATTTCTTGAAAGGCACGAGGATGCGAACCATTGGCCTGATTGGCGGCATGAGCTGGGAGAGCACCGCGCTCTATTACAAGCTCATCAACGAGCGCGTCCGCGATCGGCTGGGCAAGCTGCATTCGGCGCCGCTGCTGCTGTACTCCTACGATTTCCAGGAGATCAAGCAGATGCAGTATGCCGGCCGTTGGCAGGAGGCAGCATCCAGCCTTGCCGAGGTCGCGCGCCGCCTCGAAAGCGCTGGCGCGCGCGCCATCGTGCTGTGCACCAACACGATGCACAAGCTGGCGCCCGAGATCACGTCGAAGCTGACCATTCCCTTCATCCACATCGGCGACGCGACGGCTGAGCGCATCCGGGCCAAAGGATACCGGCGCGTCGGATTGCTCGGCACGAAGTTCACAATGGAGGAGGACTTCTACATCGAGCGGCTGCGCGCGCATGATCTCGACGTCCTCGTTCCTCCCGCAGACGCGCGCGCCGACGTCAACCGCATCATCTACGACGAGCTGTGCCTTGGCGTCACCGCGGAGCCCTCGCGCCGCCGCTATCAGGACGTGATGGCGGCGCTGGTCGCCTCGGGCGCCGAGTGCATCATCCTCGGCTGCACCGAGATCACGATGCTGGTCGGGCAGGGTGACACGACGGTCGAGACATTCGACACGACCGCGATTCACGCGGAGACGGCGGCCGATTTCGCCATCGGGTGATGGCGATGTCGGTGGTGCCGGAGGTTTGCCATCTGAAACGGAGATGTCGGCCGACGTCGGCTATGGTGTTCATGCTGACTCCATCCACCCCTCGTGATAGCATGCCTCTCGTCACCGGCCCGCAAGTCGTTCTCACAAGCGCACACGCGACGAGGTGTGAGGAGGAAGGCCAATGAGTTGGGGAGCGCTCTGCAGGCCGCGCAGTTGCCGCAGGCTTTTTGCGTCTGTCATTCTCGCCTCCGCGCTCTCGGCGCCCTTGGTTTGCGCAGAGGGCCTCCGAAGCCCTCTCGGCGAGCCGGGGCCGGTGTTTTCGGACAGCGGCCCCGATGCCGAGCTTTACGGCGCGGCGTCCGGCTATCCGGTCGGTACGCGGGGGACCACCGCCCGGCTTGACCAACTGGTCGGAGTCTACAGCCATTTTGGCGAGATCTACCCTTCCCGTCGGATCGCGCGCGCGACGACGCCCTGGCAGTTCAAGCGCGCGCCGGAGCCATCGATCGCCTACAGTTTCGGGTCCGAGCGGCTGAGCATCGCGGATTATCTCAAGCGCAACCCGGTGACGGGACTCCTGATCGCCAGGGACGACACCATCCTGTACGAGCACTATCAATATGCGCGGACCGACCAGGACCGCTTTCTCTCGCAGTCCATGGCCAAGACGCTGGTGGGCATGCTGGTCGGGATCGCGGTCTCGGAGGGACGGATCAAGTCGATCGACGACCTCGTCTCAACCTACGTCCCGGGCCTTGCAGGTAAGGAATATGGAAACACCTCCATCCGGGCCCTGCTGAACATGTCGTCGGGCGTCGAATTCTCGGAGGTCTATGACGGGAACGATGACATCGCCCGACTTGGGCGAGCCTTGTTCGTCGAAGAGACGAAAGACCCCGCCGCCGCCGTCGCGCAATTCAATACGAGAACCGCACCGCCGGGCACCCGGTGGCACTATGCCAGCGTGGAAACCGAGATCCTCGGCCTCGTCCTGCGCGCCGCCACGGGTACGCCGGTTGCCGACTATTTCCACGACCGGATCTGGAATGCCATCGGCACTGAAGCGGATGCCTCATGGGCGATCGATAGCGGCGGGCAGGAGATTGCGTTCTGCTGTTTCAACGCGACCTTGCGCGACTATGCGCGTCTGGGCCGGCTGCTCGCACACGACGGCGCCTGGGACGGTCGTCAGTTGATTCCCCGGCAGTGGCTGCTGGATGCCACGACCGTCAGGCCGGAGGATGGCCATCTCGCGCCGCGCGTGGCCACGCCCTATTTCGGCTACGGCTATCAGGTCTGGCTCCTCCCCGGCGAGCAGCGCAGATTTGCCCTGATCGGCATCCGCGGCCAGGTCATCCTGGTCGATCCGGCCTCGAAGCTCGTCATGGTGCACACGGCCGTTCGCTAGAAGCCGTCCGAGCCGGGAGCCCTCAGGGAGCCGCTCGCGTTGTGGTCCGCCGTGCTTGGGCAGCTCGGGCAATGAATTGCCCTGGCGTCGCGCGATAGGATAGGAAGGCTTCCCAAAGTCCCCTCGATCCAACTCAAGAGAAAAAGCGATGGCTCAGTTCCCGCCCATCGAGCCGTATGAGCATGGATTGCTGGATGTCGGGGATGGTCACCGGATTTACTGGGAATGTTGCGGCAACCCCACCGGCAAGCCGGCGCTTTTCCTGCATGGCGGTCCTGGCACGGGTTGCTCTATCGGGCAAAGGCGGTGTTTCAATCCGAACGTCTACAAGGCCGTGCTGCTTGATCAGCGCGGCTCCGGTCGCAGCCTTCCGCTTGCAAGTGAATCGGGCGCGGACCTGGCAAGCAATACTACCCACCACCTGATCGCGGATATCGAGAGGCTGCGCGATCTGCTCGGTATCGAAAGCTGGATCATCCTCGGCCTGTCCTGGGGAACCACGCTCGGCCTTGCCTACGCGCAAGTCCATCCGCGGCGGGTGAAAGCGATGGTGCTCGGCTTTGTGACCACGACATCGCGTGACGAGGTGCAGTGGATCACCCACGATGTCGGGCGCATCTTTCCAAGGGAATGGGAGCGCTTTTCCGATGCTGTCCCCCGGCGTCTGCGCAGCCTCCCGCTCGTCGATGCCTACGCGATCATGCTGGCGGACGCCGACGAGGCGGTTCGCGATGCAGCCGCGCGGGAATGGTGCCTCTGGGAGGACGCGCACGTCTCGCTGACACCGGGACATCAGCCCAATCCGCGATATGACGACGCGGAATTTCGGCTACGATTTGCCCGGCTCGTCACGCACTATTGGCGCAACGCGGCGTTTCTCGAGAATGGTCGATTGATCCGCGACGCAACGAAGCTGAACGGCATTCCCGGCGCCTTGATTCACGGCCGTTTCGACGTCTCTGGACCGTTGTCCACGGCCTGGCAACTGCACAGGCGATGGACGACCAGCAGGCTGCATGTTCTCGGCGACGCCGGCCACGGTGGCGGCGATGAGTTCATGCCCCTGGTGATCCGAGCGCTGGATGAGTTCGGGAAGCTGTAGGAATGCGGGCTGCGGACTTATCGTCCGGGCTCGCTCGTCCGTCACCGCGTCACGCCGCAGCGCGGCCAAGGTCGAGCGATGGCCTGCGCCTCGTCGGAAAACTCAGCGCCACCGCAACGGCGGCAAGCCCGATCGCGAAGGAGCCGACGTGCAGCCAGGTGTAGTGCTGGAAATTATCGAACACGAGCCCGTCGGCCCAGGGCCCGAGTTCGTAGGATGGGTAGAGCGAAGCAAAACCCCTCAAACTTCTACATCGGGCGAGCCAACGAAAATACCAGGGCGATGGGCTCCGCAAGATCTCAACCCATCCGGCTGCCCAGTTAGGCGAGACCAAGGTCAGCGGCGGTGAGTTTGGCTGACTTCTCCCACGGATCCGGAGACTCGCGCAGCTTCCCGTTCACACGATCCCGATCGAAATTCTTTTCGTCGAAGTTCGTCTCGCGTGAGCCGACGACCCGCGTATCACTCATTCGGGAAGTCCTGCTTTGCGCAGCCCGTCAATAAATACCTCGAGCTTTGACGAACTGGTGCGGGCCACCCATTCAGCAATGCGAAAATTGGGCTCGAGCTCAAGCATGTGGGCAACTGCCTCTTTCGTTTCTGCTTCGCGTCCGAGATGTGCCGAGGCCGCCGCAAGGCAGCGATAGACCATCGAAGAAGCGCGGTTCTTGCGAAGGGCCTTCCTTGCAAACGTGGCCGCTTCGTCGAAGCGCCGAAGGTCAATAAACGCAATCCCCATTCCCGTGAACGTCAGGAAAATCCAGGGGTCGACCGGGCTCAGGCGGATGGCGCGCTCAAAACTTCGGAGTGCTTCATCGGGATGCCCAAGATGCCGATAGGTCAAGCCTCTTCGGTTCCATGCATTGGCGGAATTTGGATTGAGAGCGATCGCCCGGTCCACCAGTTCGATAGCAGCGTCCGTATCTCCGGAGAAAGCCGTTGCGCGACCAGCGATGGCCAAAGCCTCCGCGTCATTCTCGTCAATACTTAGCGCCAATCGCGAAAGCCGCGTCGCTTCTTCAATCGTTGACTTCCAATCGACAGCCCATCCGTGACTGATGTTGAGAAGGTGGCAACTGGCTGCGAACGACGCCGTAGCGCCATACCGGGGGTCGATCTGCAAAGCACGATGCAACAGCTGGAGCGCCTCCGCTGAGCCCTCGCGGGTATAAGAATAAAGCCGCGCTGCGGCTCGGAGATAAAGGTCATAAGCGCTGAGGTTATCCGGCCGACGCCGCGTCGCCAGTTCGATTTCAGCCTGCAACAATCTTGGTGCGATTGCGGAGACAACGCTCTCGGTCACCTGGTCTTGCAGATCGAAGATGTCGCCGAGCCCGCCATCAAACCGATCGGCCCATAGATGTGCTCCAGTAGCGGTATCGACCAGTTGTCCGGTGATGCGCACTCGGTTTGCCGCCTTGCGAACGCTCCCTTCCAATACGTAGCGCACTCCAAGCTCGCGCCCCACCTGCTTCACGTCGACGGCCCGCGCCTTGTAGGTGAAGCTGGAGTTTCGGGCGATGACAAATAGAGCCTTGAAACGGGACAGCGCCGTGATGATCTCCTCGACCATTCCATCGGCAAAGTATTCCTGCTCAGGATCATCGGACATGTTCTCGAACGGCAGGACAGCGATGGACGGCTTATCTGGGAGGCGCAGCGGCTGGCTGGATAGCTCCAGCGACCTACCCGCGTCGGAGGGTGCGGGATGCGCTGCGCCGACCCGCACCGCGTAGATACGGACTACTCGGTCGATGTTCTTCAGCGACCTATCACCCATGTCGTCGAAGGCAAACGGCGTCTTCCCCTGAACCTGCCGGAAAGCATCATCGGAGAGATAGACCCCGCCCGGCTCGCATTCGTTTTCAACACGGGCAGCAACGTTGACGCCATCTCCGAAGATGTCATCGCCGTCGATGATGATGTCACCGACGTTGATGCCGATGCGGAAGGTGACAGGTAGAGCGGCACTGAGGTTACGTTCCCGCATGCTGCTTTGAACGGTCATCGCGAATGTCACCGCGTCCACTGCGCTGGCAAATTCGACAAGCATGCCATCGCCGGTGGTCTTGACGATACGGCCCTTGTACTCGGCAATCGAGGGATCGATCAGCTCGCGACGATGCGCCTTCAAGGCTCGCAGAGTGCCTACCTCATCAGCCCCCATGAGCCGTGAGTAACCAGCGACATCCGCCGCCAGGACCGCTGCAAGTCGTCGTTCAACGCGATTGTCGGTCAAAACGGCCTCCCGAGGTCGGTCGATCCGTCGCACATATCAAAGCATAGGGCGTGGCCCTCGGGCTAGGGCCAATGTCCGCTCCGGGTCTTGGCCGTGTAAAAACGATCTCAAAGGGCGTCGGTCCCGGAAGCGGGGAGCCGCGTGTGTCTCAGGCCCCGATCGCAGCGATCAGCGGCTTGATCCCGACGATGTTCATGACCCGTGTCAGATTATAGGCCAGCACCGAGAGTGCCATTTCGGCGGCTACTTTTGGAAGCGTTTTGGTGAGGAAGTGTGTCGCTCCCATGCGGGCCTTCATCGTGCCGAACGGATGCTCGACTGTCTCTCGACGCTGGCGCATGGCTTGTGGGTTTGCATCGAGACGCTGCTGCACAGCCTCGAGCAGATGCTCATGCTCCCATCGTGGAATCCGCCGCTCTGGCCCTGTCGTGCACTGCGATTTAAGCGAACAATTTTGACAGGCCGTGGTCCAGTAGCGCCGTAGCCGCTTCCCGTCTTCCTCGCTCGTGAAGCGATAAGGCAGTTGCTCTCCAGCTGGGCAGCGATAGGCGTCCTCTTCAGGCAAATAGACAAAATCCTGCTTGCCGAAGCGCCCATCTGACTTGGCACCCGACGTCTGTGGCTTGGGCAGAGTTACCGTGATGCCGGCCTCGTGGCACGCGAGGATCTCCACGCTGCTGAAGTAGCCGCGATCGGCAACGGCCTCGAGCGCATCGGTCTGGAGCACTTCTTTCGCCTGCTTTGCCATATTGGCCAGTTGAGCCCGATCTGAGCCGCTGTTCGTTACCTCATGGGTCACAATCAGATGGTGCTCGGTATCCACGGCGACCTGCACATTGTAGCCGACGACGCCGGAGCCGCGGCCGCTCGTCGCCATCGAGCGGCTATCGGGATCAGTCAAGGAGATTTGCTGGTCAGGCGATGCAAGCATCTGCTTCTCGTAAGCGGCAAGCTTGCCCATTTCCTCCTTCAGCTTCGTCAGCTTTTCGGTAAGCCTCGTCACCTTCGTGGCCAGGGCCTCCGTCGGCTCCTGCCGGTCGGCCGTGTCAAGTTGGCCTAGATACCGCGCGACGCTCTCCTCCAGCTGGGAGCGTCGCCGCTCCACCTTCGCCCGGGTGAAGTTCCTGTCCCGGTTGTTCACCGCTTTGAACTTGCTGCCGTCGATGGCAACGCTCGCCGTCGTCAGGAGACCCATCCCACGGCAGAGTTCAACGAAGCGCGCACACACCCTGCGCAGCGCCAGGCCATTGTCCTTGCGGAAGTCGGCAATCGTCTTGTGATCGGGAGTGAGCCGGACCCAGCAGCCACATCAGTTCGACATTGCGTCCGGCTTCTCGTTCGAGCCGCCGGCTCGACTGCACCCGGTTCAGATAGCCATAGATGTAGAGCTTCAAGAGAACCGAGGGATGGTACGATGGCCGACCGGTCGCCGCCGGCTCAACCTCGAAGCTCATCTCGGCCAAATCGAGCGCATCGACAAACGCATCGATCACACGGACAGGATTACTCTCGTCAATGAAATCATCGAGGCATTCCGGCAACAGCGTGCATTGCCCACGATCCGCCTCCTCAACGAAGCGCCTCATCGATTCCCCCAAAAAGAATCACCGGAGAATCATAGCAGCGGCACAGCGTTTTCACACAGCCAGGGTCAAAAGCGGGCGTCAGCTTATCTGTGGGGCGGCGTCCGGCCTCCCTCAGACAGCAGACGTCGCGACGGCTCTCGCGGTGTTCAGCTTGGGGCCAGGACCATAGCTCGGGACATCCTGTTCCAAGAGCACGCGGGGTCGGCTGGCATGCCCCGCACCGCGGCCATGTCACGGGCGCACGCGCATAGGGGAATTTGGTGTTGGGTCTAAATGCTGTTTAATAATGGACGGGGGTCGCCATTTTGGTACGTGCGCAATGACCGGAACTGCCCTGAACGTTGTGTCCTTCCTGTTTCTCGGTTTTTTCCTCGGGATGCGGCATGCGACCGACGCCGACCACGTGGTCGCCATTGCCACGATCGTCAGTCGCGAGCGCAGCATGGCGGGCTCGGCGCTGATCGGCGCCGCCTGGGGCATCGGGCACACAATGACGGTGATGGCGGTCGGCGCGGCGATCATCGTATTCGGGGTCGTGATCCCGCCAAAGCTCGGTCTGTCGATGGAATTCGCCGTCGGCATCATGCTGGTCCTGCTCGGCATTCTCACCTTGACCGGGATGGGCCGGGCGGTCGGCGCAGCCCATGCCCATGCGAGTATCCCAGGCGGACATTCGCACGATCTTCACGATCACCTGCATGCGCATGGCGACTACGTGCACACGCACCCACACGGTCATGACTCGGATGCGCACGGGCACGCCGAAGACCAGACGCCGCTGGCGCAGCTCGACCGCAGTGCGTTTGGGCGAATGGCGGTCTATCAGTGGCTGCGACCGTTCGTGGTCGGTCTCGTGCACGGTCTTGCAGGATCGGCCGCCGCAGCCCTGATGGTGCTGTCCATCATCCGCGAACCGGTCGCAGCGCTTGGCTATTTGCTGCTGTTCGGGCTCGGCACTGTGGTCGGTATGATGCTGATCACGCTGATCTTGTCAGCGCCGTTCGCGTTCACCGCCGTTAATTTGCCGAAATTCAATTGGCGGCTCCGTGTGGCGTCGGGCCTGATCAGCTTCGTCTTCGGAGTGATCCTGATCTATGCCATCGGCTTTGCCGAAGGCGGCCTGTTCACCGACGCGCCGAGTTGGGAACCGCGCTGACGGCTGGCGCACGACATCAGCGGCAACATGCGTTTCCGCAAGACCTGTTTCGGTTGACCATCGGGGAAACCGAGAGATACAGTGTCGCAACAACAAGTAGAATGGAGGATACGCCATTCGGACGATCGGCATGCCCGGTAGGCGGCCGTTGTTGCTGGCCGGCGTCGTTGTGGCGCTCGCAGCAACCACCGGTGCCGCGTGGCTGCACGAGATCCGGCCGCGGTCGGTGGTGGAACCCACGGCGCAAACCAGCGGAGCACGAGCCGAGAAAACCCAGCCGCCGGCGTTGACCGCGGACGAGGAACGCTTCGCGACAGAATTGTGGGCCCTCCACCGGGAGGCAACCCGGTCGGCGGTAGCGATGAGCTTTGCCGGCATCTCCTATCAGACCGACGATCGGGACCCACACGCGTTCGCACGAAAGATCGAGCCGCTGGCGAAATTCTTCCATGCCGCCGAAGCGCAGGTCCGCACCATGAATGCGCCGCCGTCGCTGTCCGGGACGCAAGCGCAATATGTCAGCGCCATGGCGCTCTACGCTAACGCCGCCGCCGAAATACTGAAATTCACCGAGGATGGCGACGCGCAACATCTCGGCGACGCCCACCGCATGGATGTGAAGGCTTCCGAAGACATGCTGCGCGTCGGCGAAGTGCTGTGGCCGGGACAATACAAGCCGCATTGAAGCGTTTTCGGCTGAAGTGGAGGCCGGTTCACATCGAGACAAGATAAGGCCATCGAATCGCGGGTGAAGAGATAAGCGCAGTCCAATCTCAATCAGGAAAGCTCAAAGAAGCTGCAGGGAGGAAGACAATGAGAAAGCGTGCGTTACGAACCCGTCCGTTCGCGTGGGCCGCAATGATGGCGGGGCTGGCGTGCCTGTTCAGCGCGGCTGCACAAGCCCAGCAACCGGTCTGTTCGGCATGGCTGATCGAGAGTAGCCGTTTCATGAACGTCCCGTTCGGATCGTTCATGCCGGATCGTGCTTTCGTGCCCGGCAGTACCAAGCCGGAGAGCAACATTCCGAGCGTCGATCTCCCGGTCAACATCGGCGTGATCAAGTGCGGCACCGAGTTGATCCTGTATGATACCGGCTGGAAGCAGCAGGACTATCTGAAGATGACCGGGTCGGAGCACTGGGCTCCGCTGCCGGACCAGTTGAAGGTTCTCGGCTTGAATGCCGCCGACGTCACCAAGGTGGTGATCGGCCACGCCCACTGGGATCACGCCGGCCAATTGTCCGACCTGCCTAATGCCGTACTCTACGTCCAGCGCGAGGAACTCAAGGCGATCGAGTGGGCGCTCAACTATCCAGAGCCGCACATCCGGGCGGTCAACTCCGATCCCGGCGGCTGCAATCGTACGCCTGCTTGCGGCTACATGCCGCTCACCATCGAGGAAGTCTACGGCAAGGTGCTGAAGGGCAAGGCGGTGATCGTCGACGGCGAGATGG
This sequence comes from Bradyrhizobium sp. CB2312, assembly GCF_029714425.1. Taxonomy (NCBI): domain Bacteria; kingdom Pseudomonadati; phylum Pseudomonadota; class Alphaproteobacteria; order Hyphomicrobiales; family Nitrobacteraceae; genus Bradyrhizobium; species Bradyrhizobium sp. CB2312. The sequence goes on along the minus strand of NZ_CP121668.1, from coordinate 9,410,598 downwards.
AGATTCTGCCGGGCGTGCGGATTCATCCGGCGTTCCGCGCCCATACCGCCGGCTCGCAGCTGCTCGAGGTGCCGACCAGCATCGGCAAGCTGGTCTTCGGCTCCGATGCGTTCTCGTCCTACGAGGGCATCCGCGACTGGATGACGGCGAACGTGCAGCAGACCGACACGGTCCAGCAGTTTCTCTCCTACGAGAAGTGCTACAAGATCACCGGCGGATACAACAACTGCGTCGCCGCCCACGAGCCGCTGAGCTACACCGACAAATATCCGCTGACGAAGAATTCCTGGGTCGCGTTGAACGGCGGACGGATGGCCGAAATTGCGCTGGCGCCGGGTGAGAAATCGCGCAAGCCATGAATGGTGTGCTCGGGGTGGGACCAGCCTTCCCAGCCCGACCGCTTCTTATCGAAGCTGGAAAAAAGCAGATCGGGTTGCGCCAGTTGGCCCTATGGGTGCGTCAGTTGGCGTTCGCGCTCGCCTGCATGTTGCTGTCCGGCAGTGCGTCGTCGCATGATGCGAGCAGCTATGGTGGCGTGTTTCGTTCCCGCGATCTCGGCGCGGCTTGGCTCAATGCGGATGTCGGTCTGTTTCTCAATGCTGCGCTCGTCATTGCTGTCGATCCACGCGATTCATCGCACCTGGTGGTCGGCACCGATCTCGGTATCCTGAGTTCGCGCAATGGCGGGCGCAGCTGGGTGCCGGAGGGGCCCGGCGTCATCATCGGCGCGGTATTTGCGCTCGCCTTCTCGCCGGACGGTGAACTGGCCATGTGTGCGGCCACCAGCGGCGTTTTTCTTCGTGACCAGAACGGCTGGCGGCGCGCCGAAGCGCCTTCTTCCGCGATCCCTGCGCGGGCGCTGGTCGCGGGGGCAGCGAAGGATCGCTTCTATCTGCTCGGCCGCAGCCGGCTGTTCGCGAGCCAGGATGGCGGCCGCAGCTTTGCCGTCGTGCCCGGATTGTCGCAAACGAGCGAGATGACGGCGCTAGTGGCGATCCCGGGATCGGCCGAACTTCTGGCGGCCGTGATCGACAGCCGGGCGATGATCAGCGACGATGGAGGGCGCAACTGGCGCAATACCGGTTTTGGCGGCGCGGATGCGCCGGTCGACATGATCGCGGCCGATGCGACGCGGCCGCAACGCATTTGGGCGGCGGCAGGCGGCCGGATCGTCGTCAGCGATAACCTCGGCGCCGATTGGCATTCCGTCGGACGTTCGCTGCCTCTGGCGGGAGCGAGGGTGCGCGGAATCGCGGCGAGTGCCGACGCAACCACGCTCGTGGTCTCCTCCGATCGTGGCGTCTATCGCAGCGAGGACGGCGGTCAAACCTGGGCGCCAAAAGAAGACAACCTTCCGATCCATATCGAGGCCGGGCCGCTCGCCCGCGATCCGAACGATGCGGGTGTGATCTACGCGGTGTTCTCGCTGATGCCCTATGCCGAAGTCTGGCGAACTGCCGTCGAAGGCGGCAACCTGCTGGCGCGCATCGACCCGATCAGCCTCGCCGGCGGGCTCTCGTTCTGTGTGCTGATGCTGATCGGCGGCGTTCTCGCGGCGTGGCACCTGTCGCGCCGGCGCGCCACCACACATTCGCCGCGATGATCCGCGCATGGCCGCTGATGCTGCGAATATCAGCCGGGGTGCTCGGCATCGCGGTGTTGGCTGGAGTCGCGTTTCTCATGATGCGCGCCGTGCCGGTGCAAAAATTCGTCGAGTACCGCATGAGCGAGCCGCAGGATGCGCCGATCGCGATTGCAGCGGGCGCCGACGGCAGCATTTGGTTCACCATCGACCATGCCGATGCGATCGGCCGTCTGCGCGACGGCCGCCTCGAGCGGCTGCCGACGACAAACCGCAACGTCGAGCCCCTTGGCCTGGCGGTCGCCGCTGACGGCAGCGCCTGGTACACCGACCTCGCCGGACGCGCCATCGCGCGCGTCAGCAGCGCCGGCGAGATCGCACGATTCGCGTTGGACACCCCGATTGCGCGCCCCGGACGGCTGACGCTCGCGCCCGACGGCGCGGCCTGGTTCGCCGAGCCGACCGGCTATGGCGTGACCCGGCTGAAGGACGGCGTCTTTACCCGCCACCAGATCGATTCCGCACGCGGCGGACCCTATGGGGTCGCCGCGACGGCCGACGGCGGCATATGGGCGACGCTGCAGAACGGCAACCAGCTGCTCAACCTCGCCGCCGACGGGACCAGCCGGACAATCGATCTCCCGCGCCGCGGCGCCGTACCGACGGATGTTGCCGTCGGCTCCGACGGCTCGGTGTGGTTTCTGCAGTTCCGCGCCAATCGCATCGGGCGCTTCAAGGATGGACAATTCTGGGATGTCGAGGCGGCTCGCGAAAATGCAGGCCTCAGTGGCATTGCCGTAGCTCCCAACGATGACGTCTGGTTCGGCATGATGCGCAGTGCAAGCCTTGGGCGGTTGCGCGACGGCCGCATCACGGCCTTTGCGCTTCCCCGCGACAACGCCCGGCCGTTCAGTGTTGCGGTCGATCGCAACGGCAATGTCTGGTACGCCGACATTAGCGGATATGTCGGCATGCTGCCGGCCAGGTATGCGGGTGCGCGGTAACAGTGGATTTCAAGGTGGATTTGGAGTTTCTATGGTGCTCGCGGCAAACCCAGTAGGATGTGCCGCTAGAGCATGATCCGGAAATGTGCGCAGCGGTTTTCCGAAAAGATCATGCTCAAACAACAACCTAAAGCGCGATGACGATCAATCCTAATCTCATCGCGCTTTAGGTGGTGCGAATTACGGAATCAGCCCGCCGGCAGCGCTGCCAGCTCGGACACCGCGCGGATGGTCAGCACCACGCCCATGCCGACGATCAGCAGGCTGGTGGCGATCTGAAGGCGGATCATCCAGATGCTGGCCAGCCAGTCGAGCACCTTCTCGCCGACCTTCGCGGCAACGATGCCCACCACCACGAGCGTTGCCGCGAAGCCGAGGCTGAACACCAAGACGGTGATTAGGCCTAGGAGGACTTTTCCGCTCGACAGCGCGCCGAGCAGCAGCGCGAGCGCGGCTGGATCGGGGAGTAGGCCGCCCGCAATACCCAGCGCCAGCAGCACTGGGAGTTTCGGACGGTTTTCGGCCACGACATCCAGCCGGTGGGCGTGCACCTTGCCGAATCCGTGGCTGTGCCAGACCACAGGCTCGCCGTGCCCATGGCCAGGCGGGTGGTCGTGAGCCGCGTCATGCGCGTGATCGTGAGCATGGTCCTGCGCATGAGCATCCGCTCGATTGGCGACATCGCCTGGCTCGCCCATCGCGAGCGCCACCAGATCGCGCTGCGTCCACAGCATCCATAGGCCGAGCACGATCACCAGGATGCCGACCGCGACCGCCAGGTAGGCTTCGGTGCGCTGCGGCCGGAGCCAGGTCGAGCCGAGTGAGGCGAGCACGCCGACCAGCACGATTCCGCTGGTGTGGGACAGCGTGACGAAAATTCCCAGGATCACCGCGTCGATCGGCTTGCCGCGCGCGCCAACGATGTAGGCGGCCGCGATCGTCTTGCCGTGACCCGGCGTCGCCGCATGCGCGGTGCCCGCCCAGAAGCTCGACAGGACGAAGAACAGGAGTTCCCGCATTGAGGCAACCGTCAGTTGGCCGGCTACGGCCGTGGAATGTGCCACTTTAACTCGGTCAAGAATCCCATCAAGGCGGCCAAGAGACGACGGGTTGAATTCGTCACTTGCTCTTGTCCAACAACAGCCCGTTTCGGTCGTTGCCCCTCCAGCAAACTGGCCCCGGCAAGTCATGCCGGAAGGACATTCCTACATTCGCAGGACCGAGCCGACTTCCGCTTCGGGTCGAAAGCAGTAAAGCTTAACCTGAGCAGATGCTTTCCGCTTGGTCATCAGCAGCTGACGCTGCCTCTATGAGTACACGCCCCTAAACGATCATCGGATGTTGCGCCTGGACATCGAGATGAGGCCTGCCCATCCGCGTCGAGGTGTCGCGTGCCGACGACCCTGCACCACACACCATGCGCTGCTGCCATCCCAGCGGTGCTTTTGCCGGACGCGTCAGATTGGATTCGTAGAAATCGAAATCGCCTAATGGCGCCTGGCGCATAGAGGCCTGTTTTCAGATCTTGTCCCCAGGACGCGATGGGCCGTTGGCGGCGACGGCAATGGCCTGCTGCGACCTCGCTTGGGCCGCCAGCGGATACGACGCGAGGCTCGACCGCTCTAAGCGCCCCGGATCATCGTGGGCCCTTTCGTTGGATGGACGCCTGCGTCCCACACGGCGCGATGATGCCATCATGCCAGTGTTTTGCCCGACGGGTCAAGTCGATTTCGCTAAAATCGAAAAAGCGTAGTCCCGCCAAGGCGGCGGCTACTGTGCATGGGGTTGTTTTCGCTGTTTTGTCTGAGGCGCGGTTCGCGCGCCCGGAGAACAGCCTGTCCCCGCCTCAGCTGTCCACCTTCAGCGCGGCGATGAAGGCTTCCTGCGGGATGTCGACCTTGCCGAACTGCCGCATCTTCTTCTTGCCTTCCTTCTGCTTCTCCAGAAGCTTGCGCTTACGCGTGATGTCGCCGCCGTAGCACTTTGCGGTGACGTCCTTGCGCAGCGCGCGCACCGTCTCGCGCGCGATCACCTTGCCGCCGATCGCCGCCTGGATCGGGATCTGGAACATGTGCGGCGGGATCAGCTCCTTCATCTTCTCGACCATGGCGCGGCCGCGGCCCTCCGCGCGGGTGCGGTGGACCAGCATCGAGAGCGCATCGACCGGCTCGGCATTGACCAGGATCTGCATCTTGACGAGGTCGGCCGGCTTGTAGTCGGTGAGATGATAGTCGAACGAGGCGTAGCCCTTGGAGACCGACTTCAGGCGGTCGTAGAAGTCGAACACGACCTCGTTGAGCGGCAGGTCGTATTTCACCATGGCGCGGGAGCCGACGTAAGTGAGCTCCTTCTGCGCGCCGCGGCGGTCCTGGCACAGCTTCAGCACGCTGCCGAGATATTCGTCGGGCGTGAGGATCGTCGCCTCGATCCAGGGCTCGTCGATCTCGGCGATCTTGACCACGTCGGGCATGTCGACGGGATTGTGGATCTCGAGCTCGGTGCCGTCGGTGAGCTTCATCTTGTAGATGACGCTCGGTGCGGTCGCGATCAGGTTGAGATCGAACTCGCGCGACAGCCGCTCCTGGATGATCTCGAGATGGAGCAAGCCAAGGAAGCCGCAGCGGAAGCCGAAGCCGAGCGCGGCCGAGGTTTCCATCTCGAAGGAGAAGCTGGCATCGTTGAGGCGCAGCTTGCCCATCGCGGCGCGCAGCGTCTCGAAGTCGTCGGCATCGACCGGGAACAGGCCGCAGAACACCACGGGGATCGCCGGCTTGAAGCCCGGCAGCATGTCCGCGACCGGCTTCCTGTCGTCGGTGATGGTGTCGCCGACGCGGGTGTCGGCGACTTCCTTGATCGCGGCGGTGATGAAGCCGATCTCGCCGGGGCCGAGCTCCTCGACCTGCTGCATCTTCGGCGTGAAGAAGCCGACGCGCTCGACGTCGTAGGCCGCGCCCGTGCCCATCATGCGCACGCGGCTACCCTTCTTCATGACGCCGTCGACGACGCGGATCAGCACGACGACGCCGAGATAGACGTCGTACCAGCTGTCGACCAGCAGCGCCTTGAGCGTCGCGTCGCGATCGCCCTTCGGCGGCGGCAGGCGGGTGACGATGGCTTCCAGCACGTCGGGAACGCCGAGGCCGGTCTTGGCCGAGATCATCACCGCGTCCGAGGCATCGATGCCGATGACGTCCTCGATCTGCTGCTTGATCTTCTCCGGCTCGGCCGCGGGCAGGTCGACCTTGTTCAGGACCGGGACGATCTCGTGATTGTTGTCGAGCGCCTGGTAGACGTTGGCGAGGGTCTGCGCTTCGACGCCCTGGCTGGCGTCGACGACGAGCAGGGAACCCTCGCAGGCCGCCAGCGACCGCGAGACTTCGTAGGCGAAGTCGACATGGCCGGGCGTGTCCATCAGGTTGAAGATGTAATCCTTGCCGTCCTTGGCGCGGTACGACAGGCGCACCGTCTGCGCCTTGATGGTGATGCCGCGCTCGCGCTCGATGTCCATGGAATCGAGCACCTGCTCCTTGCCCGCCATCTCGCGGTCGGAGAGGCCGCCGGTCATCTGGATCAGGCGGTCGGCCAGCGTCGATTTGCCATGGTCGATATGGGCGACGATGGAGAAATTGCGGATGTTGGAAATGGGGACGGTCGTCATGGGCGCGGGATACCACTCACATCCCCGTGCGGCAACCATATTGCTGTATTTTCAGGGTCTTTGTTCACGCCAAGCTGATTCCAAGCGGGGCCAAAACGCGCTAGCAAGCGGGCCATGTCGACCACCTCTCTTCCCACGGCCAGAGCGCGGGCGAAGACCCGCTTGAGCTACAACCGTTTCCGGTCCTGGCTGGTCGCCTGCGCGATCCGCCCGGAGGCGCGGCTGGGGCTGGTGATCCAGTTCGCCATCCTGCATGCGGTGCTCTGGACCTTGATCCTGATCAATCTCAAGGCAGCGCAGGACGTTCATATGGACGTCGCAGAAGCCTATGGTTGGGGCCAGCAATTCCTCTGGGGTTACGGCAAGCACCCGCCGCTGTCGGGCTGGGTCGCCGGGCTCTGGTTCAAGGTGTTCCCGGCGGCGGACTGGGCGACCTATGCGCTGGCGATGGCGACCGACGGCGTCGGCATGGTGATCTGCTGGCTGGCCGCCTTGCGCGTGGTGGATGCGCGGCGCGCGTTCCTGGTCGTGGTGATGGTCGCGCTCTACCCGATCTTCAATTTCAAGGGTTTCAAGTACAACGCGGATTTGCTCCAGCTCGTCACGCTGCCGCTGCTGGTGCTCGCTTATCTCAACGCCTTCGAGAAGCGGACGTGGCAATCCGGCGTCTGGCTCGGTCTTGCCGGCGCGCTGGCGCTGATGACCAAATACTGGGTGCTGACCATGATCGGCGCCATCGGCCTTGCCGCGCTGATCCATCCGGAGCGCATGAAATTTCTGCTGTCGCCGGCGCCGTGGGTGGGGATCGCGACGATGGTGGTGGCGATGATCCCGCACGTCGTCTGGCTGGCGGAGGCGCATTTCGTGCCGCTGACCTATGCCGGCGACACCTACAGCCTCGAGGACGCTGGCCTCGTGCATCAGCTCGTGGCCGGCTATGCCTTGCACAACGTCGCCCTGTTGGCGCTGCCCGTGGCGCTCGCCGCACTGGCGATGGTGCTGGTGCCGCCGTGGCTCAAGCTGCTTGCGCGCGCGCCGCTCCGCATCGTCACGCGGGCCTGGGCGCGTGGCAAAAATCCAGGCGTCAATGTTTCGCAGGCGCTGAATGTCTGGATCGTCCAGATCATCGTCGCGGTCGGCCCGCCGCTCGGCGCGCTGGCCTTCAGCATCTACATGAAGACGGACTGGGGCATCTCGCTGTTCTTCCTGGTGCCGCTGGCGCTGGTTGCGATCCCCGCGCTGCGGGTGCAGAGCGCGGTGCTGTTCAACATCGCCGCGATCTGGCTCGTGCTCAGCATCGCCACGCTCATGGCTTCGCCCTGGATCGCCGCGCGCGAGATGGCGGCCAATGCCGGCAACGCTGCGATCTATGGCGCGCGCTCGGAGCTCGCGCGCGAATTGACGCAGGCCTGGCACACCCGCTTCGGCTCGCGCTGGGCCGTCGTGGCCGGCACGATGGAACAGATCCAGCCGCTGGTGTTCTACAGCCAGGATCATCCGTCAGCGCTGCTGCCCCTAGAGGCCTGGGATTCCGGGCTGACCTCGCGCGACGACGTCAAAAAGTACGGCTTCATCGGCGTGTTCGACCCGACCGACGGCCGCCTGCCGGCGTTCGAGAAATGGGTCTCCGAGGTCGCACCGAACGCCGAGCGCATCGTGATGACCACGCGCCGCTTCACCCACGGCAAGGCCGGCCCGTCGATGAGCTGGAACATCTACATCGCCCCGCCGGCGAAGTGATTGCGACGTTGTCGGTGCCGTAGGGTGGGCAAAGCGAAGCGTGCCCACCAACTGTTGCGATTATCGAGAAATGGTGGGCACGGCGCGTCGCGCCTTTGCCCACCCTACGGAACTGAGCGCGTGGCTCAGACCCCTTCCTCGTTGAACTTGCTCTCAACGAGCTCGGTGATCGCCGCCAACGCGGCTTCCGCTTCCGCTCCCGCCGCCGCCACGGTGATCGTCGTGCCAGGCCCGGCAGCGAGCATCATCAGGCCCATGATCGAGGTGCCGCCGACGGTCTCGCCGCCGCGCGTCACCCAGACTTGCGCGTCGAAACGCTCGACTGCCTGGACGAATTTCGCGGAAGCGCGGGCATGCAGTCCGCGCTTGTTGATGATCAGAAGCTCTTTGGAAATCGCGCTCGCGGGCACGCCCGTCCCCGCTTGTGGCGCCTCTTCGCTCATTTGCCGGCGAGCACGCGGCTGGCGATGGTGACGTATTTGCGGCCCGCTTCCTGGGCCATCGCGATCGCGTCGGGCAGCGAACGCTCTTCGCGCACCTTGGCAAGCTTCACCAGCATGGGAAGGTTGATGCCCGCGAGCACTTCGACCTTGGGCCGGCTCATGCAGGAAATCGCAAGGTTGGACGGCGTGCCGCCGAACATGTCGGTGAGGATCGCAACGCCGTCGCCGGAATCGACGCGGTTAACCGCTTCGATGATGTCGCTTCGGCAGAGATCGGAATCATCTTCGGCGCCGATCGTGATCGCTTCGATTTGCTTTTGTGGGCCCATGACATGCTCAAGCGCTGCCTTGAATTCATCGGCAAGGCGCCCGTGGGTCACAAGTACTAGACCAATCATCGGAAAACTCCTCGCGGGCGCTTTTGGTGCACCGCACGAACGCGCCACTTTGACCATCCAGAGCCCCCGCGCAAGAGGGGATGTTGCGTATCTCCCTGAATCTAGACGGATGGATGAGGGGAGCTGCGCCGGTCTACTCGGCCGCGATAGTGGGGTTCATATGGTTACCATTTCCCTTCAAACAATCGCCTCAGGGCTTAGCAGAAGGTTAACTCTTGGTAGTGGTCAAGCCCGCAACAACCAAAGGGAGGGGCGAATAGTCGCGGCCCACGGGGATTCGCGGTATTTCGACACCAAAAATGCTGGTTTTCAACGATTCGGCCCGAGGCAGCCGTTCGGCGTCCTCGGCGTCCAGATCGACCACGAGGCCGACGGTCGCACGCTCCACGAAGTCGCAGCGTCGGATTCCGAGGCCCCGGATCTCGATGAGGCCGGCCAGAGTCGGCGCGGGGCGGACTTCAATTTCCTGGCCGACTGTCGCCAGATGGACACGGTCGTCGCCGACCAGAATGGCGCGTTCGACGACGCCTGATCGCCCTGCCAGAATCAAATCGAAGGCCAAACGCGACTTGCCGGAGCCCGAGGGACCGCGGATCAGCACCGCCAGAGTCCCGACCTTGACTGCGGAGGCGTGAATGCTGGGCCCGCCGTCGCTCATAGCGCCGGCAGTCTCACCACGAAGCGCGCGCCGGCGACGGTCGGTGCGCCGTCCTCGTCCACCGGGCCCGCACGGTTCTCGGCCCAGATTCGTCCACCATGGGCATCGACGATCTGCTTGGAGATCGACAGCCCGAGGCCGGAGTTCTGGCCAAAGCCCTGATGCGGCCGGTCGGTATAGAAGCGCTCGAAGATGCGCTCCAGCGCGTCGTCGCGGATGCCGGGGCCGTCATCGTCGACCACGATCTCGATCTCGGAGCGCACGCGGCGGCAGGTGAGGCGCACCTTGTTGCCGGCTTCCGAGAACGACTGCGCATTCGAGAGCAGGTTGGAGACCACCTGTCCCAGCCGCGAATCGTGGCCGGTCACGGCGAAGGTGTCGGTCGGACCGCGGCCCTCGAACCGCGTCTCGACCGCGACATCGTGGCCGAGCTTGGTCTCGTTGGCGACGGAGACGAGCGTCGTCAGCAGGCGGCGCAAATCGACCGGGATCGCATCCTGACGCTGGAGCTCGGCATCAAGACGGCTGGCGTCGGAGATGTCGGAGATCAGGCGGTCGAGCCGCTTGACGTCGTGCTCGATCACCTCGAGCAGGCGCGCGCGGCTGTTCTCGTTGCGCGCCAGGGGCAGCGTCTCGACCGCGGAGCGCAGCGAGGTCAGCGGGTTCTTCAATTCGTGGGCGACGTCGGCGGCGAACATCTCGATCGCCTCCATGCGGCTGTACAGCGCGCTGGTCATGTCGCGCAGCGCGCCGGAGAGGTGGCCGATCTCGTCGCGGCGGCGGGTGAAGTCGGGAATCTCGATGCGGGCCCTGATGCGCCGGCGGACGCGCTCGGCGCTGTCGGCGAGCCGGCGCACCGGCCCGGCGATCGTGCTCGCCAGCAGCAGCGACAGCATGATCATGACGGCGGCGGCGACGCCGCCGACTTTCAGGATGGCGAGGCGCTCCGCGGTCACCATCTGGTCGATTTCGTCGCCCTGGGTCGAGAGCATCAGCGCGCCGTGGATGGCACGGGAGCGCAGCACGGGCACGGCGACCGAGACGATCACCTCGCCGCGCGAATTGACCCGCACCATCGAGCGCTTCTGCCCCTGGAGCGCGTCGCTCACTTCCGCATAGCCATTGCCGTTCTCGCGCCCGAGCTCGCGATACAGCGGCAGGTCGCCGCGGTTCAGCCAGGTGCGGATCGCGACCATGCCGCGTTCGACGAGGCCCGGCTTCTGCGACGGCGGCGGCAGCGGGAAGCTCAGCACGTTGTCGAGGTCACGGCTGTCGAGCAGCAACGTCCCGTAGGGATCGAAGATCCGGGCGCGGGTCTTGGTCGGCGAGATCAGCGTGCGCAACACCGGCGCCACGCGCTCCGGGTTGATCGGGAAATCGAGCGAATCGTCGGTCCCGCCATAGCTGTCGCCGGTCTTGAGGTCGAGCAGGCGGTCGGGATCGATGGTGATGGCGTTGGTCTGCACGGTCGCGGAGGCCGCGATCGCGCCGGCGATGATCTCGCCCTGCACCAGCAGGCTCTGCGCGCGCGCGTCGATCAGGCCGGCGCGGAATTGCGACAGGTACAGGATGCTCGCCACCAGCGCGACGAGGCCGGCGAGGTTGAGCGAGACGATGCGGCGGGTCAGGCTCGAGAAGGACAGCGCGAAAAAGAACTGCCCGGCGCGCTTCAGCCAGTTCAGCGGCCGCCAGCCCTGCGCGGCCGGCTTGTCGTCGGCAACGTGCTCCGGAACGCCGTTGGATCCGATATCCCCGGCGTTCTGGTTCTCGTCAGGCTGCGTTCGGTCAAGCAATGCTTACGCCCGCGTTAGGCATCTCGTGCGAAGGGTCCTCGCATCCTAGAACATGATCCGGAAAAGTGTGCAGCGGTTTTCCGGAAGGATCATCCTCAAGCAACAATCCAAAGCGCCGTTCCGATCGCGCCTTGGAGCGATCCCGGTCCCGATGCAACGAGAACCGGCGATGCTCTCAATCTTTCGCGAAGGCGCGCTGAGTCTCAGGCTTCCTTGAAACGGTAGCCGACGCCGTACAGCGTCTCGATCATCTCGAACTCGTTGTCGACCACCTTGAACTTCTTGCGCAGCCGCTTGATGTGGCTGTCGATGGTGCGGTCGTCGACATAGACCTGGTCGTCATAGGCCGCATCCATCAGCGCGTTGCGGCTCTTCACCACGCCGGGCCGGGTCGCGAGCGCCTGCAGGATCAGGAATTCGGTGACGGTCAGCGTCACCGGCTCGTTCTTCCAGGTGCAGGTGTGACGTTCGGGGTCCATGCGCAAAAGGCCGCGATCGAGCGCCTTGGCGTCGTTCTCCTTCGGCGCGACGGTCGGGTCCTTCGGCGCCGAGCGGCGCAGCACCGCCTTGACGCGCTCGACCAGGAGGCGCTGCGAGAACGGTTTGCGGATGAAATCGTCGGCGCCCATCTTGAGGCCGAACAGCTCGTCGATCTCCTCGTCCTTGGACGTCAGGAAGATCACCGGCAGGTCGGACTTCTGGCGCAGGCGGCGCAGCGTCTCCATGCCGTCCATGCGCGGCATCTTGATGTCGAGGATGGCAAGATCGGGCTGAGTGGTGCGGAAGCCGTCAAGCGCGGAGGCACCGTCGGTGTAGGTCATGATGCGGTAGCCTTCGGCTTCCAGCGCGATCGAGACGGATGTGAGAATGTTGCGGTCGTCGTCGACCAAAGCGATTGTGGGCATGAGCCTCTGCTTTCTGCTTTCCGTTTGGGTCGTGGCTTGAAACGGCGAGCAATCCAGTGATGCGCCGCATACATGGGTGCCGAAGTGGCGTACGAACCTTGTCACCGAGCAATGCAAGCTGGGCTGAAGTGTGACCAAGTTCCACGAAACACGGCAGATTCGCCGCATCTCGACCCATAACCAGACCCCCGTTTACCCGAAAAAAGACCCACCTTGCAACCACCTGAGCCGAGAAAGCCGATGCAACCCACCCCCGATTTCGCTCCCGAAAAGCTCGCCAAATCGCTGCTGCGGCGCTCGCGGCAGGGCGCTCTCGCAACGTTGATGGCAGGCTCCGGCGATCCCTATTGTTCCCTGGTCAATCTGGCGAGCCACCCGGATGGCTCGCCGATCCTGCTGATCTCGGGTCTGGCCGTGCACACCAGGAACATCCTGGCCGATAGCCGGGTCTCCCTGATGCTGGACGAGCGTGCCGCCGGCGATCCCCTGGAGGGTGCCCGGATCATGCTGTCGGGCCGGGCCGAAGCGGCCGGGGCGGACAAGGACCTCCTCCAGCGACGGTATCTCAAGGCCCATCCGTCCGCGGAAGCTTTTGTTTCGTTTAAGGATTTCTCCTTCTTCCGGATCCGCCCGACGGGAACCCATCTGGTTGCCGGTTTCGGCCGGATCGTCGACCTCAAGCCCGAACAGTTCCTCACCGACCTCGCGGGCGCCGAGGATCTGCTGGCCGCGGAGGAGGGAGCCGTCGAGCACATGAATGCCGACCATCGCGATGCCATGGGTCTCTATGCAACAAAGCTCCTCGGCGCCCCCGCCGGCGACTGGCGCTGCACCGGCTGCGACCCCGAGGGTCTCGACATGCAGGACGGCCAGACGGCGCTTCGGCTGGATTTTCCGGAGCGCGTGACCGACGGCACGGGCCTGCGCAAGATGCTGGTCCGCCTCGCTGGGGAAGCGCGCATAAAGGTGGACTGAAGCGCAACGATTTGAACGCTGCCCCCCATCGCTGCGACCCAAGACCGTAATGGTTCGGCCGCGAGAGGGTTCATGACACGCCGTCGTTTGACGCTGGTTGCGGGTTTGGCGCTCGCGACCACGATATCGCTTGCCACCCCCGGTCTTGCTCAGAAAGGCCTTGCCGCGGAAAGCGCGCGGATCAGCGCGCTCATCAGTGCCGGCAAATATTCGGAAGCGCTGCCGCTCGCGCAAGGCATGGCCGCGCGCCTGGAGAGTGACAACGGCCGCGAGCTCGCCGCCGCGCTCAACAATCTCGGCCAGGTCTATGCCGGTCAGGGGCGGGATGATCTCGCCGAGCCGCTCTACAAGCGCGCCATCGCGCTGATGGAAAAGTCGCTCGGCTTCGAAACGCCGCTGCTTTCGGCGGAGTTGACCAATCTCGCCGCGCTCTATCAGCGCCAGGGCCGCTTCGCTGAAGCCGAGCCGCTGTTCAAGCGCGCGCTGGCCGTCAGCGAAAAGGGCGTGTCGCGCGAGCATCCCGATGTCGGCCGGGCCCTCAACAATCTCGCCACGCTCTATGTGAAGCAGGAACGGCAGGCCGAGGCCGAGCCGTTGTTCCAGCGTGCGCTCGCGATCTATCAGAAAGTCGGAGGGCCCGAGCATCCTGCGGTCGCCACGGTCCTGAACAACATCGGCCAGGTCGACCGCGATCTCAACCGCGATGCCGAGGCCGAAGCGCCGATCAAGCGCTCGCTCGCAATCCGCGAGAAGGTGCTTGGACCGGATCATCCGGACGTGGCTCGCTCGCTGAACAACCTCGCGGGGCTCTATCAGCACGAGCAGCGCTATGCCGAGGCCGAGCCGCTTTATCGCCGCGCGCTCGCGATCCGCGAGCGCGCGCTCGGGCCGGACAATCCCGATGTCGCGACCTCGACCAGCAATCTCGCCGCCTTCCTTCAGGTGTCGGGACGAACGGCCGATGCGCTGCCGCTCGCCGAAAAGACCCTCGCGGCCAACCGCGCGCAACTGCGTGTGGTATTGCCGATCCTGTTCGCCGCGCGCCAGCAATCCCTGCTGGCGGACGACAAGGCGCTGGACGAGGCGCTGGCCGCGATCCAGCGCGGCACGCAATCCTCCGCCGCCTCCGCCCTGAACAAGCTTGCGGTCCGGCTCGCCGCAGGCAGCGACCGGCTCGCCGAGCTCGTGCGCAAGGACCAGGACCTCGCGGCCGAGACCGAAGCGCTCGACAAGGCGATCGTCAGCGCGGTGTCGAAGCAATCCGCCCAGCGCGACCTCGCCGCCGAGCAGCGCAGCCGCGCGCGGATCGCTGCGATCGCGAAGGAACGTGCGGGCTTGCAGAAGACGCTCGCGGTCGAGTTTCCCGACTATGCCTCGCTGTCCAATCCGCTGCCGCTGACGTTGAAGGACATCCAGCCTTTGCTGTCTGCCGACGAGGCGATGGTGCTCTACTCCGTCGTCGACAAGCAGAGCTATGTCATCGCGATCACGCGTGAGGGCGTCGACTGGAAGGAGATTCCGGTCGGTGCGGACGCGCTGACGCAAAAGGTCACCGCATTCCGCAGGGGTCTCGACGTCGGCAAGGCGCGCGATGGCTCCGGCAAATCGGGGCTGTTCGACCTCGCGCTTGCTAACGAGCTCTATGTCGCGCTGCTCGGCCCGGTCGAGGCGCTGACGAAAGACAAGCGCAACCTGCTGGTGGTGCCATCGGCGGCGCTCACCGCGTTGCCGTTTCACCTGCTGGTCACGGAGAAGCCGCAAGCTGCGATCCCGGACACGCTCGAAGGCTATCGCAGCGCCGCCTGGCTGCTGCGGCGTCAGGCGGTGTCGGTGCTGCCATCGGTGATCAGCCTGAAATCCCTGCGCGCGGTTGCGCGACGGGATCAGGGCGTCAAGCCGATGACCGGCTTTGGCGATCCCGTGTTCAACCCGGCGCTGGAAGGCCCGGCCGATCGGCGCGCCGCAAGCGGCAAGGTCGCCGCGCGCAACATTGCGACCATCGCCTATACCGACTTTTGGCGCGGTGCCGGCGTCGATCGCGCGCAGCTTGCAAAAGCGCTGCCGCAACTGCCCGACACCGCCGACGAGTTGAACGCGGTGGCGAAGGATGTCGGTGCCACCGATGCCGACATCCATCTCGGCCGCGACGCCAGCGAGACGACGCTGAAGCGTGCAGCGCTTGCTCAATACAGCATCATCTACTTCGCCACTCACGGCCTCGTTGCCGGCGACATCAAGGGACTGGGTGAGCCTTCGCTTGCGCTCTCCATTCCCGATCAGCCCACCGACCTCGACGACGGCTTGTTGACCGCGAGCGAGGTCGCCCAGCTCAAGCTCAATGCGGATTGGGTGGTGCTGTCGGCGTGCAACACGATCGCCGGCGACAAGCCCGGTGCCGAGGCGTTGTCGGGGCTGGCGCGCGCGTTCTTCTATGCCGGCGCCCGCGCGCTGCTGGTCTCGCATTGGGCGGTGGACTCGGAAGCTGCCACCCGCCTGACCACGTCGACTTTCGAGCTGCTCAAAAACGAACCAAGGATCGGGCGAGCCGAAGCCTTGCGCCGCGCGATGTTAACCTACGTTGATGACGCTTCGTCACCGCGCAATGCCTACCCCGCCATGTGGGGACCGTTCGCACTCATCGGCGAAGGAGAGGTACGATAGGCCGCATGCGAGGTTGTGCATCGCAAAAACCTCGGACAACGCCGAAATACGCATTTGGTTGCGCGATCATTTGCGATTTTATGATGCGCCTGCTCAGAGCTGACATGCGCGACGTTTGGCGCGGTCCTTGAATAAACCAAATCCTGCGGGATCAGCTTGGCAACGCCAGCGTTCATCAGTATTAGGTCGCCCAGCCGAGGCCGGATGGTCTATTATTAACGGTGACCGCGATGGTGCCAAAGCTTGGCCGCGCTGAGTGTCGCGGGTTCTAGGAGGATTTTTTCGTGCAAGAGACGGGCGTGCGCAACGGTGCCTTCGGCGCTGACAAATTCGGCTTAAGGAATCTCAAGCAGGTTCATTGGAATCTCGGTGCGCCGCAACTCTACCAATACTCGCTCTCCGCGGGCGAGGCGGTGCTCTCCGCCGACGGCGCTCTGTGCGCCGACACCGGTGAATTCACCGGCCGCAGCCCGAAGGACAAGTTCACGGTGCGTGACGCCACCACCGACAAGAAGATGTGGTGGGCCGGCAACCAGTCGATCACCGCAGAGCAGTTCGAGACGCTCTACCAGGACTTCCTCAAGCACGCCGAAGGCAAGACGCTGTTCGCGCAGGACCTCTACGGCGGCGCCGATCCGGCCTACCGGATCAAGACGCGCGTCTTCACCGAGCTCGCCTGGCACTCGCTGTTCATCCGCACGCTCTTGATCCGCCCCGAGGCGGTCGAGCTGTCGAGCTTCACGCCCGAGCTCACCATCATCGACATGCCGAGCTTCCGCGCCGATCCGAAGCGTCACGGCTGCCGTTCGGAGAACGTCGTCGCGATCGACTTCGCCCGCAAGATCGTGCTGATCGGCGGCTCCTACTATGCCGGCGAGATGAAGAAGTCGGTCTTCACCACGCTGAACTATTATCTGCCCGAGCGCGGCGTGATGCCGATGCATTGCTCGGCCAATGTCGGCGCCAAGGGCGACACCGCGATCTTCTTCGGGCTGTCCGGCACCGGCAAGACCACGCTGTCGGCCGATCCGAACCGCACGCTGATCGGCGACGACGAGCACGGCTGGGGCCCGAACGGCGTCTTCAACTTCGAAGGCGGCTGCTACGCCAAGTGCATCAAGCTGTCGCGGGAAGCCGAGCCCGAGATCTTCGCCGCCTCGACCCGCTTCGGCGCGGTGCTCGAGAACTGCGTGCTCGACGTGGACACCCGCGTCGTCGACTTCGACGACGGCTCCAAGACCGAGAACACGCGCTCGGCCTATCCGCTCGACTTCATCCCGAACGCCTCGCGCACCGGCCGCGCGCCGCAGCCGAAGAACGTGGTGATGCTCGCCGCCGACGCCTTCGGCGTGATGCCGCCGATCGCAAAGCTCTCGCCCGCGCAGGCGATGTATCACTTCCTCTCCGGCTACACCGCCAAGGTCGCCGGCACCGAGCGCGGCCTCGGCAACGAGCCGCAGCCGGAATTCTCGACCTGCTTCGGCTCGCCCTTCCTGCCGCTCGACCCCAGCGTTTACGGCAACATGCTGCGTGACCTCATCGCCCAGCACAATGTCGATTGCTGGCTGGTCAATACGGGATGGACCGGCGGCAAGTACGGCACCGGCTCGCGCATGCCGATCAAGGTGACCCGCGCGCTGCTCACCGCCGCGCTCGATGGCTCGCTTCGCAACGTCGAATTCCGCACCGACAAATATTTCGGCTTCGCGGTCCCGACCGCGCTGCCGGGCGTGCCCGCCGAGATCCTCAACCCGGTCAACACCTGGAAGGACAAGGACGAGTTCGACAAGACCGCCCGCGCGCTGGTCGGCATGTTCCAGAAGAACTTTGCCAAGTTCGAAGCCCAGGTCGACGCCGAGGTGCGCGCCGCCGCGCCGGACGTGAAGCTCGCAGCGGAGTAATCGCTCCGTCTTCATGCAAAAGGGCGGCCGCAAGGCCGCCCTTTTTGTTTGTAGCAGGATCTCTCCACGCGTCATTGCGAGCGCAGCGAAGCAATCCAGAATTTCTCCGCGGAGACAGTCTGGATTGCTTCGTCGCTACGCTCCTCGCAATGACGAGTTTGTGGAAACAGCTACGCCTTGAAATACGCGATCTGCGTCGTGGTCGCGAGCAGCCTGCCGTTCGGCGACCACAGCTCGGCGTTCTGGTCGGCGTAGCTCTTGTGCATGATCTTCGAATCCACCGTCGCCAGCACGCGGGTGATGTCCTCTGCGGCGAGCTCGTCGCTGTCGGTGTGGAAATAGGTCGTCAGCGACACCGTGCCGAACGGGACCAGCTCGCGCCGCGCGTGGAAGATGCGGCCGAAGAACGCGTCCGACATCGACATTAGCGAGGGCATGTCGAGCCTGCGCGGCTCGCGGTCGCTGATCCAGAGCTTTGAGTAGGTGCTGGCGAATTCCGCTTGCGGCGGGCCGATGCGCATCTCGCCTTCGACGAAGCGGAATTCATACTGGTTGGCCCAGGACGCCTGGATCTTCGGGAACGGCAGCGTCTGCTCGAACGGCTTTGCGTCCGGGACCTTGGCCACCCTGTGCTCCCAGGACGGCCGGCGCTCGGCGAACACGGCGGTGGCGAGCGTCGCGACCTCGCCGCCGCCCTGCGACAGTTCGACGCTCCAGTGCTGGCTGGAGCGATTGGCCTTCACCAGCCTTATGTCGAGATCGAACGGGCCCTTGGCGATCGGCGCGCAGTAATTGACGGTCAGCGCCAGCGGATCGCCGGCGGCTTGCGGATGCTCGATCAGCGCGCGCAAAATGGTCGCGGCGGTGGCGCCGCCGAACGGGCCGACAAAGGCCCAGTAGTCGTCGCTGGTGTGCCCCTGCCAGCTCGAGTCACCCGCGGTGATGCGGGTGGCGTCGTCGAAGGCGTGCGGGAGCTTGGCGTGCATGTTGGTCCTCGATGCCGGCCCCATCGTCATTGCGAGCGCAGCGAAGCAATCCAGACTGCCTCCGCGGAAAGACCCTGGATTGCTTCGCTGCGCTCGCAATGACGACGTTGAGGTTGCGGTGTGCGTATCACTGACGCTGCCTTGGGGATGATGACAATCATATCATCATCCTCTCAGCCAGATGCAATGACCTCGCAGGTGACGCCGATTTCACGCCGCGGAAAAATCAGCCCGTCGCGCCGCGCTGGTCCTCGGCGTCCTGGAACGGCGGCGTGATCGGATTGACCGGCACGTTCCAGATCTCCTCGGCGTATTCGCGGATGGTGCGGTCCGAGGAGAACCACGCCATGCGCGCGACGTTGAGGATGGAGGCGCGCGTCCAGGCCGGCGCCACCTGCCAGCGTGCATCGACCGCGCGCTGCGTCTCGTAATAGGAAGCGAAATCGGCGCTGACCATGTAATGGTCGAGATAGCGCAGCGCATGCGCGATCGATTCGAAGCGGCCGGGATCGCCGGGCGAGAACTCGCCCGCGCCGATCGCGTTGATGGCACGCTGCAGCTTCGGCGATCTGCGGATCACGTCGGAGGCATCCAGCCCTTGCTTGCGGCGGATCATCACGTCGCCGGCCTCCATGCCGAAGATCGCGATGTTCTCGGCGCCGACCTGGTCGCGGATCTCGATATTGGCGCCGTCGAGCGTGCCGATGGTGATGGCGCCGTTCAGCGCCAGCTTCATGTTGCCGGTGCCGGAGGCTTCCATTCCGGCGGTCGAGATCTGCTCGGACAAATCGGCCGCCGGAATGATGACCTCGGCGAGGCTGACATTGTAGTCGGGCAGGAAGACGACCTTGAGCTTGCCGCCGATCGCGGGATCGTTGTTGACGACCTCGGCGACGTCGTTGATCAGCTTGATGATCAGCTTGGCGTAGCGATAGCTCGCCGCCGCCTTGCCGGCGAAGATCTTCACCCGCGGCACCCAATTGCCGTTGGGGTCGTCCTTGATCGCCTGGTACAGCGCGACCGTCTCGATGACGTTGAGCAGCTGGCGCTTGTACTCGTGGATGCGCTTGATCTGCACGTCGAACAGCGCGTTCGGATCGACCTTGATGCCGAGCCGCTCGCCGATCAGGCGCGCCAGCGCGGCCTTGTTGTGCAGCTTGACGCTGCGGAACTTCTTCTGGAACTCGACGTCGCTGGCGCGCGCCTCGATCAGCGAGAGCGGGGTCGGGTCGTCGAGCACGGCCTCGCCGCAGGTCTCGCGCAACAGGTCGGTGAGCTTGGGGTTCGCCAGCATCAGCCAGCGGCGGAAGGTGATGCCGTTGGTCTTGTTGGTGATGCGGCCGGGATAGAGATGGTTGAGATCGTGGAACACGGTCTCGCGCATCAGGTCCGAATGCATCGCAGAGACGCCGTTGATGCGGTGCGAGCCGACGAAGGCGAGCTGGCCCATGCGCACGCGGCGGCCGCTCTTCTCGTCGATCAGCGAGACTGAGGCGCGGAAGTCGATGTCGCCGGGCGCGCGCGCCTCGGCGAGCGCGAGGTGCTGCACGTTGATGCGGTAGATGATCTCGAGATGCCGCGGCAACAGCCGCTCGAACAGCTCGACCGGCCAGGTCTCCAGCGCCTCGGGCAGCAGCGTGTGGTTGGTGTAGGAGAGGGTGGCGACCGTGATCTTCCAGGCCTCGTCCCAGCGGAAATTGTGCAGGTCGACGAGGATGCGCATCAGCTCGGTGACGGCGAGGCTCGGATGGGTATCGTTGAGCTGCACCGCGACCTTGGACGACAGGCTGCGCAGCTGGCCGTCGGACGCAAGATGCCGCTTCACCAGATCCTGCAGCGAAGCCGAGACGAAGAAATATTCCTGGCGCAGCCGCAGCTCGCGGCCGGCCGGGCTCTCGTCGTTGGGATAGAGGAATTTGCAGATCGCCTCCGCGCGGGCCTGTTCGGCGCTGGCGCTGACGTAGTCGCCCTTGTTGAAGGCGTCGAGCTTGAGCGGATCGGGCGAGCGCGCCGACCACAGCCGCAGCGCGTTGACGTGCTGGCCGCGCCAGCCGACGATCGGCGTGTCATAGGCGATCGCCTGCACGGTCTCGGCCGGATGCCAGATCGCGCGGTCGCGGCCCTTGTCGTCGACATGCTCGACGCCGCCGCCGAAATTGACGTCGTAGATCACTTCGGGCCGCTGCAATTCCCAGGGGTTGCCGAAGCTCAGCCATTCGTCGGGATATTCCTGCTGCCAGCCCTGATTGATGATCTGGCGGAACAGGCCGAAATCGTAGCGGATGCCGTAGCCGATCGCGGGGATCGACAGCGTCGCCATGCTCTCCATGAAGCAGGCGGCAAGACGCCCGAGGCCGCCATTGCCGAGCGCCGCGTCCGGCTCGCATTTGCGTAAGTCGGGGAGCGACACGCCGAGATCGCCGAGCGCGACCTCGAAGATCTTCAAAAGGCCCATGTTGTTGAGCGCGTCGGTGAAGAGGCGACCGATCAAAAATTCGAGCGAGAGATAATAGACGCGCTTGCGGCCGGCATCGTAGCTGCGTTTCTCGGCGGTGAGCCAGCGGTGCACGATGCGGTCGCGCAGCGCCAGCGCGGCGGCCTGGTACCAGTCGTGCTTCGTCGCCATGCCGGCGTCCTTGCCGATGGCAAGGCGCAGCTTCGCCAGGATCGCGCCCTTGATCTCGGCCAGCGCGAGTTCGTCGATGGGCTGCCCGGGCGCGGGGAAACTGGGCTGGAACGATTGATCTTGCAAGGCCGTCACTTCCTGGTCGAAAAACTGCTGCTCACCCTACGCGTCTTGCCGCGGCGCCGGAACCGTCGCCGGCGCGCCGATGCACTGCGCTGGCGTAAAATTATGCAAGGAATGGGCCGGTTTGGGAACCCGGGCGGCCACGGAGAAACTCGGATTCCGTGGTAGATTGCAGTCAGATTCAGCCATCAGTGTGGAGGGAGACGCCCACGATGCGACTGCTGATCGAGATCGCCGCTGCGGCCCTGCTCGTGGTCTGCATCACCGCCTCCAGCGCCGCCTTGGCCGCCGGCAAGTCCGGCCGCAGCGCCGATGGTCTCGGCTGCGGCTTCACGGTCCCGGAAAATGCGTCGCCGAAAGCCCGCTGCGCCGTCATCAAGCGTCAATGCGGCGGCAAGTTCTACGCCAATGCGTGTGGCGACAGGCTGATGTCGGCGGCGAATTGAGGTTGATCTCGCGCGCTCAGGCGGCCTTCGCCTGCACCGTATCGCAGAACTCGGCGAGACGATCCGCAAGCCGCAGAGTTGCCGGGCTCGCATCCGGCGCGGCCATCAGCGCGACCTCGGTCCTGTTGATCGGCGCGAAACCGTCCTTGGCGGTGAGCACGCGGTGATCGGACTGGATCGACATCTCGGACAAAATGCTGAGGCCCATGCCGGCGGCCACCGCAGCCTGGATGCCGGCGAGGCTCGATGAGGAATAGGCCATGTGCCAGGGGCGACCGGCGCTTTCCAGCGCGTGGATGGCACCGGCGCGATAGAGGCAGCCGAGCGGAAAGCCGATCAACGGCACCGAGGACACATTCACATCGACCGGGTGGCTCTTGCTGGTGACCCAGTGCACCCGTTCCGGCCACACCGCGATCGCGCCCTTCTCGCCGGCTCCGCGCTTGAACAGCGCGAGGTCGAGCTCGCCGCGTTCGAGATCGCGGGACAGGTTCTTGCTCTGGTCCGCGCGCACATCGAGGCGCAGCCCCGGATGCGAGCGCGAGAACGCGCCGAGCAGTTTTGCGAGACGATACGCCGCGAAATCCTCGGGGATGCCGAGCCGGATCGCGCCTTCGCCGCCGGGCTCGCGCAGCACGTCGCGCGCTTCTTCTGCAAGCGAGAGCAGCCGCCGCGCATAGGACAAGAGCCGCTCGCCCGCCTCAGTCGGGCGCACGTCCTTGCCGTCGCGGTGCAACAGCACCTGGCCGACATCCTCCTCGAGCCGCTTGATCTGCTGGCTGACGGTCGATTGCGTGCGGTGAACGCGCTCGCCGGCGCGGGTGAAGCCGCCGGCCTCGACCACCGAGACGAAGCTGCGCAGGAGCTCCAGATCGAGCATGCCCGCCTCCATTCGAAAATCCACTGGCATGCAGTTAATCATTTAATTTCCAAATGGCAAGCCGTCTCCCTATGTCGAAGGCTCAGGAGAAATATCATGTCGCTTGCCCCTTCGATGTCCGTCCCCCACAGCCGCTTCAACGCGCTGCCGCTCTATATCGGCCTGTTCTGCCTGCTCTGGAGCTACGCCTTCGTTGCCGGCAAGATTGGCGTCACCCATTGCCCGCCACTGATCCTGCTCGCGGCGCGCTTCTCGCTCGCCGGCATTTTGATCCTCGGCGCCACGATGGTCCGCGGCGACTGGTCGCTGTCATGGCGCGACGCCGCGATCTTCGCCGTGCTCGGCATCGCCAACAACGCGCTGTATCTCGGGCTCGGCTACACCGGCCTGCAATCGGTCTCCGCCGGCCTCGGCGGTTTGATCGTCTCGGCCAATCCGGTGTTCACCGCGGCGCTCGCGGCGCTGCTGCTCGGCGAGGGCATGACCTGGCGCAAGGCGAGCGGCCTCATGCTCGGCATCATCGGCGTGACGGCGATCGTCTGGCATCGCCTGTCGGTCGGCACCGATTCATTGCACGGCATCGTCTTCACGCTGGCCTCGCTCGCCTCCATCGTCGCCGGCACCATCCTGTTCAAGCTGCTGGCACCGAAGGGGTCGTTGTGGATCGGCAACGGCGTGCAGAACCTTGCCGCCGGCGTCGTGCTGACGCCGGTCGCGCTCACCTTCGCCGACGTCCACGCCATTGACTTCACACCGAGCCTGATCGGCGCCTTCGCCTTCCTCGTGCTCGGCGGCTCGATCCTCGCCTACTGGCTCTGGTTTCATCTCCTGAAAGTGTGTGGCGCCACCGCCGCCAGCGCCTATCATTTCCTGATGCCGCCGCTCGGCATGCTGTTCGCCTACATCGTGCTCGGCGAGCACATCGAGATGCGCGACCTCCTCGGGATCATTCCGGTGGCGCTCGGCATTTACCTGGTGACGCGGCCGGCAAAGGCCGTCGCGTAAGAGGAGCTTTCTCATGCCCATTTCCATCACGCTGATCGGCGGCCCCACCGCGCTGATCGAGATCGACGGTTTTCGCCTGCTCACCGACCCTACCTTCGATGCGCCCGGCGCCTACCAGCTGCCGCATGTGAAGCTGGAGAAGACGATCGGTCCCGCGCTGAAGGCCGATGCGATCGGCCCGATCGATGCCGTGCTGCTCGGCCACGACCAGCACTCCGACAATCTCGACAATTCCGGCCGCGACTATCTGCTCAAGGCGCCGCGCGCGCTGACGACCGAGGCCGGAGCAAAACGCCTCGGCGGCCATGTCGAGGGCCTCGCGCCCTGGGCGACCGCGCATTTGAAGGACGATGACGGCAACACGCTGACGATCACCGCGACCCCGGCGCGTCACGGCCCGGCCGGCATCGAGCCGCTGTCGGGCGACGTCATCGGCTTTGTGGTGTCGTCGAGCCGGAAGGACACCCATTCCATCTATATCAGCGGCGACACCACCTGGTTCGACGGCGTCGCCGAGGTCGCGCGCCGCTTCAAATGCGGCGTGGTGCTGCCCTTCGCCGGCGCCGCGCAGACGCGTGGGCCGTTCCATCTCACCATGGACACCAACGACACCATCGAGACCGCGCGCGCCTTTCCGAACGCGGTGATCGTGCCCGTGCACACCGAGGGCTGGGCGCATTTCCGCCAGAACAGCGAGGACCTGCGCAAGACGTTCGACGTGCTCGGCTTCGGGACGCGGCTGCGATTGCTGGAGCCGGGCGTGCCGACGGTGATCGAGGCGCCGTGAGCCCCACTGTCATGCCACGCGAAGGCGGGGCATCCAGTACGCCGCGGCGGTCGTTGCGAGAGCGAGCTATCCGACAAGGGCCTCTGGAATACTGGATCGCCCGGTCAAGCCGGGCGATGACGAGCGGAGAGAGTGGCGCGCCCCGGAATGACCGAGGCTAATCCTTCCTGAACACGATCGACGCCATCCATCCCGTCATCAGCGCCATCGCCGCGGTGGCGAGGCCGTAGATCAGCCCGTGCTGCCGGGCGCTGGTCGCGACGAACTGCTCGAAGCCGACCTTGACGATCTCGAACGCGGTCTCGGTCTTGGTGATCAGCGCGCCGTTCGCGAACAGCTTGATCTCGACCTCATATGTGCCGATCGGCACTTCCGCCGGCAGCGGAATGCCGGTGCGGAACAGCGTCGGCGTCAGGAACGTCACCGCGCTTGCATCCTCGCGGTATAGCCCACGCTCGGTCCGCAGGCGGATGAAGGCCGAACGGAACGCATCGTTCGGCACCACGTCGGCATAGTCGCCGCTGACGCGCTGTGTCAGCAGCACGTTGTCGAGCCCGATCTGCTGCCGGCGCGCGATCTCGGGCGAGGTGATGAGGTTGAAGGGACGGTTGGCGAACAGCGCCAGATAGCTCGGCACCTCCAGGAATTGCCGGTAGTCGGTGTTGATCCAGATGCCAAACCTGCGCTCCTTGCGCCGCGTCACCATGTCGGCGCGTGGGCCCATCACGGTGACGACGAGATCATAGGCGGTGCGATCGGCGGGCGTCGTGGCGTCCCGCTCGACCGAGCCGAACAGCACCAGCTCCTCGCCGGAATAGTTCGGCGTCACGGTGACGCGGTGGTTGGAGACCGACACGATCAGCCGCTCGGCGCGCGCGGCCGAGCCGAGCAGCAGGACGACAAGGATTGCGAGAACCGCGCGCGTCATCCGGTCACCCCGAGCTCGCGGATGGTGAAGAGGTCCTCGGGCCGGATCACAAGCTCGATCGCAAAGCGCACGCCTACCGAAAGGATCAGGAGGCCCAGCAGCAGCCGCAGCTGCTCGCCCCGGATCTTCTGGCCGGCACGGGCACCGAACTGCGCGCCGGTGACGCCGCCGACCATCAGGATCAGCGCCAGCACGGCGTCGACCAGATGATTGGTCACCGCATGCAGCATGGTGGCGAACAGCATGGTGACGAGGGTGAGGACCATCGAGGTCCCGATCACCGTCGAGGTCGGCACCCTCAAAAGATAGATCATGATCGGCACCAGGATGAAGCCGCCACCGATGCCCATGATGGCGCCGATGAAGCCGATCACGATCCCGACGATCGCCACGGGGATCACCGAGAGGTAGATCTTCGAGCGCTTGAACCGCATCTTCAGCGGCAGGCCGTGGATCCAGTTATGCGTGCGTCGCGGCGGCACCGCCCCGCTCCGCGTCCGCATCAGGGCGCGCAGGCCTTCGGAGAACATCAGGCTGCCGACCGTGGTGAGCAGCACGACGTAAGAGAGCGCAATCATCAGATCGAGTTGGCCGAGCGCGCGGAGCTGCGTAAATGTCCACACGCCGAGCGCCGTGCCGGTGACGCCGCCGCATAACAGCACGCTCGCCAGCGCCGGATCGATCGCGCGCCGCCTCCAGTAGGAGAGCGCGCCGGAAAAGGACGAGGCCGCGATGTGGCTCGCGACCGAAGCGACGGCCACCGCCGGTGTAATGCCGATGAAGATCAGAAGCGGCGTCATGAGAAAGCCGCCGCCGATGCCGAACATGCCCGAGACGAAGCCGACCGCGGCGCCCATCGCCAACACCAGGAAGACGTTGACCGGCAGATCGGCGATCGGGAGATAGAGCTGCATCGTAGGACCACGCTCCGGCGAGACGGATCGAGTTCGCGGACTACTCGCCGGAAGGTCGTGACGATTGCCGCGTCCCTCAATAGCGGAATTTGGCGGCGGGCGGGACCGGGAATTTGGGGCGTGGTGAATGGGCTAAGCTGAATCCGATGACCGTTTCACTGCGAGCCAGGGATTTCACCAATTTCTCCGCTGTCATGCCCCGGCTTGACCGGGGCATCCAGTACGCCGCGCCCCCTTGTTGTGAGAGCCAACGCCTTAACGCCGGCCTCTGGAATACTGGGTCGCCCGGTCAAGCCGGGCGACGACAAGAGGAGAGAGTTCGTACCAAACCGATCAATGCGCAGCAGAGGCCGAACGCTTCGTCGCAACCTGCTTCGGCGCGGGCTTGGCGCTGGCCTGCGGCGCGCTGTCCCAGCCGCCGTTCGGGGCCGGAACGTTGACGGCGTCGTCGGGCTGCGGCTCGGCGCTAAAAGTCTGGATCGCGAGCTTGGCGGCGGCGAGCGATTGCGGGTCGAGGCGCTTGGCCACATCGTCGCGCTTGCCGGCGGCATCCGCGTCGCCCTGGGCGGCCGCGAGGCTGAACCATTTGTAGGACTCGGCGAGGTTCTGCTCCACGCCGATGCCGCGGGCATAGAGGATGCCGAGGTTGAACTGGCTGTCAGCGACGCCGCGATCGGCCGCTTTCCGGAACCACTGCGCCGCGCTCTTGTAATTGGCGCCGCGTCCGCCGCCGTCGGCATCGAGCACCGCGAGATTGTGCATCGCCTTGGCGTTGCCGCGCTCGGCGGCCTGCGTGTAGTAGCGGCGGGCGATGTCGGCGTCCTTCTTCACGCCGAGGCCCTTCTCATAGAGCGTGCCGAGGCGGAAGGTCGCGGGCACCACGCCGGCCTGCGCCGCGCGGTCGTACCATTTGGCGGCTTCGTCGTAATTCGTGGCGACACCCTTGCCTTCCGCAAAGCGCAGGCCGATCTCGTAGGCCGCGGTCGCATCGCCCTTCATCGCGGCGGAGCGCAAGCCCGGACCGCCGATACCGTCCGGCAGCCTCTCGCTCGGCGGCACCTGGATCGTTCCGAGCTTCGTGCGGCTCGTGCCGGACAGTGCGCCGGTCACATCGCTCGACGCCGCCGGCGGAGGCGGCACTGCGGGCGCAGGCGGGATTTCGACCGAAGCCGTGCCGCCGGAATTATTCATGGGCGCAGGCGTGGCATTGTTTTGCGACTGCCGGCCGATCGGCGTCGGCGAGGTCATCGAAGGCGTGATCTGCTCGGGCGCGGCAGGCTTGGTCTCGACCGGCGGCGGTGCCGGCTGCGGCGCGGGTACGGGCGACGAAGTCTCCATCGCCTGCGGCGCCGGCGCCGAGCCGCCGCTTTCGAGCAGGTTCATCGCCATCTTGAAGGTGCCGAGCACGATCACGACCACGCTCGCGCCGACCAGCAGTGAGCGAATCTTCGAGGTGATGGTCGAGCCGCCTTCCTGGCCCTTGTCCTTGGCGCGGGCTGCGGCCTTGGCGGCGCGTCCGGGCTTCTCGGGCGGCTGCGCCGCTGCGGCCTGGGCTGCGCGGCGTGCGGCTGCAATGAAGCTCGACGACGACACCGGCTCCTTCGGCGCGGCGGGAATTTCGCTGATCGCGCTCTCGGAGGCGGCGATGCGCTCCGAGGGCGTGGCGGCACGGCCGCCCGGCCGCGTGCCCGGCTCGAGCGGATGATCCGGCGGCAATTCCGGTGCAATCGCGGCGCGCGCGGGCGCCGTGTGCGGCTCCAGGATCTCGCTGATCGCGCGAGGCGGAACGGGTGGGGCAGCCGGCACCGGCGGCGGCGCGGCGGGGGCAGCGGCGTGGAATTCGCGCGGCGCGGCGACGAAGGCGGAGTGCGGCGGGTGCTGCGCGGCGGCCGGATTCGGCAGCTCGGGCTTCGGATCGTATTTCGGCTGCTGCTGCACTTGCGGCCACGGCTCGCGCGCCATCGGCGCGGGCTCCATGGGCGCGGCCATCGGCATCGCCATGGGCATCGGCTGCGGCGCGGGCGCCGAGCGCACCGCGCGCAGATCGCCCTCGATCATCGAGAGGCGATCGACGACGTGGCCGAGCGCGCTGTGGACGGCTTCGAGCGAGTCCTGCGTGCTGCGGTTGGTCTCGGCCTGGCTGAAGCGGATGTCGGAGAGCTCGCGCTTGACGAGATCGACCACGCCGGAATCCACCGGCGGTGCCGAATTGCGGCTCTCGGCGAGTGCGGAATAGGTCGCCTGCTGCCGCTCGAGGTGCCTGAGGATGTCGTGCAGTCCGTCCTCGACGCGGCTTAGATTGCTGTTGCGCGGATCGGCGGTGGCCTCGATCCGCTCGAGGAGATACGAGACCCGCTGTTCGAGATGCGCGAAGGTCGAGGCGGAATCATTGCCGACCTGCATGCGGTCGAAGCGGTCCGACAATGCGCGGATCGCGGCTTCCAGATGCTCGGTGCTCTCGGACGGCTGTGGCCGCTCGCGCGTTTCCAGCGCGGCGGTGAGGGCGGCGATGCGCTGCTCGAGCACCGCGAAGCTGTCGCCGTGGCCGGACGAGCGGGTGATCTGGTCGACCTTGGACGAGAGCAAGTGCACGTCTTCGGAGAGCCGCGCCAGCGCTTCGTTGGAGGCGACGTTGGAGACGATGGCGCGGAGCGCCGAGATCGCCTCCTCGAGCTGGCGCACCGTCGAGGGATCGTCATTGGCGCGCAGGATCAGATCGAGCTTGGCGCCGAGATTGCGGATCGCCTCGTCATAGCCGGTGAGCTGCTCGGCCGGCGTCAGCGTGCGCAGCACCTGCTTGATGTCGGACAGCGCGCGCTCGATGCCCGACAGCACCTGGCCGTCGGTGCCGTTGGAGCGGGTCTCGTCGATGCGACGGTGCAGCGAGCGGATCTCGTTCTCGATCGATTCGATCGCGCGGCGCGGCATCGCCTCGGTGATGGCCTGACGGATCTCGGCCAGCTCGCCGCGGAAGGCGGAGATGGCCTGCTCGGTATTGTCAGGGCGTTGCAGCGATTCGATCTGGCTTGTGATTTTCAGCAGATGGCGTTCGAGCGCCGAGAAATCCGGCCCCGGCTGCTGCTGCGGCGGCGGCGGAGCATAGGCGGGCGCGGGCGGCGCGTAATGTGCTGCGGGTGCAATCGAGGGCGCGGCGCGCGGCGGCATCTGCCTCGGCGTAAAGCCGTCGAGCTCGCTCTGGCGCGCGGTGATCTCGGCGACCGCGACGTCGAACGAGGCGGGGCTCAGGGGGGGTGAGTTGCGATAGACCTGGGCGGCCGCGCGCTCGACTGCATCAGCCTGGCGCTGGCGCGTCTCGACCGGTGACGGCGCGGGCCGCGGCGCCTGCGCTTGAGGCTGTGGTCGGGAAATTTGCGACAGCCGCGCATCGAGCCGCGAGATCGCGTCGTTGAGCTGCCGCGCGACGCCCTGCTCGCGCGAGACGTCTCTTTCACGAGAAGAGTCTTGGCGCGGCGCCGGTTTCGAGATCCGTTCGATCTGCTGGGTGATCGCATCGAGCCGCTGGTGAATGTCCGCGACTTCGCGGCTCTCCTGGCTTGGGATCTGTTGCTGTTGCTGGCGCTGATCGTAAGGCGCGCGAAAGCTCGGCGGGGCAGTCTCGCCGAGCGTGGAGTTCAGCCAATCGTTGAGTGACATGCCGGCGCGCCGCGCAGCAGCTTCGGCCCGCTCCCTGACGGATGGATCGATGCCGTCAACACTCCACGATACGCGCGAATTCATGACTCTGTCCGGTTCCGACTTCAGCGCCCCACCCCGGCGCCTCCAGCCTTCCCTCGCGTGCCGGTTGCAAAGACAATCGGATTTGGCGCGGGTCGTCTGCCTCGAAAACCGACTTTTTCCTGTTACGGTAAATAACGGGTTAAGGAATGCGGCGCCGGTGTCTTAAAGTTGGGCGGGGGGAGCAGGGGGCCGAGTCCTGCGGCCGCCGCAAGTCGTTCCATAACCGGTGTCATGCTCCGCGAAGGCGGGGCATCCAGTACTCCGAGGCAGTGCGGCCGTAAACGAGACGCCGCGGCGTACTGGATCGCCCGCTTTCGCGGGCGATGACGGTCGAGCGCGCGGCGCATATTCCCGAAAAAATTTCGCCGCCGGCATGACCGGCCCGTCTCAGGGATAGAGAGCGCCGCGTTCTGCGCTCCGCCTGAGCGGATTGTTGCCGACATGAAATGGTTGCTCGTGGCCGCGATGGCGGCCGGACTGGTATCGCCCTCTTTTGCCGCCGATGCCCCAGCGGCAAAGCCCGCGGTCAAGGCGCCCGCGCCTGCGCCGTTCAACTGGACCGGCTGCTATGTCGGCGTTCAGGGGGGCGGCTCCTGGGGCAAGAGCGAGCACGTCGCGCGCGCCGGCGATGCCGTCGGTCCCACGCTCACAGGCACCTTCAATCTCACCGGCGGGGTCGCGGGCGGGGCTTTCGGCTGCGATTTCCAGATCGAGAAGACGGTGCTCGGATTCGAGAACGACGCCTCATGGACCAACACGCACGGCTCCGCGCAGGACCTGCCGCCCTTCAATCGCGCAGCCTTGAGCAGCACGCGGGAGCGCTGGATCGACATGTTTCGCGGCCGCATCGGCTATGCGATCGATCAGTTCCTGATCTATGGCACAGCCGGCATTGCCTTCGCCGGCACGGAGGTCACCGTATCCAATCCGGCGGGGCAGGTTACGGACTCCAAGACCCGCACCGGCCTCGCGGCTGGTCTCGGCGGCGAATGGGCGGCGTGGACCGATAGCTGGGGCGCGGTGAGCTTCAAGCTCGAATACGTTCACGCCGATTTCGGCAGCAAGCGATATGTCGACCCGGCCGTCCCGACTGGTGCACTCACCGTCAGCACCCGCGATGTCCGGTTGACCGACGACATCGTCCGCGCCGGCGTGAACGTCCGCTTCAACTGGGATAGGCCCGTCGTCACCAAGTTCTAGCCGCGCACTCGCTAGCCCTTGCCCTCGCGCTTGCCGTCCTCCAGCGGCACCACCGTGCCCTTGCTGCTCATCGCCGACAGCGCCTCCAGCGCCTCCTCGCAGAAATCGGCCACCATCTGCTCGTGGCGGGCGCCGAGGCGGAGCAGCAGCAGATTGCCGAGGTCGAGCACACCCTCCGCCGTGCCGTCCGGAAAGCGCTTCTTGAGGATGCGCTCGTAATTGGCATGACGGTCGCGGTGGTGCTCCAGCCGGTCCATCAAATCGGTGCGCATGGGCTCGATGTCGATGCTGTCGAGCGCATGCAGCCGCACCAGGAGGTCGTCCTTGATCGAGGGCGGCGTGCTCGGCCGCGCGGCCCAGTGCCGCAGCGCTGTTCGGCCCTCCGGAGTGAGCGTATAGATGAGCTTGTTGGGTTTGCCTGACTGCACGACCTCGCGGCCCTGAATGTAGCCGCGGTCGCGCAGCTTGGAGAGTTCGCGGTAGATCTGCTGGTGGTCGGCCTTCCAGAAGAAGCCGATCGAGGAATCGAACGTCTTGGCGAGCTCGTAGCCCGTCATCGGACGTTCCGTCAGGCATGCGAGGATTGCGTCGCCCAGCGCCATGGCACCAGCTCCTTCTTGCGGTCCCGACCAATTGACTTGACTTTATGCGTATTGGTGCATATGCGTCAATGTGCATATGAGGCAATCCAGGGCGGGGCTCAAGACCCGACCGGATAACCCAGCGGAATCAACCTCCTTGCTACTGTGCATGGGGTTGTTTTCGAGTTTTTTGCCAAGGCTTTTATCTAGGGAGGCATCCTGACCATGACCGGCCTCGATTCCTGGTACGCCTTCATGAAGTCCCATGACCGCACCGCGCTCTGGGACCTGCTGCATCCTGACGCCGTGTTCGAAAGCCCCGTCGTGCATTCGCCCCAGCGCGGCCGCGACATCACCTTCAAATATCTCGCAAGCGCCGAGAAGGTGCTCGGCGGTCCCGGCTTCACCTATGTCGGCGAGTGGAAGAGCGAGAGCGGCGCCGTGCTCGAATTCAAGACCATCATCGACGGCATCGAGATCAACGGTGTCGACATCATCACCTTCGATGCCGAGGGACGCATCACCCATTTCAAGGTGATGGTGCGTCCGCTCAAGGCGATCAACATGCTGCACCGCCTGATGGCGGAGCAACTCGCCGCCCAATCCTAGAGAATTCCGCCACTTCAAGCCCCATGCCGGGAGAACGCAATGCCGATCTATAAAGCCCCCGTCGAAGACGTGAACTTCCTGCTCAACGACGTCTTCCAGATCGACCGCTACGACAATCTCGCCGGCTTCTCCGATGCGTCGAGCGACGTGCGTGAAGCGATCCTGGGCGAGGCCGCCAAGCTCGCCGAAGAGGTGCTGCAGCCGCTCAACCGCGTCGGCGACCTCGAAGGCTGCAAGCGCACTGAGGACGGCAGCGTCACCACGCCGAAGGGTTTCAAGGACGCCTTCAAGCAGGTCGCCGAAGGCGGCTGGCTTGGTCTCTCCGCGCCGACCGAGTTCGGCGGCCAGGGCCTGCCGGTGACGCTCTCGCAAGCCGTCAACGAATTCCAGATCTCCGCCAACATGGCGTTCTCGATGTATGGCGGCCTCACCATGGGCGCGACCGCAGCGCTCCTGGTGCATGGAACGCCCGAGCAGAAGCAGACCTACGTGCCGAAGATGGTGGCGGGCGAATGGACCGGCACCATGAACCTGACCGAGCCGCATTGCGGCACCGATCTCGGCATGCTGCGCACCAAGGCCGTGCGCCAGGCCGACGGCAGTTTCAAGATCACGGGCACCAAGATCTTCATCTCGGCCGGCGAGCATGACCTCGCCGACAACATCATCCACCTCGTGCTGGCCCGCATCGAAGGCGCGCCCGCCGGCATCAAGGGCGTGTCGCTGTTCGTGGTGCCCAAGTTCCTTGTGAATCCGGATGGCTCAGTCGGTGCCCGCAACGGCGTCGTCTGCGGCTCGATCGAGCACAAGATGGGCATCCACGGCAACTCGACCTGCGTGATGAACTACGACAACGCCACCGGCTGGCTGATCGGCGAAGAGAACAAGGGCATGCAGGGCATGTTCGTGATGATGAACGAGGCTCGCCTCGGCGTCGCCGTTCAGGGCCTTGCGCAGTCCGAGGTCGCCTATCAGAACGCCGTCGCCTATGCCCGCGAGCGCATCCAGGGCCGCGCGCTCACCGGCGTGAAGGCGGCGGACAAGCCGGCCGATCCGATCATCGTGCATCCCGACGTGCGCCGCACGCTGCTCTCGATCCGCGCCTTCAACGAGGCCGCGCGCGCCTTCGTGATGTGGACCGCGCTGAAGAGCGATGTCGCCCACCGCTCCGAAGACCCGAAGGACCGCCAGGCCGCCGACGATCACATGGGCCTGATGACGCCGGTGCTGAAGGGCTTCCTCACCGACTACGGCTTTGCCAACGCGGTGCAGGCGCAGCAGATGTATGGCGGCCACGGCTACATCGCCGAGCAGGGCATGGAGCAGTTCGTGCGCGATGCGCGTATCGCGATGATCTATGAAGGCGCCAACGGCATCCAGGCGCTCGACCTCGTCGGCCGCAAGCTGCCGCGCGACGGCGGCCGTGCCATCATGGCGTTCTTCGGCGAGGTCATGGCCTTCGCCAAGGAGAACGGTGGCGACGAGGCGATGAAGCCGTTCATCACTCCGCTCTCGGCCTCGCTCGGCCATCTCCAGCAGGCCACCACCTGGCTGATGCAGAATGCGATGATGAAGCCGGACAATGCCGGTGCGGCCGCGACCGACTATTTGCATCTCTTCGGCTTCGTCGCCCTCGGCTACATGTGGGCGAAGATGGCCAAGGTCACCCAGGCCAAGATTGTCGAGCAGGGCGCCACGCCCTATCTCTCGACCAAGCTCGTCACCGGCCGCTTCTTCATGGAGCGGATGCTGCCGGAGACTGCGGCCAATCTTGCGCGCATCCAGGCCGGCTGCGCCACCATCATGGAACTGCCGGCGGAAGCGTTCTGAGGCTTCTCGCTTCACCAATGATCCGATCGCGCCGCGGTCGTAACCAATAACTGCAATCAGGAGGCTCCCATGGCAGATGCCTATATCTACGATCACGTCCGCACCCCCCGCGGCCGCGGCAAGCCGGACGGCGCGCTGCACGAAGTCACCGCGCTTGCGCTCGCCACCGTGCCGCTGAAGGCGCTGAAGGACCGCAACAACCTGCCGGAAGATTCCGTCGACGACGTCGTGCTCGGCGTGGTCGATCCGGTCGGCGAAGCCGGCTCCGACATCGCGCGTTTTGCGGCGCTCAAGGCCGGGCTCGGCGAAGCCGTGCCGGGCGTGCAGATCAGCCGCTTCTGTGCCTCCGGCCTCGACGCTGTGAATTTTGCCGCAGCCCAGGTGATGAGCGGCCAGCATGAGCTGGTGATCGGCGGCGGCGCCGAATCCATGAGCCGCGTCGGCATCGGCGCCTCCGGCGGCGCCTGGCCGATGGATCCGTCGATGGCGGTGCCGGCCTATTTCATGCCGCAGGGCGTCTCTGCCGACCTGATCGCCACCAAGTACGGCTTCTCCCGCGACGACGTCGATGCCTACGCGGTGCAGAGCCAGCAGCGCGCCGGCAAGGCCTGGGACGAGGGCCGCTTCAACAAGTCCGTGGTGCCGGTGAAAGACATCAACGGCCTCACCATCCTCGCCAAGGACGAGCACATGCGTCCGTCGACGACGATGCAGTCGCTGGCACAGCTGCAGCCGTCGTTCACGATGATGGCGCAGATGGGCGGCTTCGACGGCGTCGCGGTGCAGTCGCATCCCGAGATCGAGCGCGTCAATTATGTGCACCACGCCGGCAACTCCTCCGGCATCGTCGACGGCGCCGGCGCCGTGCTGCTCGGCAGCAAGGAGGCGGGTGCCAAGTACGGCCTGAAGCCGCGTGCAAAGATCCGCGCCTTCGCCAACATCGGCTCGGAGCCGGCGATGATGCTGACCGGCCCGGTCGACGTCACCGAAAAACTGTTCGCGCGCTCCGGCATGAAGAAGTCGGACATCGACCTGTTCGAGCTCAACGAGGCCTTCGCCTCGGTGGTGCTGCGCTACATCCAGGCCTTCGACATCGACAATGCCAAGATCAACGTCAATGGCGGCGCGATCGCGCTCGGCCATCCGCTCGGCGCGACCGGTGCGATGATCCTCGGCACCGTGCTCGACGAGCTTGAGCGCACCAACAAGTCGACCGCCCTCGTGACGCTGTGCATCGGCGGCGGCATGGGCACCGCGACCATCATCGAGCGTGTTTAACGAGCCGCCGTAGGGTGGGCAAAGCGAAGCATACCCACCGCTGATATCTCCGCGAAAGATGGTGGGCACGGCGCAAGGGCGCCTTTGCCCACCCTACGAGATCCAGAGTCAACCGCCGCGCCTGACATCGGCTGCGGCACCGAGGAGCAACCAACATGGCTTACAAGAACTTTAGGGTTGAGACTGATTCCGACGGCATCGCGCTCGTCACCTGGGACATCCCGGGCCGCTCGATGAACGTGCTCGACGAGACCTCGACCAGCGAGCTCGACGCGATCGTCAAGCAAACCACGGCCGACGCCGCGGTGAAGGGCGTCGTCATCACCTCGGCCAAGGAAGCGTTCTGCGCCGGCGCTGACCTCTCCATGCTCGAAGGCATGAACCAGGCCTATGCCAAGGTTCTGAAGGAGCAGGGCGAGACCGCCGCGAACCAGATGCTGTTCGACCAGAGCCGCCGCTTCTCGCAGGTGCTGCGCTCGATCGAGACATCAGGCAAGCCGTGGGCGGCCGCGATCAATGGCCTCGCGCTCGGCGGCGGCTTCGAGATCACGCTGTGCTGTCACTATCGCGTGGCCGCGGAGAATCCCAAGACCCGCCTCGGCCTGCCCGAGGTCAAGGTCGGTCTGTTCCCCGGCGCCGGCGGTACGCAGCGCGTGCCGCGTCTGGTGCCGCCGCAGGACGCGATGACCATCCTGCTCAAGGGCGATCCGGTCACCGTCGAGAAAGCCAAGGCGCTGAATCTGATCCACGCCATCGTTCCGGCCGCCGACCTCGTCAAGGCCGCGAAGGACTGGATCAAGGGCGGTGGCAAGGCTGTCGCGCCGTGGGACGAGAAGGGCTTCAAGCTGCCCGGCGGACCGGTGTTCTCCAAGGCCGGCATGATGATGTTCCCGGCCGGCAACGCGATCTACCGCCGCGAGACCTACGACAACTATCCGGCCGCGCGCGCGATCATGAGCTGCGTCTATGAAGGCCTCCAGCTGCCGATCGACGCCGCGCTCCGCGTCGAGTCGCGCTACTTCACATCGGTGCTGCGTTCGAAGGAAGCGGCGGCGATGATCCGCAGCCTGTTCCTGTCGATGCAGGAGCTGAACAAGGGCGCGCGCCGTCCGAAGGACGTGCCCGCGACCAAGGTGAAGAAGATCGCCGTGATCGGCGCCGGCTTCATGGGCGCGAGCGTTGGCTATGTCTCGGCCCGCGCCGGCCTTGACGTCGTGCTGATCGATCGCGATCAGGAGAGCGCCGACAAGGGCAAGGCGCACGCGCAGAAGGTGATCGAGGACCAGATCAAGAAGGGCCGCGCCAAGCCGGGCGATGCCGAAGCGCTGCTCGCGCGTATCACGCCGACGGCTGACTACGCCGCGCTGAAGGATGTCGACCTCGTCATCGAGGCCGTGTTCGAGGACCGCAAGGTCAAGGCCGAGACCTTCGCCAAGGCGCAGGAATATCTCAAGCCGGACGTGATCTTCGCCTCGAACACCTCGACCCTGCCGATCACCTCGCTGGCCGAGAGCTTCAAGGACCAGGGCAAGTTCGTCGGCATCCACTTCTTCTCGCCGGTCGAGAAGATGATGCTGGTCGAGATCATCCTCGGCAAGAACACCGGCGATGTCGCGCTCGCGACCGCGCTCGACTATGTCCGGCAGATCGGCAAGACGCCGATCGTCGTCAATGACAGCCGCGGCTTCTTCGCCAATCGTTGCGTCGGCCGCTACGTCGCCGAAGGCAACGAGATGTTCCTCGAAGGCGTGCCGCCGGCGATGATCGAGAACTGCGCCAAGATGGCCGGCATGCCTGTCGGCCCGCTCTCGCTCTCGGATGAAGTCGCGCTCGATCTCGGCCTCAAGATCATGAAGGCCACCGAAGCCGATCTCGGTCCCAATGCCATCAACCCCGATCAGAAGAAGCTGATGGTGGAGATGGTCGAGAACCAGGGCCGCCTCGGCCGCAAGAACAGCAAGGGTTTTTACGACTATCCCGAGAAGGGCAAGGGTCAGAAGAGCCTGTGGCCGGGCCTCTCGGCGCTGCAGCCGAAGCAGCTCGACCCCGACACGCTCGACGTCGAGGAGCTGAAGCAGCGCTTCCTGGTGGTGCAGGCGGTGGAAGCCGCGCGCACGGTCGAGGATCACGTCATCACCGATCCGCGTGAGGCGGATGTCGGCTCGATCCTCGGCTTCGGCTTCGCGCCGTTCACCGGCGGCACGCTGTCCTACATCGACTTCATGGGCACGAAGAAGTTCGTCGAACTCTGCCACAAGCTCGAGGCGAAGTATGGCTCGCGCTTCACCCCGCCGAAGCTGCTCGAGGACATGGCGGCGAAGGGCGAGACCTTCTACGGCCGTTTCGCGCCGAAGAAGACGGCGGCCTGACGGCACCCGACGACGCAGAAACAACAAAGGCCGGATCCTCGATCCGGCCTTTTTATTTTCCGTCGCCGAATGGCGAGAACGCGCGGCCCGAGACCGCATCGTCGGCGAGACTGGCTTTCCAGCGACCTTCGTCGCCGCGGCCAATACGCACCTCGAAGCGCCAGCCATTCTGGTTGGTGAAGGCGATGTCCACTCCGCCCTTCTTTTTGGCGTAGCTGCACGGATATTCGGTCGGCCGGTCGGGAAAGACGATCTTTCCTTCCTTGCTCTCGAACACGGACGAGGTGATCTGCGGATGGATCATGAAGATGCAGTTGCGCTGGGACGCGACCGGCGTCGACAGGCCGAGCATCGCGAGCGGGGCGCCAGCGGCGGTCATCAGGACGATCATATTCATGGGGCATTGTCTCGGGGAGATGCTCCTTCGACGTCGTTACCTGCCAAATGGTTCACAATGAAAAAGACCGGATCACCAATCCCGCCACGTCTTGCTTGGGCCCTGTCACATCGGTTCGTGTGTTTCCGTGCCACACTAGGGCCGCTCCAAATCCCCGCAACGGTCACGCCCGCTCCGCACTGGCACCGCTCTTGCTAACGAATCCACATCGCGACGATTAGCAGTGAAGGTGTCCCGCAATGAGCCCCATGGTGTTTCAAGATAGCGCAGCCGGCGTTGCGGTCAGATACGCTCCGCTGTTGCTGCTGGGTCGGCCGTGGTCGCACCGCAAGATGCTCCGGCGGCGCAGGAAAGTTCCCTCGTGGCTGGGCCTGGCCTTACTCGTTCTGGTCGCCGATGTGGCGATGGCTATACTTGCCTGGTTCGCCGTTAGCGTCGTCCTGCATTGAGAGTTCCCCTCTGTGCAGGTGGAACGCCCCTGCCAGATAGGCGAGCTGGCCGACCAGCAGGCAGCTGACGACGATCGGAACGCCCGTCCAGAATCCGAAGTTCGAGCTCTGCAGAACGATCGCTGCAAGAATTGCGATGGCCGGCGAGACGAGCACCAGCGCCCAGACTCGGAAGAACAGCCCGGTCGCCAGTCCGGTGATTCCGCTCACGAGCAATAGACAAAATACGATCGTCACGACAGCTTCCCAGTTCAGCGGTCCGCATTGCGTCCCGAGCTGAGGTTGAGCCAACTGTATTGCTCTCACAAGGATGGTGACGTTCGTGGAGCAAACAAGGCGGAGTTATTGTTAACCCCGACAATCCTCGTAAAAATTGAAGATGCGGCGTCACGAACCGCCGGGTTCCATAAGCGAAGAGCCGGATCATCGTCCGGCTCTTCGTCGTTGCAGTCGTGATCTGTCCTTACTTCGCCTGGGCCAACCCTTCCTTCGCCAACGCTTCCTGCACCTTCGGCCGCGCCGCGACGCGGGCCTTGTAGGCCGCAAGATTCGGCATCGCCGAGAGATCGAACTTCATCCGGTCGCCCCAGGTCAGCATCGTGAAGAGATAGCCGTCGGCGACCGTGAACTGCTGGCCCATCAGGTAGTCGCGGCCTGCGAGCTGGCTGTCGATGTATTTCAGCTTGCCCATGACGCGATCCTTGAAGAAGGCCTTGGCCTCGTCGTTCAGCGCCGGCGCGAACAGCGGGCCGAAGCTCTTGTGGACCTCCGAGGTGAGGAAATTCAGCCACTCGAGCAGCTTGTAGCGCTCGGAACTGCCATGGGCCGGCGCCAGCGCCTTGGCCGAGGCCTGATCGGCGATCATCTGGACAATCACCGGGCCTTCGGTCACGATCTCACCGCTGTCGAGGCCTAGTGCGGGGACCTGACCCTTGGGGTTCAGCTTCAGATAATCCTCACCGTTTTCGAGCTTCTTGGCCCGGATATCGACCTTGACCAGCTCGTAAGGCAGGCCGGCTTCCAGGAGCGCGATGTGGGGGGACAGGGAGCAGGCGCCGGGCGAATAGTACAGTTTCATGGAATTTCCTCCTCTTGCCGCTTGGCTAGGGCGAAAGAACGACTACATGCGTCTGCATGGAATAGTCAAGATTGATGCAGCTGCATCGAATGGGGTAAGACACGGACGACGAGCTTGAGCGGGACCATGAAACGCAAACCATCGACCGAGGCAACCTCCGCCTGGATCCGCCTGATGCGGGTGCAGAGCCGCGTGCTCGATTGCGTCGAGCAGGATCTGAAGAAGGCGGGCTTCCCGCCGCTGGCCTGGTATGACGCGCTGCTGGAATTGTCGCGTGCGCCGAGCGGAGAGCTGCGGCCGGTCGAGCTCGAGCGGCAGATGCTGATCCCGCAATACTCGACCTCGCGCCTGATCGACCGCCTGGTCGACGAAGGCCTTGCCTCCCGGCGCGAATGCAAGATCGACAAGCGTGGCCAGTTCGTCGAGATCACGGAAGCCGGCCGCGAATTGCAGAAGCGGATGTGGGGTGCCTATTCGGCCGCAATCGAGAAGTATGTCGGCTCGAAATTGTCCGATGCCGATGCCGTCAAGCTCAGCGGTCTGCTCGACCGCCTCGGCTGCTCGTGCGGCGAGAT
The DNA here is from genome assembly GCF_029714425.1 of Bradyrhizobium sp. CB2312. Taxonomy (NCBI): domain Bacteria; kingdom Pseudomonadati; phylum Pseudomonadota; class Alphaproteobacteria; order Hyphomicrobiales; family Nitrobacteraceae; genus Bradyrhizobium; species Bradyrhizobium sp. CB2312. Next base: position 9,370,081 of record NZ_CP121668.1, on the reverse strand, counting down.
GAAGCTGCCGCCCGTCGCCAACGTCAACGAAACCTCGCCGACGCGATGATCGCGCGGCAAAACCAGCACGTCCGCGCGCCCGGTGGGTTCGCGGACCATCCCGTCACCCGCGCGCATTCGGTCGAAGCGCTTTTGATTAGAGTTTGATATGGCGCGAGACCAGATCGATATGACGCCGCTGCAATCGCGCGATGAGCTCGTCGCGTGGTTCGAGGCCGGCTGCAAGGACCCGTCCGACTTCCGTTTGGGCACCGAGCACGAGAAGACGCCGTTCACGCTCGAGGGCCACCGTCCGGTGCCTTACGAAGGCCCGCGCGGCATCGGCGCGCTGCTCGAGGGCATGAAGCTCCTGCTCGGCTGGGAGCCGATCATGGAGAAGGGCAACATCATCGGCCTCTACGACGTCACCGGCGGCGGCGCGATCTCACTCGAGCCCGGCGGACAGTTCGAGCTTTCGGGCGCGCCGGTCGAGAACGTGCACCAGACCCAGAGCGAGCTGATGGCGCATCTGGCGCAGGTGCGCGAGATCGCGGCTCCGCTCGGCATCGGCTTCCTCGGCCTCGGCATGACGCCGTCCTGGTCGCGCGCCGACATCCCGGTGATGCCCAAGGGCCGCTACAAGATCATGACCAATTACATGCCGAAGGTCGGCCGGTACGGCCTCGACATGATGTACCGGACCTGCACCGTGCAGACCAATCTCGACTTCTCCTCCGAAGCCGACATGGTCAAGAAGCTGCGCGTCTCGCTCGCGCTCCAACCGGTCGCGACTGCGCTGTTCGCCAATTCGCCGTTCACCGAAGGCAAGCCGAACGGCTTCCTCTCGTTCCGTTCCGAGATCTGGCGCGACACCGACAATGCGCGTGCGGGCATGATGCCGTGGGCGTTCGAGGACGGCATGGGGTTCGAGCGCTATGTCGATTACGCGCTCGACGTGCCCATGTATTTCGTCAAGCGCGGCGAGGAGTATATCGACGTCTCGGGCTCCTCGTTCCGTGCCTTCTTCGACGGCCGCAACAACAACCTCCCCGGCGAGCGTCCGACCCTGTCGGACTGGGCCAACCATCTCTCGACGATCTTCCCCGAGGTGCGCCTGAAGCGTTATCTCGAGATGCGCGGCTCCGACGGCGGCCCGTGGGGCCGGCTGCCGGCGCTGCCCGCGTTCTGGGTCGGGCTGCTTTATGACGATGTCTCCCTCGATGCCGCCTGGGACATGGTGAAGCACTGGAGCGCGCATGAACGCCAGGCCCTGCGCGACGACGTGCCGCGCTTCGGCTTCAAGGCGCGGCTCAAGGACCGCTATCTGTTCGAGATCGCCAAGGAGTGCCTCGTTCTGGCACATGCCGGCCTGCGCCGGCGCGGCCGGATCGACCAACTCGGCCGTGACGAGACCCGGCATCTGGAGCCGCTCGATCGCATCATCGATTCCGGCCGCACGCCGGCCGAGGAGATGCTCGAGAAGTTCAACGGTCCTTGGAACGGCTCGGTGGAACCGGCCTACGCGGAATACGCTTTCTAGACACATAGGCCAACGCCCAGGACTTGAGCCGTTCATCGCCCATACAGGTTTGCGGCGATCAAATGACCGGCTGAAAAAACCTGAGCGTCGTCAATAACTCGAAAGCTGTTCTGATGGGGAAGGGCCGCCCGCCCAGGGCCGTCATGGCGAAGGTCTTGGCAAGCGTCGTGGCCTGCGTCGCGCTGCTTTCGTTCGCATGTGCGAGCTGGCCCGTGCGCGCCCAGACAGCGTTCGATCGGCCCGGCGGCGACTATTTCAGCACGCCGGTCACCTCGGGCGATCCCGAGGATTGCGCGCTGCTCTGCGAGCGCGACCGCCGCTGTCGTTCCTGGAGCTTCAGCTATCCCGATGTCGAAGGCGGCTCGGCCGTGTGCTGGCTCAAGAACGTCGTGCCGCCGCGCGTGCCGGGCAATTGCTGCATCTCCGGTGTGCGCGGTGCCGGCGTGATCGAGCCGCGGGTCGAAGGCGTGGAGACGTCGATCGACCGCCCCGGCGGCGATCTGCGCAATTTCGAGCTCAAGGAGGGCGAAGGCGAGGAGGCCTGCAAGGCGGCCTGCATCGCCGACAACAAATGTCGCGCCTTCACCTATGCCCGCCCCGGCTACACCGGGCGCGAGGCGCGCTGCTTCCTGAAGAAGGAAATCAAGCCGCCGCGCCGCAAAGCGGGGTTTACGTCGGGCGTGGTGCGGTAGGCGCAGCTCTTTCCATCGTCATTGCTGTCGTAGGGTGGGCAAAGGCGCAAAGCGCCGTGCCCACGATCTTTCAACTATTACAAGAGGTGGTGGGCACGCTTCGCTTTGCCCACCCTACGGCATCTACTCCGCCGCGATCACCGTGAGCTCCGGCCATAGCGCTTTCCATCGCCCGGCCTTCACCGCGTAATTCGCCGCCGAAAAATTCGGTCCCGGATTTGGCCGCGCGATCAGCCCTGCGACATCGCCAAAGCCGCGCGGCGCGTAGACCTCGTAGCCATCGCCTGCGCGCCTGACGCCGATTTGCGTGTTCTGCGTGAGGAAGCGGTCGATGCCCTCCGTCGAGCTTCTCAGGGGCGGATAGGGCAGGCCGTGCTTGCCGGGATACCACAGATGCACGCGTGCCTGGTTGCGGATCTCGACCTTGACGCCGAGATGCGCCAGCCGCTCATGCAGCTTGCGGATCACCGCATCCTCCGCCTCCCACGAGGTGTCAGGGTCGAAATAGAACGCGTCGTAGTCGGCGATGCCGTGATCGATGGCGCGGCCGGTGAGCACGTTTCATACGGTCTGCACCAGGCATCCCGAGACCAGCCATGCATCCGGCAGGTCCAGCCGCGCGAGTTCGTCGACGATCGCGGCATTGACGGGATTTTTCAGCGCTAATGCGAGGAAACGATCGCGATCCATCGCGGCCATGACCTACAGGCTGGCGTCGAATGCGGTGCGCGCCGCCTTCGAGGCCAGCGCGCGCCAGCGCCGCCGCAGGAACGGCTCGACGATCGCGCGCTTCGCCTTCGACAGGCGGATCAGCACGATCGGATAGTCGGCGTAGTGGTCGGTGAAATAGAAGATTCCTGGCTGGCTCTCGACCAGCATCGCGCGTTCGTCGATCGGCACATCCGGCATCACCAGGCTGTCGCGGTCTTCCTTCAGGCGCGCCAGCATCTTCTTGCGCACTTTCAGTGCCGGCGTGCCGTAGGAGGTGCCGTCCTCGACCTCCGGCCACGTCAGCGCGAATTTTCTGACGTCGTCGAAGGTCATGAGGATCAGCTCAGTGTACGGCGGTGAAGAACCGTGCGAGCCGGAAGCCGGACAGCCACGTGTACACGGGCTGGCTGCGCATGCCGAGATCCCAGGAGCCAACCACGGCATCCGCGCGTCCGATCAGATTGTCGATCGGCAGAAGGCCGACGCCGCCGGAACGCAGCGGCACGCGGCTGTCGGCGGAATTGTCGCGGTTATCGCCGAGCACGAAGAGATGGCCGGGCGGCACCGTCACCTCCGGCGTGTTGTCGAGCGGACCGTTGTCGCGCATCTTGAATATCAGATGCGAGACGCCGTTCGGCAGCGTCTCGATATAGCGGTGGGCGGGCTCGCTGCCGCCATTGTCGTCCTCGGCCTGGCCGATGCCATCCGGCTTCAGCTCGGCGGGCCGGTCGTTGATGAAGAGCTGGCCCTGCCGCATCTGGATGCGGTCGCCGGGCAGACCGACGACGCGCTTGACCCAGGCCTGCGAGCGGTCGCCGGGCCAGCGGAACACGACGACGTCGCCCTGCTTCGGCGTTTCCGCGAACACGCGGCCGCTTTCGGGTAGGTTGATCTGGATCGGCAGCGACGAGGTGCCGTAGCCGTAGGGGAATTTCGAGGCGAGCAGTGCGTCGCCGATCAGCAGCGTCGGCTCCATCGAGCCGGACGGCACGTAGAACGGCTCGGCCAGCGCGCCCTTGGCGATGAACACTGCGGCAACGATGCCGGCGAGCTGCATCAGCTGGCCGCCCCAGCCGCTGGTCTTCCGCTTGGCGGGGACGGTTATCTTCTCGACACTCATGCGCCTGTTCCACCCACCGTAATGCGTTCCATCAGAAGTGACGGCTGGCCGACGCCGACAGGGACGCCCTGGCCGTTCTTGCCGCAGGTGCCGATGCCGGTATCGAGCGCCAGATCGTTGCCGATCATGCGGATGCGATGCAGGTCGGTCGGCCCGTTGCCGATCAGCATGGCGCCCTTCAGCGGCGCGCCGATCTTGCCGTTCTCGATCTTGTAGGCCTCGGTGCACTGGAACACGTATTTGCCCGAGGTGATGTCGACCTGTCCGCCGCCGAAATTCGCGGCGAACACGCCGTTCTTCACGGAGGCAAGGATCTCGGCCGGGTCGCGGTCGCCCGCCAGCATGTAGGTGTTGGTCATGCGCGGCATCGGCACATGGGCATAGCCCTGGCGGCGGCCGTTGCCGGTCGGCTTCATGTTCATCAGCCGCGCGTTCTGGCGGTCCTGCATGTAGCCGACCAGGATGCCGTCCTCGATCAGCACGGTGCGATTGGTCGGCGTGCCCTCGTCGTCGATCGACAGCGAGCCACGGCGCGAGGCAATGGTGCCGTCATCGACCACGGTGACGCCCTTGGCCGCGACCTGCTGGCCCATGAGGCCCGCAAACGCCGAGGTCTTCTTGCGGTTGAAGTCGCCTTCGAGGCCATGACCAACCGCCTCATGCAGCATCACGCCGGGCCAGCCGGCGCCAAGCACGACGTCCATCTCGCCGGCGGGGGCGGGGATCGATTCCAGATTGACGAGGGCCTCGCGCAGCGCGCCGTCGGCGGCCTCGCGCCAATTCCTGCTCTCGATGAATTCGGCATAGCCGGCGCGGCCGCCATAGCCCTTGCTGCCGCTCTCCTGGCGGTCGCCCTGGCCAGCGACGACGGAGATGTTGACGCGCACCAGCGGGCGGATGTCGCGATAGCTCTCGCCATCGGGCCGCAGGATCTCGACCACCTGCCAGGTCGCGCCCAGGCTGACGCTGACCTGCCGCACCCGCGGATCCTTGTCGCGCAGATAAGCGTCGATCTCGGCGAGCAGCTTGACCTTGGTCTCGAAGCCCGGCGCATCCAGCGGATTGTCGTCACTATAGAGCCGCACATTGGTATGCGCCGGCGGAGCGGCAAAGCTGCCGGAATAGCCGCCGCGCACGGCCGCGACCGCGTCCGCGGCGCGAATCAGCGCCGGCAGGGACACGTCGGAGGAATGCGCATAGCCGACCGCATCGTCCTTGACGGCGCGCAGGCCAAAACCCTGCGAGGTGTCGTAGGTCGCCTGCTTCAGCCGCCCATTGTCGAACATCAGCGCTTCGGTCTGGCTGTATTCCAGGAACAATTCGCCGTCGTCGGCGCCGGCAAGCCCGCGCGCGACCTCGTTGCGAACCTGGTCGCGATCGAGATTGGCGCGGTCGAGCAGGGAGGTTGTGGCAGGATTGGTCATGCGTCCGTCCATTATCGGGGGATGTTGGGCAAGATAATGGTTTCCCGCGCGTTCCGCGAGGGCTGGGCCGTCACATTACGGAAACGATAGGTACGGCTTCCCCTTAAACCGGTTTTCAGGATTTTGGGCTATCGAGGGCGACCCTTGGTGAGAGATCTGCCGGCAAAAGCATGTGGAATTCCCTGCTTGTGTTCTGGGATCAGTATCACGGCCTGATCATCGGCTTTGGCGCGCTGGGGCTGGTCCTGCTGTTCAACCAGTTCGTCTATCACCGCTTCTGGACCTCCTATCCCACCCGCGAGGCCTATGTCGCAGCTCACCCGGGCTGCGACACCGTGGACGGCGTCGTCTGCGCGACATGCCGGCGCAAGGCGCTGGTCGGGCCGGTGGCCGGGAGAGGCCGCATCTATCGCTGCGGCTGGTGCGACATGGAGCTCTATCGCGTCGACGCGGCGTGAGCCCTGCTACGGCAGCTTGTCGTAGCCCTCGCCGAGCCCGTTCAGGCTGAGCGGGAAGCCGATGCCTTCTTCCGGCGTCTCGAAGATGATGAAGGTCGCGGTCTTGGCGCTGCGCAGCTGGCCGAGCAGCTTGTCGTCCATGACGACCTCGGCGACGCAGCCGTTGGGCAGGCAGCGGACGAAGCCGGCGCGGCCGACGTCCTGGTTGTCGAGCTTCAGCCCGAGGCCGGAGGGCAGCAGGACGCCGAGCGGGGCGACCACGCGCATCAGGCGGCTCTTCTGGTCGGCGGTCTTGAGCACGATCACGGTCAGGCCGGCATTGGAGCGGTCCTCGGCCACCACGCTCTGGATCAGGGCGCATTGCTCGGTCTGGGCGCCCGGCGGGGTGTCGCAGCGGATTTGCCAGTCGCCATGGACGGAGCGCACCGCGCCCTGCGCATGGGCAAGGCTTGGTACGAAGAGGCCTGGCAGCGCCAGCAGGACGACCGCAGCCAGCAGGGCGGCAAGCCTCGTGAGGCCGTCAGCCTGCCTTTTGGCCTCCCTTGCCATGCAACTCGAAAACCCCATCGGGTCGGTCCCTCTGCTCGCCTGGGTCGCTCGCACCTGGCGGACTGATACGGGAATGACGGCGGCTTGAAGGCGATTCCCAAGCAAATTCCGCGCCGCCCACACCGCCAACATCAGCACGAATCAGATTCCTGCGCGGCTGTTCGCCAGTGCCTACCGCGGGCAATGCCGCTGTCAAGCCGCAGCATCCCGGGAAACGGTATTTTTCTCTGATGTTACTAGGAAATATCTTGCGGGTGATCGCTGACAGACAGGCCTCAAGACTGCATTGCGATAGATCAAGAATTATGGTTTGAGAGGCTTGATTTCGGCGTTCTAGCGATCTGGCCCCAATTCCTCTTAGAGGTATTCTTGCGCGGCGGTTTGTCAGACGGGCGGATCGAATAAGCGTTTCCCAAAAATAGGGGAACGCACCTGGGGTGATTTCGTAAGGGGAGCGCGAACGGCATGAGGATGTCGATGGGTCGGGTGGGCCGGCATTTGCTGGGAATGGCCACCATCGCCTTGGTGGCGGCTGGCATGACGCTGGCGGCGGGCGGGACGGCATTCGCCGAGGTCGGGCAGCCGGCGCCGTGGGAATGGACGCTGCAGCAATCGGCCTCGCCGGTGATGGACAACATCGTCTGGTTCCACAACTTCCTGTTCGTGCTGATCACCCTGATCACGCTGTTCGTTCTGGCGCTGCTGGTGATCGTGGTCCTGAAGTTCAATGCGAGGGCCAATCCGGTGCCGTCGCGGACCACCCACAACACGCTGATCGAGGTGGTGTGGACGCTGGTTCCGGTGCTGATCCTGGTCGGCATCGCGGTGCCGTCGTTCCGGCTTCTGTTCCTGGAGCTCGACGTGCCGAAGGCGGATCTGACCGTGAAGGCGACGGGCAAGCAGTGGTACTGGTCGTATGCCTATCCTGACAACGGCAAGTTCGAGTTCGACTCGCTGATGGCCCAGGACAAGCAGCCCCGCCTGCTCGGCGTCGACAACGAGATGGTGGTGCCGGTGAACAAGGTGATTCGCGTCCAGGTCACCGGCGCCGACGTCATCCACGCCTTTGCGCTGCCGGCTTTCGGCGTCAAGATCGACGCCATCCCCGGCCGGCTGAACGAGACCTGGTTCAAGGCCACCAAGACCGGCATGTTCTACGGCCAGTGCTCGGAGCTCTGCGGCAAGGATCACGCCTTCATGCCGATCGCGATCCGCGTGGTCAGCGACCAGGAGTTCGCCTCCTGGGTCGAGACGGCGAAGAAGAAGTTTGCGAGTGGCGGCACCAGCACCTACGCCTCGGCGGCCGGCCCGACGCAGTAAGCGCCGGGTCAGGGCTCGAGGGGACTGAAAGCGACATAAAGGGCGGGACCGCATAAGGTCCGCATGGGACGCAAGGCAGGATTTGAAAATGGCAACGAGCGCAGCGGCACACGGCGATCACGCGCAAGACCACGGACATGACCACGAGCACGCCCATCCGACCGGATGGCGGCGCTACGTCTATTCGACCAATCACAAGGACATCGGCACGATGTACCTGATCTTCGCGGTCGTTGCCGGCGTCATCGGTGCCGCGATGTCGATCGCGATCCGTGCGGAGCTGATGTATCCGGGCGTGCAGATCTTCCACGAGACGCACACCTACAACGTCTTCGTGACCAGCCACGGCCTGATCATGATCTTCTTCATGGTCATGCCCGCGATGATCGGCGGCTTCGGCAACTGGTTCGTGCCGCTGATGATCGGGGCGCCCGACATGGCGTTCCCGCGCATGAACAACATCTCGTTCTGGCTGCTGCCGGCTTCGTTCGCGCTGCTGCTGATGTCGACCTTCGTCGAGGGCGAGCCGGGCGCCAACGGCGTCGGCGCGGGCTGGACCATGTACGTGCCGCTGTCGAGCTCCGGCCATCCGGGCCCGGCCGTCGACTTCGCGATCCTGTCGCTGCACCTTGCCGGTGCCTCGTCGATCCTCGGCGCCATCAACTTCATCACCACCATCTTCAACATGCGCGCGCCGGGCATGACCCTGCACAAGATGCCGCTGTTCGTGTGGTCGATCCTGGTGACGGTGTTCCTGCTGCTGCTGTCGCTGCCGGTGCTCGCCGGTGCGATCACCATGCTGCTCACCGACCGCAATTTCGGCACGACATTCTTCGCGCCCGACGGCGGCGGCGACCCCGTGTTGTTCCAGCACCTGTTCTGGTTCTTCGGTCACCCCGAGGTGTACATCCTGATCCTGCCCGCCTTCGGCATGATCAGCCAGATCGTCTCGACCTTCTCGCGCAAGCCCGTGTTCGGCTATCTCGGCATGGCCTACGCCATGGTCGCGATCGGTGGCATCGGCTTCGTGGTGTGGGCGCACCACATGTACACGGTCGGCATGTCGTCGGCGACGCAGGCTTACTTCGTTGCTGCCACGATGGTGATCGCGGTCCCGACCGGCGTGAAGATCTTCTCCTGGATCGCCACGATGTGGGGCGGCTCGATCGAATTCCGCGCCCCGATGATCTGGGCGGTGGGCTTCATCTTCCTGTTCACGGTCGGCGGCGTCACCGGCGTCGTGCTGGCGAATGCCGGCGTCGACCGCGTGCTCCAGGAGACCTACTACGTCGTCGCGCACTTCCACTACGTGCTGTCGCTCGGCGCCGTGTTCGGGATCTTTGCCGGCTGGTACTACTGGTTCCCGAAGATGACGGGCTACATGTACAACGAGACGCTGGCGAAGGCGCACTTCTGGGTCACCTTCATCGGCGTGAACCTCGTGTTCTTCCCGCAGCACTTCCTCGGCCTGTCGGGCATGCCGCGCCGCTACGTCGACTATCCCGACGCCTTCGCCGGCTGGAACCTGGTCTCGTCGGTCGGCTCCTACATCTCGGGCTTCGGCGTCCTGATCTTCCTCTACTGCGTGCTCGACGCCTTCATGAAGAAGGTCCCGGCGGGCGACAATCCGTGGGGTGCAGGTGCGACCACGCTGGAGTGGACGCTGCCTTCGCCGCCGCCCTTCCACCAGTTCGAAGTGCTGCCCCGCGTGCAGTAAGCCATCTTCCGCGGCGCCCGTCATGGGCGCCGCGGCTCTACAACGAAGCGAGTTAGATTAGTGTCCGTCCTCGACCACAACGCCATCGACATCAATCCCCGCATCTCCGAAGCGGAGGTTGGCGACTACATCGCGCTGCTCAAGCCGCGGGTGATGTCGCTGGTGATCTTCACCGCGCTGGTCGGCATGGCGATGGCGCCCGGGCACTTCCACTGGGTGCTCGCGATCACCTCGCTGCTCTGCATCGCCGTCGGTGCCGGCGCCTCGGGGGCGCTCAACATGGCGCTCGAAGGCGACATCGACGCGAAAATGTCGCGCACGGCGAACCGGCCGATCCCGCGCGGCCGCATCACCCGCCCTGAAGCCATGGCGTTCGGCACGACGCTCGCCTTCTTCTCGGTGATGACGCTCGGCATCCTCGTGAACTGGATCGCGGGCGCGCTGCTTGCCTTCACCATCTTCTTCTACGTCGTGATTTACACGATGTGGCTGAAGCGCTGGACCGCGCAGAACATCGTGATCGGCGGCGCCGCCGGCGCGCTGCCGCCGGTGGTGGCCTGGGCCGCGGTGACGGGCACGGTCGACGTCGAGCCGCTGCTGCTGTTCGCGATCATCTTCTTCTGGACGCCGCCGCATTTCTGGGCGCTGGCCCTGTTCCGCTCCGACGATTACGCGCGCGCCGGCATTCCGATGCTGCCCAACGTCGCCGGCCCCGACGCGACGCGGCTCCAGATCCTGCTCTACACCGTCGTGCTGATCGCGGTCGCCGCCGCGCCCTGGGTGCTCGGCTATTTCGACGCCGTCTACGGCGTGGTCTCGCTGATCCTCGGCGCCGGCATGCTGGTGCTTGCGATCAACGTCTATGTGCGCCGCGAACGCAGCCAGTCCCTGCGCGCGACGCGAAAACTGTTCGCCTTCTCGATCCTGTATCTGTTCGCGCTGTTCGCGACCCTGCTGGCCGAGGTCGTGTTCCGGGCGGTTGCTCCGATGGTTGGGGGCGCATGAGGCAGGAATGGCCGACAAACCCGAGCCAGATGGAATCGTCCTCACCGAGGCGCAGAAGAAGAGCCGTCGTCAGCGCTCGATTGCCATTGCTTTGGCGCTCGGCGTGCTCGTCGTGCTGTTCTTCGCCGTCACCATGGTCAAGGGACCGGCAGTGCTAGTCCGGCCGATGTAGGAATCATGGATCACGAGCCGACCATATCGCAGGACGTCAGCGCCAAGCCGGTCAATCGGAAGCCGGCCAAGGGCCGCGGGCTGGGCCGCGATGTGGTGGTTGCTTCCATCTGTGGCGGCGTGGTCGCGCTGATGGTCGGCGCCTCCTACGCGGCGGTGCCGTTCTACAACTGGTTCTGCCGCGCCACCGGCTTCAACGGCACGACCCAGGTCGCAACCTCCGCGCCCGCCAGCGGCCCGATCGCCCGAAAGATTTCGGTGCGCTTCGATTCCAACGTCGCGCCCGGACTGCCCTGGAAGTTCGAGCCGGAGCAGAACGAGATCGAGGTCAATATCGGCCAGGTCGTGACCGTATTCTACACCGTCACCAACCAGGCTGCGCGCACCACCGCGGGCCAGGCCGCCTACAATGTCGCGCCGCTGACGGTCGGGTCCTACTTCCAGAAGATCAATTGCTTCTGCTTCACCGAGCAGACCATGGCGCCGGGCGAGAAGCGCGAGATGCCGGTCGTGTTCTACGTCGATCCGTCGATCGCCGACGATCACGAGAACGACGGGCTGAACACGATCACGCTGTCCTACACGTTCTATCCGGTGAAGGATCCGGTGGTGAAGCCGCTCGCATCCGGCGAGAACGACCAACGCAAGGGAAATCTCTGATCGCCGGGCTTCGCGCCATGGGGGTTGGAAACAAGGGGATAAGTGCCGAACAGGCACGGGATTGAGGAGAGAGACCGCAAATGGCTACCGCGCAAGGCAAGCATCACGACTATCATCTGGTCGATCCCTCTCCCTGGCCGGCGGTCGGTTCGCTCTCGGCCTTCATCATGGCGGTCGGCGCGATCGCCTGGATGCACCACATGTTCTCGGCCGCGCCGATCGTGTTCGGTGTCGGCACCGTCGGCGTGCTCTACACCATGGCGAGCTGGTGGGGCGACGTGATCAAGGAAGCCCAGTACAAGGGCGACCACACCCGCGTCGTGCAGCTGCATCACCGCTACGGCATGATCCTGTTCATCGCCTCCGAGGTGATGTTCTTCGTGGCCTGGTTCTGGGCCTATTTCAACGCGGCGCTGTTCCCGGCCGACGCCGTCCACGCCACCCGCGATGCGGTGTTCGGCTGCGGTCTCGGCACCCAGGCCGGTGCCTGCTCGGTCCCCGGCACCTGGCCGCCCCACGGCATCGAGACCTTCGATCCCTGGCATCTGCCGCTGCTGAACACGCTGATCCTGCTCACCTCGGGCACCACGGTGACCTGGGCTCACCATGCGCTGCTCGAGAACGATCGCCAGGGCCTGAAGTACGGCCTGATCCTCACCGTCGTGCTCGGCGCGCTCTTCACCTGCGTGCAGGCCTATGAGTACAGCCATGCGGCGTTCTCCTTCGCCGGCAACGTCTACGGTGCGACCTTCTTCATGGCGACCGGCTTCCACGGCTTCCACGTGCTGGTCGGCACCATCTTCCTGCTGGTCTGCCTGTTCCGCGCCTACGCCGGCCACTTCACGCCGAAGCAGCATCTCGGCTTCGAGTTCGCCGCCTGGTACTGGCACTTCGTCGACGTGGTCTGGCTGTTCCTGTTCCTCTGCATCTATGTGTGGGGACACGGCGCCGAGACCATGGCCCACGGCGCGCACTGAGCCGTCGTGAATTGATCAGAAGGGGCGGCCGCTGGGCCGCCCTTTCGCTTTTCAGCCGTCGCAAGTTTCGGCGGAAACTGTGATAGAGTCCGCGATCATGAACGACACTGCCGGTCCAACCGAGCCCGAGACCACCGTCCTGCAAAGCGCGCTGCGCGGGCTTGCCTGCAAGTGCCCGCGCTGCGGCCAGGGCAAGCTCTATGCGGGCTTCCTGACGCTCGCGCCGTCCTGCGACCGTTGCGGCCTCGATTACGCCTTCATCGATTCCGGCGACGGTCCGGCGATCTTCATCATCATGCTGGCCGGTGCGATCGTGGTCGGCTGCGCGCTCGTCGTCGAGGTCAAGTACCAGCCGCCGTTCTGGCTGCATGCGATGCTCTGGCTGCCGCTGATCCTCGCCACCACGCTGCTGCCACTGCGCTCCATGAAGTCGCTGCTGATCGCACTGCAATTCCACCACAAGGCGGCGCCGGGCCGGCTGGTCGACCGCGCGAAATGAACGAGACGGCGCGCAAGCCTCGCGTGGCCGGCTTCGCGCTGTTCACGCTGTTCCTGACGGCGGTCTTCATCTCGCTCGGAGTCTGGCAATTGCAGCGCCGGACCGCCAAGCATGCGCTGATCGCGGCGCTCACCGAGCGGTTGGCCGAAGCGCCGATCGCGCTGCCGCCGCCGGCGCAATGGACCGCGCTCGATCCCGCGCGCGACGAATTCCGCCGCGTCAGCTTCACCGCGACCTATGCACCGCTGCCTGATGCGATGGTCTATTCCTCCGGCTCGGCCGTGCGCAAGGACGCCTCCGGTCCCGGCACCTGGGCGTTCCTGCCGGCGCGCCTTCCGAGCGGTGAGACGATCGTGATCGATGCCGGCTTCGTCGAAAACACGATGCAGGACCGCAGCATCGAGGATCGTGCGGTGAAGAAGCTCGTCACCGGCGCTCCGGTCATGTTCACCGGCTATCTGCGCTTTCCCGAGGCGCCGGGTTGGCTGACGCCGGCGGAGAACCGCGACAAGCGCCTCTGGTTCGTGCGCGATCATCTGGCGATCGCAAGCGCGCTTCATTGGGGCGCGGTTGCGCCGTTCTACATCGACCTCGAGCAGCCGGCGCCCGAGAACGGCATCCCGCGTCCGGGGCCGCTCGACGTGCATCTGAAGGACGATCATCTGCAATACGCCATCACCTGGTTCGCGCTCGCAGGCGCGGTGTTGATCGCGTTCGGCGTCTGGACGAGAGGACGACGTCCGGCAAATTCTCCGTAGGTTTCCGGGAGGAACCCGGGATCGTCCGGGGTTTATTATTCAGCGCATATTCACGAGTGTGGTCCTAAGCCGCACGAAATTTTTCGCGGCAAGCAGGATGTTGGCGTGAGCGATATTGATCAGATGGGAATTGTCGTCGACTGGGTCGATGCCTGCCGCAAGGGCGACCTTGCGAGCCTGCTCGAGCTCTATGCGGACGACGCCCGGGTCGAATGCACGTGCAACGGCACGCAGCATTATCGTGGCCGAAGCGAGCTCGAAACCTATTGGGGACCCCGGCTCAGCACGTTCTCGTCGGTCGGATTCGGCCTCGAAGAAATCAATCCCGTGCCGCACGGCGTCGATCTCGAATATTCCATCGCGGGCTCACTGCGCATCCACGCCTCGTTCCGCTTCAGCGCGGAAGGCAAGATCTACAGCACGCTGTGCACGCCGTCGCGGCAGAACTCCCACGACGGTTGTGCGTGCTAGGGCATGAACCGGAAAAATGCGTAGCGGTTTTCCCTCGCGACAAACGCGGAACGCGTTTGCGCGGAGATCATGCTCAAACAATAAGCTAAAGCGCGGTGGTGATCTTCATCCCATCGCGCTTTAGCTCTGCGGCGGCTCTTCTTGCGTCGCATTCACCGGCAGCAGGCAGCGCACATAGGTTCGCTCATCGGCGCGCAGCAGTGACAATGAACCGCTGAGCGCGCGCACGCGCTCGTGCATGCCGGTGAGGCCCCGGCCGAAGACGTTGCTCTCCGGAAAGCCGCCGCCGTCGTCGGAGATCTCGATGACGAGCGCCTCGCCCGCGACGGTGGCCTGCACGTGGGCATTGCCGGCATTGGCATGGCGCAGGACGTTGGTCAGCGCCTCCTGGATCAACCGATAGACGGTCTGGGCCAGCGGTCCGTCGATCTCGTTCAGCGCCGGATCGATCGTGGCCGTCAGGCCGATATGCGGCGCCTGTCTGCGAAAGTTCTGGAGCAACGTCTGCACGGTGGTCTCGAGCCCCAGCTGCTCGATATAGAGCGGCCGCAGCCGGTCGAGGATACGGCGGTTGGTCTGCTGGAGCGCCTCGACCGACCGCATCACCTCCTGCACCGAATTGCCGAGATTTCCTGCTTGTGGCGAGGCGTCGGCCAGCGCGATGGTGCTGGCGCGGATGCCGAACAGCAGCGGCCCGAGCTCGTCATGCAGCTCGCGGGCGAGGTCGCGCCGCTCGTCGTCCTGGAGCGACACCAGGCGATGCAGCAGGTCGCGATTGTCCTGGCTCAGTCGCGCCAGCGTCGTTGCCAGCGCATTGGCCTCCTCGCAGCTCTGCCGGATCTCCGGCGGCCCTGCCACCGGGATCGGCATCGCGTAATCGCCGCATCGCATTCGGGTGAGGCCTGCGCCGAGCTTTTGCAGGGGGCGCAGCGCCGATTCCGCGAACAGATAAGCGATCGTGCCGGTCAGCACCGTCAATATGGCGATCAGGCTCGTCAGCGCCAGAAAGCCGATCCATTTCTCGAACAGGTCGGCCGACAGGTCAGGCACGAAGACGATGTCGCCGACACGCCTGCCGTCGATGATGACAGGTGAGGCTGCGTCCATGTCCGGAATGACGATCAGCTCCACGAACCATTGCGGTACGCCATGCAGATTGCGCAGACCGTCCTTCACGGAAGGCGCGGGACCTGCTTCTATGGGGCGGAATTGGATATCAGAGGAGGAATCCAGGGAACGGACGAATGCGTCGAGAATCGTCCGCGGATGATCCGAGGCGCCGAGGGCGTTGTTGAGCGCAACAGCGACAGTCCGGGTCGAGCGGCGACCCGGCTCGTTCTCGTCGGCCAGCTGGCCGGTCGCGAATGTCTTGAGCAGCACGCCGCCCATGGCCAGCGCGGCAAGAAAGCTCAGGCCGAGCGGAAGAAACAATTGGGTTCTGAACGAGAGCCGTTGCCACATTAGGTCAATTCTAACGCGCATCGGGGCGATTTTCTCTTTCCATTTGTTCCCGCCGGTCTATGAGTCGAAAAACAAGAGAGCGCGCGATGCAAGATACCGCCAAGCCGGCGACCAAGGTCCTGATCGTCGACGACCATCCTGTGGTGCTGTCCGGATGCCGGACGCTTTTCGCGTCCGACCAATCGATCCGCATCGACGAGGCGACCGATGCCAAATCCGGGCATCGCGCCTACGTGAGCAAGCGGCCTGACGTCACCGTGATCGATATCAGCCTGCCTGACGTCTCAGGCTTTGAGTTGATGCGACGCATTCGCAAGGACGATCCCGACGCCAAGATCATTATGTTCAGCATGAACGACGATCCGGCCTTCGTGGTGCGGGCGGTCGAGCTGGGCGCACAGGGCTATGTTTCCAAGGGCGACGATCCCAGGATTCTGCTGAAAGCCGTGCGCAAGGTCGTCGCGGGTGACAATTTCATCTCGCCGCAGCTCGCGGAGGCCGTGACGTTCTCCGGCGCCGCGATCAAGGCCAATCCGGCTTCGCAGATGACGCCGCGGGAGCTCGAGATTCTCCGCCTGCTCGGACGCGGCGACAAGATCGTCGAGGTCGCCGAGGCACTCGGCATCTCCTACAAGACCGTCGCAAACACGACGTCCCTGCTCAAGCAGAAGTTAGGGGCCAAGAACCATTCCGACCTGATCAGGATCGCGGTGGAAATCGGGATGAGCTGAGGTCCGTCAGCGACCGAACCGGCTGCTCCAGGATGCAGCGGTTCGGTCGACGGATCGGCGCCGCCGTCGGCCGGGCAATGCATGGATGACGGCTGATACCATCCGCCGACACAATCGGCCGCCGGGTCAATTGTTCCCGAGGCAGGCAATAGATTCGGGAAAAAGTGGTAATTCCGGAATGAACTTGCGTGCGAATGCCCGGGAGCTGCCCGAAGCATCCCGGGAAAAACAAGGAACATCTTTCGGCCTGCGCGGTTTTCGCTCTTGACGATCTGATGACAGGCAATGAAAGCTGGCGCCGATAGTTTAGCGGGTCGGCGACCCGGACAAGGCAAACCGGTCTGCACATCAACGACAGACCTTCCAAGAGAGGGCTGCGGCATCGCCGCAGCCCTTTTTCGTTGCAGAACCCCTGGCGGGAGGCGGTTTCCCGATGCCGCAAAACACTTTATGGTGGCCCAAAGCCTCTGGCTGTTAACAAGTATTTCGTGAAATCAAAGGCTTACGGATCGAGCTTCGGCCCGGTCGGCCTTTGGAGGGCAGTTTGACTCGTTATATCTCGACCCGGGGCGAGGCCCCCGAACTCGGCTTCTGCGACGTGATGCTGACCGGGCTTGCCCGTGACGGCGGCCTGTATGTGCCGGTCACTTGGCCGCAGCTTTCGACCGAGACCATCGCCGGCTTCTTCGGCCGTCCCTATTGGGAGGTCGCGGTCGACGTGATCCGGCCCTTCGCTGGCGGCGAGATATCGGACGCCGAGCTCGGCCGCATGGCGAACGAGGCCTACGCGACCTTCCGTCATCCCGCGGTGGTGCCGCTGCGCCAGATGGCGCCGCACCAGTTCGTGCTGGAGCTGTTTCACGGTCCGACGCTCGCCTTCAAGGACGTGGCGATGCAGCTGATCTCGCGGCTGATGGACCATGTGCTCGCCAAGCGCGGCCAGCGCACCACCATCGTGGTCGCGACGTCAGGCGACACCGGCGGCGCCGCGGTCGAAGCCTTCGCGGGCCTCGAGAATGTCGATCTCATCGTGCTGTTCCCGCACGGCCGCATCTCCGAGGTGCAGCAGCGGATGATGACGACGACGGGCGCGGCCAACGTCCATGCGCTCGCCATCGAAGGCAATTTCGACGACTGCCAGGCGCTGGTGAAGGGGATGTTCAACAACCATCGCTTCCGCGATGCGACCTCGCTTTCGGGCGTCAATTCCATCAACTGGGCGCGCATCGTGGCCCAGGTGGTCTACTACTTCACCTCGGCCGTTGCCGTCGGCGCGCCGGCGCGCGCGGTGGATTTCATCGTGCCGACCGGCAATTTCGGCGACATTTTTGCCGGCTATGTCGCCAAGCGCATGGGCCTGCCCGTGCGCACCCTCTGCATCGCCGCCAACGTCAACGACATCCTGGCGCGCACGCTGAAGACCGGCATCTACGAGGTGCGCGAGGTGCATGCGACCGCCTCGCCGTCGATAGACATCCAGATCTCCTCGAATTTCGAGCGGCTGCTGTTCGAGGCCGGCAAGCGCGATGCGGCCGGCGTGCGCCGCCTCATGGACTCGCTGAAGCAGTCGGGGCGCTTCGTGCTGCCCGATGCGACGCTGGCCGCCATCCGCGAGGAATTCGACGCGGGCCGTGCCGACGAGACCGAGACCGCGGCTGCGATTCGCGCCGCCTGGCGTGAGGCAGGCGAGCTGGTCGATCCGCACACCGCGGTGGCGCTTGCCGTTGCCGACCGCGACACCACCGACACGACGGTGCCCAGCATCGTGCTTTCCACGGCCCATCCGGCCAAATTCCCCGATGCGGTCGAGGCAGCCTGCGGCCAGCGGCCGCAACTGCCGGCCTGGCTCGATGGTCTCATGACCAAATCCGAACACATGAAGGTGATGAAGAACGATCAGGCCGAGATCGAGCGGTTCGTGCTGTCGGTCAGCCGCGCCGCAAAACAGGGAGTTGCCGGATGAGCGTCGAGATTTCCAAGCTTGCCTCCGGCCTGACCGTGGTCACCGACAAGATGCCCCATCTCGAGACTGCGGCGCTCGGCGTCTGGGCGGGCGTCGGCGGCCGCGACGAGAAGTCGAATGAGCACGGTATCTCGCATCTCCTGGAGCACATGGCGTTCAAGGGCACGACCAAGCGCTCCTCGCGCGAGATCGTCGAGGAGATCGAGGCGGTCGGCGGCGACCTCAATGCCGGCACCTCGACCGAGACCACGTCCTATTACGCGCGGGTGCTGAAGGCCGACGTGCCGCTGGCGCTCGACGTGCTCGCCGACATCCTCGCCAATCCCGCCTTCGAGCCAGACGAGCTCGAGCGCGAGAAGAACGTCATCGTGCAGGAGATCGGCGCTGCGCAGGATACGCCCGATGACGTCGTGTTCGAGCACCTCAACGAGCTCTGCTATCCCGACCAGCCGATGGGCCGCTCGCTGCTCGGCACCGCGAAGACGCTGCGCAGCTTCAACCGCGACATGCTGCGCGGCTATCTGTCGACGCATTATCGCGGCCCCGACATGGTGGTGGCGGCCGCCGGCGCGGTCGATCACAAACAAGTGGTCGCCGAGGTCGAGAACCGCTTTGCGAGCTTCGAGGCGACGCCGGGTCCCAAGCCGCAGTCGGCGCAGTTCGGCAAGGGCGGCGCCAAGGTGGTGCATCGCGAGCTCGAGCAGGCGCATCTGACGCTGGCGCTGGAAGGCGTGCCCCAGACCGACCTGTCGCTGTTCTCGCTCCAGGTCTTCACCAACATCCTCGGCGGGGGGATGTCGTCGCGGCTGTTCCAGGAGGTGCGCGAGAAGCGCGGCCTCTGCTACTCGATCTACAGCTTCCACGCCCCCTATACCGACACCGGCTTCTTCGGCCTCTACACCGGAACCGATCCGGCCGACGCGCCCGAGATGATGGAGGTCGTGGTCGACATCATGAATGATTCGGTCGAGACCCTGACCGAGGCCGAGATCGCGCGCGCCAAGGCGCAGATGAAGGCCGGGCTCCTGATGGCGCTGGAGAGCTGCTCGTCCCGCGCCGAGCAACTGGCCCGGCATGTGCTGGCCTATGGCCGGCCGCAAACGGTGCAGGAACTGGTGGCCCGGATCGACGCCGTCAGTGTCGAATCGACCCGGGACGCGGCGCGTGCGCTGCTTTCGCGCAGCCGCCCTGCAGTTGTCGCATTAGGCAGCGGCAGGGGTCTGGACACGGCGGTGTCTTTTGCGGAAGGATTGACGCGGGCGCGCGCCAAGGCGCGGCTGCATTAGGAGCCGCGCCACGGAGCCTCGCCTTCGGGAAGCATCACCATGGCTCTCTTTCGCCTGCCTTCCAGTGGACCCGCCGCCCTCGCTCCGCGCGGCAACGGGCTATTGCTGCGCGCGCCGCAGATGTCAGATTTCCTGCAATGGGCGCATTTGCGCGAGAGCAGCCGCGATTACCTGACGCCCTGGGAGCCGATCTGGCCGTCTGACGACCTGACCCGGTCCGGCTTCCGCCGCCGCCTGCGCCGCTATTCCGAGGACATCGCCGCGGACCGCTCCTACCCGTTTCTGATCTTCCGCGAGCTCGACGGCGCCATGGTCGGCGGCATCACGCTCGCCAATGTCCGGCGCGGCATCGTGCAGGCCGGCACCATCGGCTATTGGGTCGGCCAGCCCCATGCCCGTCGCGGCTACATGACGGCGGCGCTGCGGGTGCTGCTGCCGACGCTGTTCGGCGAGCTCAATCTGCACCGGGTCGAGGCCGCCTGCATCCCCACCAATGCGCCGTCGATCCGGGTGCTGGAGAAGTGCGGCTTCTCCCGCGAGGGGCTGGCGCGGCGTTATCTCTGCATCAACGGGGTGTGGCAGGACCATTTGCTGTTCGGCCTGCTCCACGAGGATTTCCGGGGCTGAACCCGGCCATTCCTGTGGCCAAAGTCGCATTGCGACGGCCTTTTGCTGCCTTGGGTTCGCCGATTTTGACGATATAACGCGCAAGGCCGGCGGCGATCGGCCGGTATTTGTCATGGAGTATGGGTGTCGATGGTGCAGGAGCTTCGGTCATCGCGGACGATGTTGCGGCGGGGGACGGGGATCGCACTGGCGTTGTCGGTTGCGCTCGCCTCGGTCTCGCCGGTGGCGGCCCAGTCACTCACCGACCGCTTCAAGAGCCTGTTCGGCGGCAAGTCCGACGAGCCGGCCCAGCCCAAGCCGGCGCCCGCACCGGGCCAGCCGGCCGCCGATGACGACGTCGATTGCCCCCAGGTCACGGTGCGCGCTGGCGCCTCCACTTACGGGGTCGGCGCCACCGGCAAGCCGGCCGTCGGCAACGACGTCCGCTTCCAGGCCTCGATCACCAAGATGGCGCGCGAATGTACCCGGAACGGCGGCGAGATCACGGCCCGGATCGGCATCCAGGGCCGCGTCATCGCCGGTCCCGCCGGCGCGCCGTCGACGGTCGAGGTGCCCCTGCGCGTGGCGGTGGTGCAGGGCGGCGTCGGCGAGAAAGTGATCGCCTCGAAGGCCTACCGGACCACGGTCGAGATGGCGGAGGGCGGCAGCGTGCCGTTCACCTTCGTTGCCGAGGACCTGTCCTATCCGGTGCCGTCGGCCGCGGTCGCCGATTCCTACATCTTCTATGTCGGCTTCGATCCGCAGGCGCTGTCGCCCGAGCCGAAGGCGAAGAAGAAGAAATAGGCGGCTAGTTTGGCTGTCATGCCCCGCGGAGGCGGGGCATCCAGTACGCCGCGGCCTATCGAGCAATCACAACCGTCTCGGAATACTGGATCACCCGCCTTCTGTTTAGTCCGGAGACATGGCTGACACCTGTTCGGACACATCACTGACAGGTTGGTCGTTGGTCAAGTCGATCGATGCGACCTGCCAGCTGGCGAAGAAGATTCCGTAATGGCCGTCGCGGTCCAGCGGGCGGATCGCGAGATGTTCGCGTGCGAAGGCCTGGGGAACCTTCCAAAATCGTCCCTTGAAAGAGATATAGGGTCTGGTCGATGAGACCCTGCGCACGATCTCTGTGCTGTCGTATTCGACCTTCGGAATGCGCGCCGGCATGGCACGGGCGCTCGGCCGGAAGCGATCGGCGGGGACGTGCATATCGATGCCTTGGTGGGGGCGCTCCAGATTGTAGACCGGTCGCCAGGCGTCGAAGGCGCGCTGGACTTCCGCGAGGGTACGGAAGCGACGCATGGCAAAAACCTCGGCCTTCAGGGTGCGATGGAAGCGTTCGTTCTTGCCGCGGGCCTGCGGGTGACATGGCCTGGCGTGCACCACCCTGACGCCGAGCTTGAGCAGCCACACCTTCAGTCCGGTCCAACGAACGCCGGACGTATCGCCCCAAGGTGAGCCGTTATCGGTGTAGAAGGCCTCCGGCAGGCCATAGCAGCGGAACGTCGCCGTCAGGTGATCCTGCACGGTGAGACGCTGCTCGTCGGCGCAGGCCTTCAGGCACAAGACATAGCGCGAGTGATCGTCGACGACGGTCAGCGGATGGCACCGTGTCCCGTTGGCGAGCGGCAGGTGGCCCTTGAAGTCCATCTGCCACAGCAGATTGGGAGCTTCCTTCTCGAAGCGGTGCCCCGGATTGGGTGGCGCAGTCTCACTCGGTGTGACCCGGCCGTTCCGGCACAGGATCCGGTGCACCGTTGACGGCACCGGCACCGTCTGGCCATCCCGCTTCAGGCAATGGGCGATCTTGCGTGCGCCCCAGGCGGGATGCTTGTCCCGCACAGCCAGAACCTGTGCCTCGACCGCAGCCTTGCTGCGCTTGGGCATCGCATGCGGGCACCGGGAACGGTCGGCCAGCTCCCGATCGCCAGCCTGCCAGCGCCGCAACCACTTGTAACCGACATCAGGACTGATGTTGAACCGACGGCAGAGCTCGCGCCGGTTGACGCCTTCCTGCAAAGCCAGCCGCACGAACTCGTGGCGCTGATCCATTGCTGACACCTCACTCCAAGGCATGGACGGCCTCCCGAATCGGACCAATCCAGCCAATGTTGATGTGTCAGCTATGTCTCCGAACACCCGTCAGTGATCTGTCCGGGCTAAACACTTCGCGGGTGATGACATCGAGTTTGCGGTTACAATACTCGCACAAACAAAAAAGCCGGCGCTCATCGCGCCGGCTTTTTGATTGGTGAGGCGAAATCCCTCAGTTCAGCTTCTGCCGAACCTCGTTGATGCCCTTGGCGAGCAGATCGTCGGCGACCTGGCCCTTGACCGACTGCGACAGGATCGTCGAGGCGGCCTGCACGGCGGCTTCCGCGGCTGCGGCGCGGACATCGGCCACCGCCTGGGCTTCGGCGAGCGCGATCTTGCTCTCCGCGGTCTTGGTGCGGCGGGCGACGAAGTCTTCCATCTTCGCCTTGGCCTCGGTCGCGATGCGCTCGGCTTCGGACTTGGCGTTGGCGATGATGTCGGCAGCCTCGCGCTCGGCCGTGGCGCTGCGCGCCTTGTAGTCGGCGAGCACCTTGGCCGCTTCCTGCTTGAGGCGCGTCGCATCGTCGAGCTCGGCCTTGATGCGCGCGGCGCGATGATCGAGCGCGGTCATCGCCGACTTGAACACACCGAGATAGCCGAACACGATCATCAAGATCACGAAGGCGACGGCGACCCAGGTTTCAGGATCGAAGAACATCTCGACTAACCCTTCAAGGACGCGTCAACGGCGGCACTGACCGACGCCGCATCCGGAACGATGCCGGTGAGCTGCTGCACGATCTGGCCTGCCGCGTCGGCCGCGATGCCGCGGACGTTGCTCATGGCGGTCGTGCGGGTCGAGGCGATGGTCTTCTCCGCCTCGGCGAGCTTGGCCGCCAGCTGCTCTTCCAGCGTCTTGCGCTCGGCTTCCGCCTGCGCATTCGCCTTGTCGCGGGATTCGTTGCCGATCGCCTGCGCCCGCGAACGCGCCGAAGCGAGCTCGCTTTCATAGGCCTTCAGCGCCGCCTCGGACTGGTCCTTCAGCGCCTGCGCTTCGGTGAGGTCACCCTCGATCTTGTTCTGACGCGCTTCGATCGCGCCGCCGACCTTGGGCAGAGCGAGCTTGGACACGATCACGTAGAGCAGGACGAAGAAGATCGCGAGCGACACCAGCTGCGAAGCAAAAGTGCTGCTCTCGAACGGCGGAAAACCGCCGGCGTGGTGACCGCCATCGGCTTCGGTGTGAGCGCCCGCCGCCGGACCTTTTGCCCCGCCATGACTCTCGGCCATGGAGTACTCCTGTTGCTGTCACGCGCCGCTTCGGATGAAGCGGCGCGGAAGAAGTCGTTCTTTAGAAAACGAACAGCAGAAGCAGAGCGATCAGCAGCGAGAAGATGCCGAGCGCTTCGGTCACGGCGAAGCCGAAGATCAGGTTGCCGAACTGGCCCTGAGCGGCGGACGGATTGCGGACGGCTGCGGCGAGGTAGTTGCCGAAGATCACGCCCACGCCGACGCCCGCACCGCCCATGCCGATGCACGCGATGCCCGCGCCGATAAGTTTTGCTGCTGCCGGATCCATTTTAGACTCCTTGGAAGAAAGATTGGGTTGTGGGTGGAAATTCCCCGGACCGCTCAGTGTCCCGGATGAATGGCGTCGTTGAGGTAGATGCAGGTCAGGATCGCAAACACATAGGCTTGCAGGAACGCGACCAGAATCTCGAGCGCGTACAGCGCGATCGTGAGAGCCAGCGGCAGCACGCCGCCGACCCAGCCGATGGCACCGAGGGAGAAGCCCAGCATGGCGACGAAGCCCGCGAACACCTTCAGCGCGATGTGGCCGGCCAGCATGTTGGCGAACAGACGAATGCTGTGCGAGACCGGCCGCAGGAAGAACGACAGGATCTCGATGAACATGACCAGCGGCAGGATGTAGCCCGGGACGCCGTGAGGAACGAAAATCGAGAAGAACTTCAGGCCGTTCTTGGCGACGCCGTAGATCAGCACGGTGAAGAAGACCAGCAGCGCCAGTCCTACGGTGACGATCAGGTGGCTCGAGACCGTGAAGGTGTAGGGGATGATGCCGACCAGGTTCGAGACGCAGATGAACATGAACAGCGAGAAGATCAGCGGGAAGAACTTCATGCCTTCCGCGCCGGCCGTCGAACGGATGGTGCTGGCGACGAATTCGTAGGAGATCTCGGCGACCGACTGGAGGCGCCCGGGAACCAGCTGCGTGCCGCTGGCAAGCATCAGGATCGAGATGATGGCGACTGCCACCAGCATGTAGAGCGACGAATTGGTGAAGGCGATCGTGTGATTGCCGATATGGCCCAGGGTGAAGAGAGGCTCGATGTTGAACTGGTGGATCGGGTCGATTTTCATCAGCGCGGCATCTCTTGGTCTGCCGGGCAATGCCGGCGGGTCTCGGTCTGCCGGCCGGGCCGGCCCGCACCGGCGAAGCCGGCACGATCATTCCTCTCCTGTGTGGATCGGCCTTACGAACCACCGCGCCTGTTTTGACCCGCGCCCGCCGATCTCACCACATTCACCACGCCGGCCACGAAGCCGAGCAGCAGGAACACGATAAACCCGAAAGGCGACGTCGACAGCAAGCGGTCGAACCCCCAGCCAATCCCCGCTCCGACAGCGACACCGGCGACCAACTCCGAAGATAACCGAAAACCAAGCGCCATCGCCGAGGCTCTGGCCGCTCCGTCTCCACCGTCACCTGTGGGTTGCTCGGTCTTGATGTGGCGGCCGCGAATTTCGGACAACCGCTTATCAAGACTTCCGAGCCGTTCGGAAAGCGCAGCTTCCTCGGGCGATCTATCGCGATTTCCATTCTCGTCGTGTCCCGTGTCTTGAGCCATGCCACGAAGACCAGAAACGCCGCGGTTGAATGGAAATTACGCCCGCCACCCTCAAAAGCCGCGCGGACCATACTGATGGCCTATAATCAAGTCAAGCCAAGTCACGATTGCGTCTCTTTCTGTTATCTGACTGATTTTATTGGCGATATTGGCGTGCGCGGCCGCGCTGCGCACAGCGTGACGCCGCACCGCAGCAGCTCTCGGCAGGATCGGCGGAAGCGGTCGCCATTTCGCCGTCCTGCCGGGATCAAAGGGGCCGACGCGATCGTTGATGCCGCAGGCGCGTTTTGGGCGGCGGATTGCCCGGCCGGGGTGTAGAATTACGAAAGCGCCACCGGCGCGTCGGAGAGCGCGATGAGACCTGCGAAACCATCCACAACAACTTGCAGGGCATCTTGGCTTGCAGCGCTGGCATTCGCCGCGGCGATGACCGCCGGCGGCGGCATCGTTGCCGCCCAATCCGCGCCCGACAGTGAAAACGGCCGTTACAGCATGACGCCGATTCCCGAGGGCGTGCTGCGGCTCGATACCCGCACCGGCACGGTGTCGACCTGCACCAAGAACGGTGCAGGCTGGGCCTGCTACGCGGTGCCCGACGAACGTGCCGCGCTCGACGCCGAAATCGGCCGGCTCCAGGCCGAAGTCGAGAAGCTGAAGGGGCAGCTCGCGGCCGGGCCGACGGTCTCCGGCAAGATCGACGAGGCGCTGCCGAAATCCGATCCGCTCAAGAAGGCGGAGCCAAAGGTCGCCGAGGGCGACCGCAAGATCGAGATCCCGCTGCCGAGCGACCAGGACATGGACCGCGTGATGTCGTTCCTGGAAAAGGCCTGGCGCCGGCTGATCGACATGGCCAACCGCGTGCAGAAGGACGTGTCGGGGAGGATTTGATGCGCGACGAGCTGCCGTAGGGTCGGCAAAGGCGCAAAGGGCCGTGCCCACCATCTTGATATCGTCGCGCAGATTGGTGGGCACGCTTCCGCCTTCGCTCTTCGAGCCACGGCGGACAAGCCGCTTTGCCCCACCCTACGGCAGCTTCCAGAGTTGAGAGACTTCGATGACATCAGCCAAATCCATGACCCGCTCGGCGCCGTCGTCGGTGCAAGCCACGACGATCGCATCGTCGCTGCTGACGGTGCAGACGCCGGGCCGCGGCTTCACCGATCTCACAAGCGAAGCCGCGAAATTCATCAACGAGGCCCGCGCGGGTGAGGGCGTGTTGACGCTGTTCATCCGTCATACCTCTGCCTCGCTTACGATCCAGGAGAATGCCGATCCGTCCGTGCTGGTCGATCTCACAACGGCACTGTCGCGTCTTGCGCCCGAGAATGCCGGCTGGACACACGACACCGAAGGACCGGACGACATGCCCGGGCATGTCAAGACGATGCTGACGCAGACCTCGCTTCAGGTGCCGGTCCTGAACGGCAGGCTCGCGCTCGGCACCTGGCAGGCGATCTACCTGATCGAGCATCGCGCCCGCCCGCACCGGCGCGAGGTGGTGCTGCAATTCATCGGCAGCAATCAATAGCTTTCCAAAATGAAACCGGCCGCGGATCGCTCCGCGGCCGGTTCGTATTGTCGATCGCTAGCGTCGATCAGGTCGCCCTGATGTCGACGTCCTTGGTCTCGGGCAGGAACAGGAAGCCGATCACGACGGTGATGGCCGCGAAGACGACCGGGTACCAGAGACCCGCATAGATATCGCCGGTCGAGGCCACGATTGCGAAGGCGGTTGCCGGCAAGAGGCCGCCGAACCAGCCGTTGCCGATGTGGTAGGGCAGCGACATCGAGGTGTAGCGGATGCGGGTCGGGAACAGTTCGACCAGCATCGCGGCGATCGGGCCGTACACCATGGTGACGAAGATCACCAGGATGAACAGCAGCCCGATGGTCGCGGCCACCTGCGGACGGAAGATGTCGAACGGATGCGCCATCTTCACGATGCCCGCATCGCCGGTTTTGGGATAACCGGCCGCCTGCACCGCGGCGAGAACGGCGGGGTTGCTGTCCTTGGCGGTCGCGTACGGAACTTCCTTGCCGTTCACCACCACCTTGACGCCGGAGCCGGCCGGGCCCGACGTGGTCGAGTACTTGACCGACGACTGCGACAGGTAGGCGCGCGCGGTGTCGCAAGGTGCGGTGAAGACACGGGTACCGACCGGGTTGAACAGGTCGCCGCAGCCTGCGGGATCCGCCACCACCTCGACCTTGACCGATTCGATCGCCTTTTCCAGTGCCGGGTTGGCGTTGGTGGTGATCATCTTGAAGATCGGGAAGAACGTCAGCGCTGCGATCAGACAGCCGCCGAGGATGATCGGCTTGCGGCCGATCCGGTCGGACAGCATGCCGAACACGATGAAGAAGCCGGTGCCGAGCAGCAGCGACCAGGCGATCAGGAGGTTGGCGGTGTAGCCGTCGACCTTCAGGATCGATTGCAGGAAGAACAGCGCGTAGAACTGGCCGGTGTACCAGACCACGCCCTGGCCCATCACGCCGCCGAGCAGCGCCAGCAGCACGAGCTTGCCGTTCTGCCAGTTGCCGAAGGCTTCCGTCAGCGGCGCCTTCGAGCTCTTCCCTTCATCCTTCATCTTCTGGAAGATCGGGGATTCGTTGAGGCGGAGCCGGATCCAGAC
This sequence comes from Bradyrhizobium sp. CB2312, assembly GCF_029714425.1. Lineage (NCBI taxonomy): Bacteria > Pseudomonadati > Pseudomonadota > Alphaproteobacteria > Hyphomicrobiales > Nitrobacteraceae > Bradyrhizobium > Bradyrhizobium sp. CB2312. Next base: position 9,342,437 of record NZ_CP121668.1, on the reverse strand, counting down.
CGAGATGCCGAGCAGCAGCACCGAGACCAGGAACGGGATGCGCCAGCCCCACTTCGCGAACTCGGCCTCGCCGGTCGCGGTGCGGGTGAACAGGATCACCAGCAGCGACAGGAACAGGCCGAGCGTCGCGGTGGTCTGGATGAAGGAGGTGTAGTAGCCGCGCTTGCCGTTCGGCGCGTGCTCCGCGACATAGGTCGCCGCACCGCCATATTCGCCGCCGAGCGCCAGGCCCTGGGCGAGGCGCAGCGCGATCAGGATGATCGGCGCCGCGATGCCGATCGTCGCCGCGCTGGGCAAGAGGCCGACGATGAAGGTCGACAGACCCATGATCAGGATGGTGACGAGGAAGGTATATTTGCGGCCGACGATGTCGCCGACACGGCCGAACACGATCGCGCCGAACGGCCGGACCAGGAAGCCCGCAGCGAACGCCAGCAGGGCGAAGATGTCGCGTGTGGCCGGCGGATAGTCCGAGAAGAACTGCACGCCGATGATCGAGGCGAGCGACCCGTAGAGATAGAAATCGTACCACTCGAAGACGGTACCGAGCGAGGAGGCGAGAATGACGAAACGTTCGTCCTTCGTCATCCCTCCCGCGCCTGTCTGAGACACAGCCATTGTCGACATGTTGAGTCGCTCCCCGAAATGCGTTTCCTCGCGCCCCGGATGTCCGGACATGCCGGATCAACCCAGGTCTTGCCCGCAAGGTAACATCGGCGTGAAACCCGCCCCAATACGACTTTCGGCCTTGCGCACTGACGCGCACCTGACGGCGCGCGCCTCCAACCGGCACGATAGTGCTCGACTTTGGATTAACCCCGTTCCCGCAAAGGGATATTGTCTGCTTGCATGCCACGGCGGGTCGGGGAAGAATTGACCGAGGCCCCGGACCGGCTTACTGGCCGGTGATTGCCAGCAAGAGAACGATGAACGCTCCCTCGACCCATCTCGTCATTGCCGATGACCATCCCTTGTTCCGCGATGCGCTGCGGCAGGCGGTAGCGGGCGTCCTGACCTCGGCCAGGATCGACGAGGCCGGATCGTTCGAGGATCTGACCGGGCTTCTGGAACAGGCCTCCGACGTCGACCTGATCCTGCTCGACCTCTCGATGCCCGGGATCTCCGGCTTTTCCGGCCTGATCTATCTGCGCGCGCAATATCCGGCGATCCCGGTGGTCATCGTCTCGGCTTCCGACGACAATGCCACGATCCGCCGCTCGCTCGATTTCGGCGCCTCCGGCTTCATTCCGAAGCGGTTCGGCGTCGAGACGCTGCGCGACGCCATCCTCAAGGTGATGGAGGGCGACGTCTGGGTTCCCGCCGACACCGACCTCTCCGCCGCCGCCGATCCCGACACGACGCGCCTGCGCGACCGCCTGGTGACGCTGACGCCGCAGCAGGTGCGGGTGCTGATGATGCTGTCGGAAGGGCTGCTCAACAAGCAGATCGCCTATGAGCTCGGCGTGTCCGAGGCCACCATCAAGGCGCATGTCTCGGCGATCCTGCAAAAGCTCGGCGTCGAGAGCCGCACCCAGGCCGTGATCGCGGCGGCCAAGATCGCCGGCGGCCAGTGGAAGCAGGGCACCCCGACGGGGTAGAGCATCATCCGGAAAAGTGCGCAGCGGTTTTCCGAAAAGATCATGCTCAAACAATAACCTAAAGCACGATGACGATTCGTCCTGATCTCGTCGCGCTTTAGTCCGCTACAGCGTCGCCAGTAGCGCGTCGGCCGCCCTGATATCGGCCGTTTCGGAGCCATCGGCGAAACCTTCGAGCGCCGCTTGGAGCAATTGCCTTGCGTCCTTGCGGCTGCGCCGTTCAGCAAGAAGCTGCGCAAGATCAATCGCCGCTCGCAGCTCCCAGGCTTTCGCGCCTTTGTCGCGGCTGAGCTTCAGCGATCGCATGAGGCAGGCCTCCGCGTCCCCGGTATTCGGCTCCGGTAGCGACAGCAATACCTTGGCCTTCATCCGCAGCAGTTCGGGCATGTAGAGATGATCGCCATTTTGCTCGACGATGTGGATCGCGTCGTCGATCTGGCGTGCGCTCTGCTCGATCTGGCCGAGCGCCAGCAGGCCGTGGACCTGAGCGATGTTGAGGGTCGTGGTGAGCAGCTCGTAGCCGACGTCGTGAAGCTCACCCAGGCAGGCGCTTATCGTCTCGACACCGCCCGCGGCATCGCCGCGCCGGATCGCCAATTCGCCTTTGACGCCACGGCCGACTGCGAGATACGGGCCCATCGAGCGCGAATTGGCATGTGCGATGAAACGGTCGATGTTCGCTTCGGCGGCGTCGAGATCGCCGTTCCAGAGATCGATCGACACTGCCCAGATCAGCGCGATGCAGAGCGTGATCGGATGGTCCATCTGCGCGGCCTCGGCGATCGTCTGCTGCGCCAGTCGTGAAGCATCCGCGGGCCGGCCCTGCAACCAAAACTCTCGTGCCAGCGAGATGCCGGCCCGGTTGCGGTGATCGAAGCCGTACACCGTGCTGATCCGCTCCGTGCCGGGGCCCCGCCAAGCCGCTTCCAGCATCGTCAGCGCGTCGCGATGCTCGCCGGCCAGATGCAGAGAGACACCCAGGAGCGACCTTGCGAGCGCAATTGAAGCGGCATCGCCGAGAGCTTCGGCGACCTTGAGGCTCTGCTGGGCATAGCCGAGCGCGGCGTCGAACTGTCCTATTCGTTCGTGGAAGATATGCATGCGGCCGAGCAGCTGGAGCTGGTTCGGCGCATCGCCGCGCCCTTCGGCGATCGCAAGACCTCTCGCCAGTGCCCCACGCGCTGCTTCGCTGCCGCCGCGCGTGAACATCAAGGTCAGGCCGAGCGCGGCCTGGATGTGCATTTCCTCGGCGCTGCCGCGCGTGGACGGATCGATCGCAAGCAGTGCCCGTTCCGACCAGCGCCGGCATTCGATCAGCAGTGACATCGCCAGGAACAACGGGGATGCCGATGCCGCGAGCGCAATGCCGATGCCGGCATCGCCGCCCGCGCCAAAGCACCAGTCGAGCGCGGCGCGCACATTGTGAAGCGCGGAGAAATGGATCGCGCGCTCGTCGGCGCTCGGCACGGTGGCCCATATCGTCCCGGCCTGCTCCAGCCATCGCCGATAGTAGGTCGCGTGGCGGGCCGCGAGTGCCGCCTCGTCAGGCTCGATCTCGAGCAGATAGGCCCGCGTCGTGTCGAGCAGGCGATAGCGCATCATGGCGCCGATCGGGCGCGGTGCGACCATCGACTTGGCGACTAGGCTGTCGATGGCGTCGAACAGGCGGGAGCGGTCGACGCGCTCGTCCGGCACGACCTCCAACGCGGCGTCGATGGTGAAGTGGCCCGCGAAGACGGCGAGGCGGCGCAGCACGAGGCGCTCGGTGTCGGACAAGAGGCCGTAGCTCCAGTCCAGCGTCGCCTGCAACGTCTTCTGGCGCGGTGGCGCCGTGCGCTGGCCCTGCCAGAGCAGATTGAGGCGCTCGTCGAGCAGCGTGGCCGTCTGCTCTAGGCCGTAGGCTTCGACCCGGCCCGCGGCGAGCTCGATCGCTAGCGCCATGCCGTCGAGCTTGCGGCAGATGTTCGCGACGATCGCGGCATTGGCATCGTCGAGCGCGATCTGCGCCCCGCCGGCTGACGCCCGCTCGAGGAAGAGCTGCAGCGCTGGATAGGTCTGTGCTGTCGTCGCGGTCAGCTCGCTGCCGTCGGGCGGAACGGCAAGCGGCGCCAGGCGATAGACTTGCTCGCCCTCGACGCGCAGGGCTTCGCGACTCGTGGCGAGGATATGGACATGCGGCGCGGCGTGGAAAATCTCCGCTGCGAGCGACGCCGCAGCGGCGATGACATGCTCGCAATTGTCCAGGATCAGCAGCATCCGCTCGTCCTGAAGATGGGCGAGCAGCGCGGGCAGCGGGTCGTCGGCCTGCGCCGGCAGCCCCAGCATCAGCAGGATCGAGGTGGTCACGAGATCGGGATCGCTCAGCGCAGCAAGGTCAACGAAGTGCGCGGCGCCGGAGAATGTCTCGAGCAGGTCGTGAGCAATCGCCACGGCGACAGCGGTCTTGCCGACCCCACCGGGGCCGGTGATCGTCACGAACCGCGAGGTCGTGAGCCTGTCAGAGATGGCTGCGATCGCATCGTCACGCCCGACCATCCGCTGCAGCCGGTTCGGTAGTTTCACCGGCGGCAGCTCGCGCCGCGGCGCTGTGCGGCGTTCTGCCTGAATCTCCGTTTGCGAGATCGGCGCAACGAAGCAATAGCCGCGACCGGAGAGCGTGGTGATGTAGCGCGCGCCGTCTTTTCCGTCGCCGAGGGCTTTGCGAAGCGCTGCAATGTGAAAGCGCAGATTGGCTTCCTCGACGGCCATGCCGGGCCAGACCTGCGCCATCAGGTCCCATTTGCTGATGACCTCGTTCGGCCGCGACATCAGCGCGATCAGCGTATCGAAGCTCTTGGCACCCATCGGCAGCGCGACGCCGTCGCGCGTGACGAGCCGCTCATGCGGCGTCACGATGAATGGCCCGAACGACAATGTCGACGCCGCGGGCGCGGCCGGTTCAATCATCACGAAATCTTGCTCATTTGCAGGACCGCATAACGAGCGGGCGTCGATCCGGCAAGACCGGCTTTGCATCGGCATCAGACCGCGTCTGCAGGGCCTCCCGGACCGGGTTCCCTGCCGGTCTCACAATTTCTCACAACTCCCAACGGGCGCGCTGCGGAGGTGGCTGCTAGTCAGGTGCGCGACGGCAAGGAGACTTTCATGACGCAAGCGGCAAAGCTGATCTACACGGCGAGGACCCACACCAGCGGCGGACGAGGGGACGGCATGTCCCGCAGCTCCGACGGCCGCCTGGATGTCAAATTGTCGCCACCGGGCGGAGCAGGCGTCGGCACCAACCCCGAGCAGTTGTTCGCGGCCGGCTGGTCGGCATGTTTCGAAGGCGCCATGGAGATCGCCGCGCGCAAGCGGAAAATCGTGCTTCCCAGGAAAAGCGCGATCGATGCGGAAATCGACCTTCTCCATGACGATGGCACTTACGCTCTGCGGGCGCGCCTCAATGTCAGCCTGCCGGGCCTCGATCACGAGGTCGCGCGCGGCATCGTCGATGAGGCGCACCAGACCTGTCCTTATTCCAGGGCCGTGCGCGGCAATATCGACGTCACGGTCGCACTGATCTGACCATCACCAACCACCAACCGGGTAGCACCATCATGAAGCAGCTCATCGACCAGCATCGTCGCAAGTTTTTTGGCGTCGCCGCAGGGACCGTCGCCGTCGGCCTCGGCGTGATCGACCTCGCCCTCGCCCAAACCGAAGCGCAGCGATCCCGAGCATCGAACGCGTCCTTCGGCCCGATCAAGCAGATCGATGCCGGCGTCCTCAACGTCGGCTATGCCGAGGCTGGCCCGTCGAACGGTCCCGTCGCGATCCTGCTGCACGGCTGGCCCTACGACATTCACGCCTTCGTCGATGTCGCGCCGATCCTGGCAAAGGCCGGCTATCGCGTCATCATCCCATATCTGCGTGGTTACGGCTCGACGCAGTTCCTCTCCAGCGAGACGCCGCGCAACGGCGAGCCCGCTGCAATGGCCGTCGACATCATCGCGCTGATGGACAAGCTCGACATCAAGACGGCGGTCGTCGCCGGCTTCGACTGGGGCGCGCGCACCGCCGACATCATCGCTGCGTTGTGGCCGGAGCGCTGCCGCGCGCTGGTGTCGGTCAGCGGCTATCTGATCTCGAGCCAGGCCGCGGGAAATGCGCCGCTGCCGCCGTCGGCCGAGCTGCAATGGTGGTACCAGTTCTATTTCGCGACCGAGCGCGGCCGCGCCGGATACGAGAAGTACACGCATGATTTCGCAAAGCTGATCTGGAAGCTTGCCTCGCCGCAATGGAAGTTCGACGACGCGACGTTCGACCGGAGCGCGGCGGCGCTCGACAACAAGGATCATGTCGCGATCACGATCCACAATTACCGCTGGCGGCTCGGGCTCGCCCAGGGCGAAGCAAAGTACGAGGAGATCGAAAAGAAGCTCGCCGCAGCTCCGGTGATCCGCGTTCCGACGATCACGATGGAGGGCGACGCCAACGGCGCGCCGCACCCCGATCCCAGCGCCTATGCCAAGAAGTTCGAGGGCCGGTACGATTTCCGCCTGATCACCGGCGGCATCGGTCACAATCTGCCGCAGGAAGCGCCGGAAGCGTTTGCCAAGGCCGTCATCGACGCCGAGGGCACCTGAGCATTCATTTGACGCCTCGGTCCAGCGCGGCTGGACCGAGGACGTGCCGCGCCCCAAGCATAAAGAAACCTCATGACGTCCAGCGAACCTGAAATGAAAAAGCGCTTCGGCGCCACGGCGATCACATTGGCCGTGCTGCTTCTTGTCGTTCTCCTGACCTGTGTGCCCTATCTGGTCTCGATCGCTCTTGCTGAAGGGCCGGCGCAAAGCAATCCGGCCGACGCCTCGCCGATCTTCGGCGTCACGATTCCTGACGGGTACAAGCAGTGGGAGCTGATCGCGCCGGCCGAAGAGGCCGCGCCGCTCGACGAGCTTCGCGCTGTTGTCGGCAACCAGACCGCAATCGAGGCCTATCAGGCCGGCAGGCTGCCGTTCCCCGACGGCACCATTCTGGTCAAGCGCGCCTGGAAGCGGAAACAGTCGCCCGAGTTCGCATCCGCGACGATCCCCGGCGCCGCCACCACGGTGCAGGTGATGGTCAAGGACGCCAAAAAATATGCCTCCACCGGTGGCTGGGGCTTTGGCCGCTTCGTCAATGGCAAGCCGGTGGATGAGGCGCAGCACCGCACCTGCTGGGGCTGCCACGAGGCCCGCGCCAAGAGCCGCGATTACGTGTTCACGCGGCTCGCGCCCTGAGCGCTCGGGAGACGGTCATGTCGAAGACCTGGTTCATCAGCGGCAGCTCGCGCGGGCTCGGCCGCGCCATCACCGAAGCGGCGCTTGCGGCGGGCGACCAGGTGGTTGCCACGGCTCGGAGCCTCGGCCCGCTCGAGCCCCTGCGGGAACGTTTAGGAGAAAGACTGCAGCTCGCAACGCTTGATGTCACCGACGAGGCCGCCGCTCAGGCGGCGATCGATCTTGCCGTGACAGCATTCGGCGGCCTCGACGTGGTCGTGAACAACGCGGGCTTCGGCGATCTCGGATCGGTCGAGGATACCAGCCTGGAGTCCTTTCGGCAGCAGATCGAGGCGAATCTCATCGGCACCATCATCGTCACCAAGGCGGCGATTCCCGTGCTGCGCCGGCAGCGTCGCGGGCACATCATGCAGGTCTCGTCCGTCGGCGGCCGGATCGGCGCGCCGGCCCGCGCACCTTATTCGGCGGCGAAATGGGGGATCGAAGGCTTTTCGGAATCGTTGGCGCGCGAGATGGCGCTGATCGGCGTGCATGTGACGATCGTCGAGCCCGGCGGTTTCCGGACGGACTTTGCTCAGGCCGCGCATGACACCGACGAGGGGCGTCCGGAGTACGACGCGGTGGTCGGCGCCGCCGTCCGGATGCAGCGTGATTACGATGGCCGCCAGCCAGGCGACCCGGCCAAGGCCGCCGCTGTCGTGCTGAAGCTTGCCAACATGGATCGCCCGCCTCTGCGCATCGCGCTCGGCAGCGATGCCGTCAGCGCCATCGCGGCGACCGACCGGCAGCGTCTCGACGAGCTGGAGAGGTGGCGCGCGCTCAGCGTCTCCACGGACTTCTGAACGTCCGCGCGTCTCACTCCGCCGCCACCATCTGCTGGGTGCGCCACTGGCCGAGCAGGGCGCGCAGCGAGGCCGGCTTCACCGGCTTGTTGAGCACTGCGATCTTCTCGTCGCGGGCGGCGACCTGCACGGCGGGGCTGCGGTCGGCGGTGATCAGGATCGCGGGGATGGTATCGCCGAAGCGACGGCGGATGTCGCGGATCGCGGCGATGCCGTTGCCGCGGTCGAGATGATAGTCGACGAGCAGGCCGGTGACGCGGCGGCCGGCTTTTTCGATCGCCGCGATCGCACCCTCGGGATCGGCGACCGCAATCACCTCGGCGTCCCAGGCTTTCAGCAGCGTGCGCATGCCGTCGAGGATCGCCGCGTCGTTCTCGATGCAGACGATCAGGGCGCCCGAGATCGGCGTGCGGGCCAGCGGCGTCGCGCTGGTCACGGCGGCCGTATGTGTGACCGCCTTCGCCGTCGGCACCGTCACGGAGAACACGGAGCCCCCGCTTTTGTTGCCGTCGATGGCGATGCCGTGCTTGAGCACGCGCGCCAGCCGTTCGACGATCGAGAGGCCGAGCCCGAGGCCGCGCGCGATCCGCGCGCCCTGTTCGAGGCGGTGGAATTCCTTGAAGATCTCGGCGCGCTTGGCCGAGGGAATGCCGACGCCGGTGTCGTAGACGCAGATCTTGAGCGAGGGGCCGCGGCGGCGGCAGCCGACTAGCACGCGCCCGCGCGGGGTGTATTTGATCGCGTTGGAGATCAGGTTCTGGAGCAGGCGCCGCAGCAGCAGGCGATCGGATTCGACCGGAAGCGAGCAGGGCACGAAGGCGAGCGCGAGACCCTTGGCGCGCGCGATCGGCGCGAACTCGATCTCCAGCGAGCGCATCAGATCCGCCATCCTGAAGCTCGAGATCGAGGTCGCCATCGCGCCGGCATCGAGCCTCGAGATGTCGAGCAGCGCGCCGAGGATCTCCTCGATGGCTTGCAGCGATTCGTCGATGTTCTCGACCAGCCGCGTCTCCTCGCCGCTGTGCTGGCGCTCGATCAGGCTCGTGATGTAGAGCCGCGCCGCATTCAGCGGCTGGAGAATGTCGTGGCTGGCGGCTGCAAGAAAGCGTGTCTTGGAGCTGCTGGCGTCCTCCGCCGCGCTCTTGGCCCGCGCCAGCTCGGAGTTCAGCCGCGTCAATTCCTCGGTGCGGTCGCGCACGCGCTTTTCCAGCGACGCATTGGCACGCTCCAGGGCTTCCGCAGCCTCGAAGGTCGGCGTGACGTCGGTGAAGGTGATGACGAAGCCGCCGCCGGGCATGCGGTTAGTCAGCACCTCAATGACCATGTGGCGTTCCGGCAGGCGCTCCAGATAGGGCTCGCTGTCGGTGGTGTAGGCCACGAGCCGCTGCTCGATCATCGCCTCGCGATCGGTGTCACCGGCCAGATCGCTCACGCCCATGAATTCCAGGATCTCGCGCAAGGGCGTGCCGAACTGGATGAAATGCGGGGGGACGTTGAGGAGGTCGCCGAACTGCCGGTTGGAGCAGATCAGTTGCAGATCGGCGTCGAACACCGCGATGCCCTGACGCACGTGGTTGAGCGCGGTCTGAAGGATCTCGCGGTTGAAATGCAGCGCGGCATGGGAATCGTCGAGCAGCTTCAGCGCGGCTTTCGCCGACACCGTGCGCTTGCGCAGCAGCAGCGACATCACGAGGCGCGAGGAGGCCGCACCGATCGAGGAGGCGATCAGGTGCTCGGCGTGCTGCAACAGCTCGAAATCGGCAGGCGCCGCAGGCTCCAGCCGCATGTTGCGTCTGGCCGAGAAGGCCTCGAACGAATGCCGCGCGCGGTCCGGCCCGAGATATTGCGCGACCGTGGTCTGGATGTCCTGCACCGTGACGGTGGTGCGCCAGCGGCGGAAGCTCGGCGAGATCGGCGCGAGCGTGTTGGGCACGAACAGATCGGCCTGCACCAGCTCGATCGACGAGGGCTGGCGCGCCAGCGACAGCAGCACATAGGTGAGGATGTTGAGCGACAGCGACCAGATCACGCCATGCATCAGCGGCGGCAGGTCGGCGCCGAACAAGGCCTGCGGCCGCAGCGCCTCGATCCCGAACGGGCCGTGCTGGAGCAGCAGGATGCCTGTGGTCGAGGAATCCATGAAGCTCGGCATGAACAGCGTGTAGAGCCACACCGCGAAGCCGACCATCATGCCGCCGATTGCGCCGCGCGCGGTCCCCCGCCGCCACAACAGACCGCCGAAGAAGCTCGGTGCAAGCTGGGCGATGGCGGCAAAGGAGAGCAGGCCGATTGCCGCGAGCTGGGTGTTGCCGAGCGCGCGATAGTAGAAATAGGCCATCACCATGATGGCGAAGATCGCCAGGCGCCGCGAGCGCAGCAGGAAGTCGCTGAAATCGGCCCCGCCGGTGCGTCCCTCCGGCCGCCGTTGCAGCACCAGGGGCACCACGAGGTCGTTCGATACCATGATCGACAGCGCGACGCATTCGACGATCACCATCGCGGTTGCCGCCGACAGGCCGCCGACGAAGATGGCGACGCTGAGCAGGTCCGCGCCTCCCTCCATCGGCAGCGCCAGCACATACATGTCCGGTTCAGCCGTGCCGAACGGGAAGGTGACGAGACCGGCGAGCGCGATCGGAATCACGAACACGTTGATGGCGACGAGGTAGAGCGGAAACAGCCAGCGCGCGCGGCCGACCTCGGCATCGGATGAATTCTCCACCACGCTGACGTGGAACTGGCGCGGCAGCAGCATCACCGCGCACAGCGACAGCAGCGTCATGGTCAGGAAATTGCCGATCGACGGCGAATAGTTGATGGCGCGCACCGCCTCCGGCGTTTTCATCGCGCGCTCGATCAACTCATGGGGCGAGAACATCCAGAAGGTGACGAAGATGCCGGCGGCGAGAAAGGCGACCAGCTTGACGATGGATTCGGTCGCGACCGCCAGCATCAATCCGTGCTGGTGCTCGGTGGCATCGGTCTGCCGCGTGCCGAACAGAACCGCGAAGGCCGCCATCGCCAGCGTCACCATCAGCGCCATGTCGCCCAGGATCGGGATGTGGGAGAACGCCTGGTCCTCGCTGAGGATGGTTTCCAGCGAGGACGCCACCGCCTTGAGCTGGAGTGCGATGTAGGGCACCGAGCCGATGATCGCGATCAGCGCCACGGTTGCCGCCACCGCCTGGCTCTTGCCGTAGCGCGCGCCGATGAAGTCGGCGATCGAGGTGATGTTGTGGGTTTTGGCGAGCTGGATCACGCGGCGGAGCACGCCGGCGCCAAGCCCGATCATCAGGATCGGGCCGACATAGATCGCAAGGAAGTCGGTCGAGGTGCGGGTGGCGAAGCCGACCGAGCCGAAGAAGGTCCAGGAGGTGCAGTAGATCGCCAGCGACAGCGGATAGATCAGCCCCGAGGCGCGGCCGGGCCCCGCTGGCGAGCGGCGGTCGCCATGGCTCGCCACCAGGAACAGGAAGCCGATATAGCCGAAGGCGGCGGCGATCACGCCCCAGTCGTGCAGCATGGCGAGCGTGCTTCTCCCTGGGCGCGCGAGGCGCCCGATCTCATTTTCCCTGCAAATCTAGCGCGTTGGACCGGTGGAGGCGACAGCGAAATGGCGGGGCAGGAGCGGGAACTGGGGGTGTCGTTAAGGTGCGTCGCCTGGGGCGTCTTGGCCCACCGAGAGAGTCCCCGTGTGGCACCCCTCTCCCTGACCCTCCCCCGCAAGGGGGAGGGAACAGAGAGAGTGCCGATTGTCGCGGCGGCGACGAGCCAGGTCGGGGCGACAGATCAACGTGAGGTAGGCACACCTGCCTCGCTCCCTCCCCCCCTTGCGGGGACCTTGCGGGGGAGGGTCGGGGAGAGGGGTAGCCCCGGGCTCGGTGAGAGTTATTCGGAGAGCGGCGAAAGCGCCTACTCCGCCGCGAGCGACTTCTCGCGCAGCGGCAGGCCGAGGCGATCCCACACTTGCAGCAGCGCTTCGGCGAGCTGATCGATCAGGCCGTCGTCATGATAGGGCGAGGGCGTGATGCGCAGCCGCTCGGTGCCCTTGGCGACGGTCGGATAGTTGATCGGCTGGATGTAGATGCCGTGCTCTTCGAGCAGCAGGTCGGACGCCTGCTTGCACTTCTCGGGATCGCCGACGAACAGCGGCACGATGTGGGTGTCGTTCAACATCACCGGCAGCCCAGCGGCATTCAGGATCGCCTTGGTGCGGGCGGCGCGGTCCTGATGGCGCTCGCGCTCCCAGCTCGAGGTCTTCAGATGCTTGATCGCGGCGGTCGCGGCCGAGCAGATCGCCGGCGGCAGCGCGGTGGTGAAGATGAAGCCCGGCGCGTAGGAGCGCACCGCATCGATGATCTGGCCGTTGGCGGCGATGTAGCCGCCAAGGCAGCCGAACGCTTTTGCGAGCGTGCCTTCGAGGATGTCGATGCGATGCATGACGCCGTCACGCTCGGCGATGCCGCCGCCGCGCGGGCCGTACATGCCGACGGCGTGGACCTCGTCCACATAGGTCATCGCGCCATATTTCTCGGCGAGATCGCAGATTTTTGCGAGCGGCGCGACGTCACCGTCCATCGAATAGAGGCTCTCGCAGGCGATCAGCTTCGGCCGGGTCGGACCCGCAGCCTTCAGCTTCTCTTCGAGATCAGCCAGATCGTTGTGACGGAATACGACGCGCTCGCAGCCGGACTGACGGATGCCTTCGATCATCGAATTGTGGTTGAGCTCGTCCGACAGGATCAGGCAGTTCGGAATCAGCTTTGCGATGGTGGCGATGCCGGTCTGGTTCGAGACATAGCCCGAGGTGAACAGCAGCGCGGCTTCCTTGCCGTGGAGGTCGGCGAGCTCGGCCTCGAGCTGCACCAGCGGATGATGCGTGCCGGCGATGTTGCGGGTGCCGCCTGCGCCGGTGCCGACGCGGGTCGCGGTCTCGACCATGGCGCCGACTACCTTCGGGTGCTGGCCCATCCCGAGATAGTCGTTGGAGCACCAGATCACGACGTCGCGCTTGCCCTTGGGCGAGTGCCACACCGCGTGCGGGAACCGGCCGGCGGTGCGCTCCAGATCGGCGAAGACGCGGTAGCGCCGCTCGGTATGGAGGCGATCGAGGGCGGAATTGAAGAACTGGCTGTAATCCATCGGCAAAACCTGAGACGGAACTGACCAAAAGGGCCGCATCTTCTTAGAGCTTTTCCAGCTCCAATGTCTATGCGCTATCCCACATTTGGGGGTGAGGGGCATTTGGGCAAAATGCCCTATCGTGCGATTTGAAACTTGATCCCGATCAAACTCGCGCGAGAGGTCATGTTGCTTTGCAGCATTAGCCGCGTGCGGGTCTGGCCAGCCCTGGTCTTCCTTCGCGGCTCGGTACGCGCTTTCTTGACCGCGGCCGCCGGCTTTACCCAATCCGATTCTCGCAGCGCATGCGCCATTGGCCCTGAGAGCATGCTCAAACCAGGCCTTCGAAAGGACCTTTTCATGAAGCGCGTGATGATCCTCAACGGTCCCAACCTCAACATGCTCGGCATCCGCGAGCCGCACATCTACGGCACGACGACGCTCGCAGAGATCAATGCGAGCTGCGAAGACGCCGCCGCAAAGCTCGGGCTCAAGCTCGCCTTCCACCAGTCCAACCATGAAGGCGTGCTGGTCGACCTGATCCAGTCGGCCCGGCAGGATGCCGATGCGATCATCATCAATCCGGCGGGCCTGTCCTTCACCTCGGTCTCGATCATGGACGCGATCAAGACGTTCGAGGGCCCCGTGCTGGAGGTCCACATCTCCAACATCCACGCCCGCGACGAATATCACCGCCACTCGAAGATCTCGTTCGTGGCCACCGGCGTGATCTGCGGTCTCGGGCCGTTCGGCTACATCGCCGCGCTGCACGCGATCGCGAGTATGAAGTGAGCTGCTGGAGCCGCCGCTGCGCTCCCTCGTCCCGGTCTTACGGGGGCGCGACGAGCTTCGCTCGCGCTGAGAGCGTTGGGGTGAGGGGCTGCTTTGGCAAAGATGGTGAGAATTGGACTCGCGGAGAGTCCCCCTCACCCGGAATCCGCTACGCGCGAATTCCGACCTCTCCCCGCAAGCGGGGCGAGGTGAAGAAAGAGCTCACGTCGTCCTGAACTGGAGCACGCCGTCCTTCGTCTCCGCCGTCAGCCGGCCCTCGACGATCATGTAGTTGACGTGAGCGACGAGCTCGCCGGCGGCAAAGCCCATCTGGTGCTCGTCCAGCACATGCTTGTTGAACACGACCGGCACCAGGGCGCGCGAGGTCTGCGGCACCTCGCGGCAGGCCTCCGCGATCAGGCGGCAGCGTTCCTCGTGGTGATCGGCGAGCTGCTTGATGCGGGTCTTCAGGCCGTAGAACGGCACGCCGTGGCCGGGCAGCACGAGCAGATCATAGGGCAGGGTGGTGGTGAGGCTCGCGAGCGAGGCCAGATATTCGCCGAGCGAATTCTGGTCGGGCTCGACCGCCCACACGCTGACATTGGGCGAAATCTTGCTCAGCACCTGGTCGGCGGACAGGAACAGCTTGTCGTCGGCGCAATACAGCATCACCTGGTCGAGCGCGTGGCCGCCGCCGGTGATCACCTTGAAGCGGCGCGTGCCGATCACGACCTCGTCGCCATGCGAGATGCGGCGGTAGGACGGCGGCAGCACCGAGACGCGCTTGAGATAATCCTGGCCGCGGCCGAGCAGCTTTTCGGTGAGCGACTCGTCCATGCCGTGGCGGCGGAAGAACAGCCGCTGCGCCTCGCGCCGCTCCTCGGTGCCGCGGTTCTGGTGATAGACCGATTGCAGATATTCGACCTGCGACATCACCAGCGGGCAGTTGAAGCGCTCGACGATCCACCCGGCGAGACCGACATGATCGGGGTGCGAATGCGTCACGATCAGCCGCGTGATGTTGACGCCCTTCAGCGGCCCGTCGAACAGCTTGGTCCAGGCCTCGATCGTCTCCTCGTTGCCGAAGCCGGCATCGACCATCGCATAGCCGTCACCGTCGGCGAGCAGATAGATGTTCACATGGTTGAGGCGGAACGGCAGTTTCAGCCGCGCCCACAACACGCCGGGTCGGACTTCGACGACTTCGTCGTGGCCGGGATGCTGGTCCCAGGGATAGCGCAGCGCCTCGGCCGAGGACTGCACGGTGTCGGTTTTTGCGTTCATGCTACCGGCTTAAACCCAGCGCGGGCGGTGCGCCAGCCGAAAAAGGACGGGCCGTGGTCTCCGCATGGCGGTCATTCCGGGCGGTGTATTTCCGTGTGCCGGTTGAAGCCTGCCAAAAAACGCAGTCATTCCGGGGCGCGCGTGAGCGCGAACCCGGAATCCAGAGGTTGTCATTGCGGGATTCCGGGTTCGGCGCGACGCGCCGCCCCGGAATGACAATCAGGCCGCCCGCATATTGTTGAGGAACGCGTCGATCTCCCCGCGCAGCATGTCGGCCTCGCGGCGGAGCGCGTCCGATGCACTCAGCACTTCGCCTGCCGCCGCGCCAGCCTCGGCCGATGCGGTGGAGACGCCGACGATGTTGCTGGAGACCTCGCTGGTGCCCCCCGCAGCATGCTGGATGTTGCGGGCGATCTCGCGGGTGGCTGCGCCCTGTTCCTCGATCGCGGCGGCGATCGTCGTCGTGACGTCGTTGATCTCGCCGATGATCCGGCCGATGCCCTGGATCGCGCCGACCGCGGAGGTCGTGACCTGCTGCATGCTGGCGATCTGGGTCCGGATCTCCTCGGTCGCCTTGGCGGTCTGGCTCGCGAGGCTCTTCACCTCGGAGGCGACCACCGCGAAGCCGCGGCCGGCCTCGCCCGCGCGCGCCGCCTCGATGGTGGCGTTGAGGGCGAGCAGATTGGTCTGCGAGGCGATGGTCTGGATCAGGTCGACGACGACGCTGATGCGGCTTGCGCTGTCGGCAAGGCTCTGCACCGTGGTGTCGGTGGCGCCGGCCTCGTCGACCGCCTTCTTGGCGATCGCGGCGGAAGTGACGACCTGCTTGCTGATCTCCTCGATCGAGGACGACAGCTGCTCGGTGCCTGACGAGACGGTCTGTACGTTGACCGAGGTCTCCTCCGCAGCGGAAGCGACCGCGTTCACCAGCGCGTTGGATTGGTCGGCGGTGTTCGACATGCTCTGCGCGGTCGACTGCATCGAATTGGCCGATTGCGCCAGATTGTCGAGCGCGGTTCGCACGGCACCCTCGAACTCCGCGATCCTGGCTTCCATATGGGCGGCGCGTTCGGCCTTGGCGACGCGATCCTTGTCTTGCTCGCTCGCCAATGCGCGGGCTTCGATCATGCTGGCGCGGAACACCGTCAGCGTTTCCTTCATCGCGCCGATCTCGTCGTTCTGACGGGAGCGGACGATTTCGGTATCGAGGTCGCCGGCCGAGAGCAGCTGCATGGCGCGCTGAAGCTCGCGGATGCGGCGCAGGATGTTGCGGCCGACATAGAGCCAGACGAACAGCGCGGAGCAGACCAGCATCAGCGCGCCCAGCGCCAGCATGACCGACGTCGCGAGCGAAATCTCCTGCCGGGCCTGGAAGGTCGAGGCATTGGTCTCCTTCTGCACGCCGTCGACGAGCTGCTGCACGCTGATGCCAAGGCCGACATTGAGCTTGCGCGTCTCGTCCAGGATGGTCTGGCCGTAGTCGATGGAGTCGAGCTCCTTTTCACGCAGATTGAACACGCCGGTCTTGCCGGTGCCGAGCGCAAGCAGCTTTTCCGCCGTCGCGCGCAGCATCTTGTTACCCTCGTTGTCCGCCAGCAGATCGAGGTTCGACCGCAGGCGTCCTTGGGCCGTCTTGAACTCCTTCTGGATGTCGTCGAGCTTGTCGCTCGTGCTCGCCGACAGTGCTGCACTCATGTCGGCGGCGGCGAGATTGCCGCTGGCGACGACGTTGCCGAGCTGGCCGACGGTCTGCGCAGCTTCGGTGGCATCTTCGGCCGACAGGTTTGCCGAGCCGAGAATGGCGTTGACGCGGGTCTGCGCCTCCAGCATCGCCGGACTGGCCGCGCCGACGAACGCGCTCTGCGCGTTGCGCAGCGCGTCATATTGCTTGTCATGGAGGGCTGCGATGTCCAGCCGTTCGCGGGCGGCCTTGGCCAGGCTCTGGGCCGCCTCGTTGATGCTCTTCATCGTGTCGCTGAGTCCGGCGACGACGGACTTGTCGGCACCGAGCTCGATGATCTCGTTGAGTTTCTGCTGAGTCTGCTCCTGCAATTCCTTGAGCTTCTTGGTGCGCTCGTTGAGGGCTTCCTCGCTTTGAGCCGCGAGCAGGGCCGGTCCCTGTGCCGCAAGGCTGGCGCTCAGGGCCGACAATTGCAGGCTGGCGGCAAGGCGCGGAATGTCACGTCCGCTTAGCTCGGTCATGCGTCCGCCGAGATTCTGCAGCGCGAGGCCAGCACCGGCAGCGATCACGAGGCCCATGCCCGCGATCACGCCGAAGGCCGCGAACAGGCTGCCGCGCACGCCCCATTTCGGCATTTTGAAGCGAGGCTTGAATCGGCCGAGCACGCGGCCAACGCCCAGACGGATCGCCATCGAAAATTCCCCCACGCTCTTGCTTCTATTTTGTGGCGCGCAGTATCCGCGGGGCCGGTTAAAAAATCGCAATTGGTGCAATTGCTTGCATTGGTTCCGCAGGGCGAAAAAAGAAGGGCCGGCGAGAACGCCGGCCCTTGGTCGGGATAAGACTTTGCTAACCGATCAGTAGCGCGCGACGGCCGGGCTCGCCCAATTGAAGCGGTAGTTGACGCCCGCCTTGATGGTGTGGTCGTCGGTGGTGAAGTTGCCGGTGCCCGTCAGCGGGCCTCCGGTGAAGTGCGCATCGCCGAAATTGTAGTACTGGTATTCGGCCTTGGCCGACCAGTTCGGGGCGAACATGTACTCGATGCCGGCGCCGACGGTGTAGCCGTTCTTGTGATCGCCATCGATGACGAAGGCGGTCGGCACGCCGCCGACGGTCACCTTCTCGTTGTTGTTCGAATAGGCGTAGCCGCCCTTCACATAGACGAGGCCCGGACCCCATGTGTAGCCGACACGGCCGGTGAGCGAGCCGAGGCCGCGCTGGTCATTGGTGTAGGCGATGCCGCCCGGGAACACCGCGCCGACGCTGCCGGAGAGCCAGGAATACTGGCCCTCGACGCCGACCACGAAATTCGGGTTGAACTGCCAGTCCGCGCCGACCTGCAGGCCGCCGAGGAAACGGCCGTTGCCGTTGTTGCCGGTGGAGAGGCCGTTGAAATTGTTGTCGCTGGAGAACGCGCCACCGACATGGCCGCCGATATAGAAGCCGGTCCAGTTGTAGATCGGTGCGGCATAGGCCGGCGCGGGCGTCTTGTAGTAATTGCGATTACCGAGATCGGCGCCGACGGCCGGCGCGGCAGCGCCCGCCACGAGCAGCGCAACGGTCGCAATCAGAATCTTCTTCATAGTCCAAACTCCAGCACTAAAGGTCCCCGGCAGGCGCGCTGTCCGCGCCGCGTTGGTTTTGCAGATAGCTCGCTTTTGTCGAAAATGCTGTCACATCCGTGGCACAGCGGCACCCAACCTAACGTATTGGGCTGCAAATGATTTTCGTGCTTAATGGCGGCTTAAGAAATGCTGAAGGAAGGCTTAATTCGAAGCCGATCGAGCAACCTTCGCGCGGCTTCCGTTAACCAAGACGCCGCCGCGCCTCGTCGCGCATCTGTTCGCGGAACGCGGCGCGCCTGGCCGGCCGGTCTTCCTCGCGCACGTCGTGACGATCGAAGATGTCGAACTTCTCCATGATCGGATAGCGCTCGCTCGCCATCGCGAGCACGCGCAGCACCTTGGTCGCGGACGGTGACGGACCGCTCACCTCCCAGCGCCGGATGGTGTCGGCGCCACCCTTCTCCGGCAATCCGCAAAGCTTTGCCATATCGGCTGCAGTGAGCGTCCGCCCGAGGGCATCGGAGAGGTCGTTGCGGAGCTGCTTCAGTTCGGCGCCGGTCATGCTGCTTTTCGTCCAGGGGACATCACTGAAGGCAAAGCACTAGCGCTGATTCGGGTCCATCCGAAGGCGGCCGTCCGCGTCGCCACATTCGCCTGTGCACGGAGTTATGAACGAGTGCCTATGGACATCGGCCGGCGAATGAACACATGGCACGAGGGGCTCCCAGCGATCGAGGGATCAGCCATGACCAGCATGAAACTCGCCATTGCCGCACTTATCACGACCGGACTGCTTGCCGCGCCCTACGCGGCTGAAGCGAAGAAGCACCGGTCCAGCCGGCATTACAGCACCAGCGTGGTGGCTCCGACCTATCGTGGCGTCGGCGCGCCGGTCGCGCAGCCCCAGGCCTCCTATGGCTCGTCCGGACAGACGGTCGGCACGGTTACTGCGCCGTCGATCGGAACGTACAACTGGCCGTCGGTCGGCGTGACCAATGCGGTGCCGACCTGGAGCAACACCACCCGATAGCGCCGATGTGGATCAGCGCGATCCGGTGGCGAGGCCCGAGAGCAGGTAGAGCGCGACCAGCAATGTTCCGACCGACAGCATCGTCGTGACCGAGACCGTGGCCGCAACCAGCTTCTCCTCGACCTTGTGCTCGTGCGCCAGCACATACACGGTCTTCGCCGTCGGCACGGCCGCGCAGATGACGGCGGCCACCGTGTAGAGCGGATTGAGGCCCAGGATCACGCAGAGCCCGTAGACGAGCAGCGGCATGATCACCAGCTTGATGGCGGCGAGTGCGAACGATGCCTTCAGGTTCGAGCGGAGGCCTTCGACCGACAGGCCGAGCCCGATGGCAAACAGCGCGCAGGGCGTGAGCGCGGCCGCGATCATGTTCAGATAGGCCGCGACGGCTGCTGGAATCCGCAAGCCCGTGATCGACCAGAGGAGGCCGATGAGGGTCGACAGCACCATCGGATTGAGCAGGATCTGCCTTGCGAGGCCGGCGGAATGCGCAGGCTCGCGCGCGTTCCGCTCCAGCAGGATGACGGTGATCGGAAACATCACCGCGGCCACGAACACCGTCGCCACCGCGGCGGGCAGGACGGCGGGCTGGCCGTAGATCGCATGCAGGATCGGCAGCGCGACGAACCCGGTATTGGTCATCGCCGCCGCCATGCCGTGGATCGTGCTGCTGGCGAGATCATGCTTTCCGCGAACGGCGACGAAGACCAGCGCGAAGCAGATGAGGGAGCCGCCGCCGAACGCGAGCAGGAAGCGCCATTCCAAGAGATTGCGCGCCGGCTCCTGGGCGATGGTGACGATCAGCAGCGCCGGCATCGCCACGTTGTAGGCGAAATGCACCAGCGCATCGGCGAGCGAGCGCGAGAGATAGCCGAACTCGCCGGCGAGCCACCCGGTGACGATGATCGCGAATACGGGAAGAACGAGGCTGGCGACCTCCATCCGATTTCCCCTGCTGCCAACGGTGCAGGTCAGGTTACTCCGGCAATGGATGGTCGTCACTGTGTTCGAGCCGTTCCTGGCTCGAAAGGTCGCCGGTCACGATAGCCGTGACGGCCGGACCGTTCGGGGAAAGCGGCCTCGCGCCGCTAAATGCCCCGGCCGTTCTGTTGACCGATCACGCAGCGCCAGGCTGCCAGGCGCTCGGCCGGATGCTGGTTCATCCATTCGGCGAGCTGCGGCGCGCCCATCAGGCACGACTGCACCGAGACCTGCGCAAAGTCCGAGCTGGTGACGAGCTGCTCGTGACAGTTGGTCGGAGAGGCGAGGCTGCAAAGCACGGCGATGATCTTGATCATGCGAGGTTGCCCCTGTCGCTCTGGCGCGCGTCGGCTCCGCTCGACTGATCGCCGGCCGGATCGGCCGGCGGGAAGATGCTGTCGTAAATCGCGCGCGCTTCCTGGATGAGGCGAAGACGTTCGCGCTCCGATTTCGACACAAACTGAATAACCTGGCCCATGTCGGCCTCCAATATGATCCTCGATCCATCATCAGATGATGGAAATCATTCCATGCGGATATGGGGTGCACACTTCGTTGTTGCAGCCGTGCTGGCGGTCACAAGGGATAAAAAGCCCGTGACCGATCCGTTCCTGAGCGGAAGAGAATACCTCAGCAACGCCTCTGCCTCACGCCACGTCTGACAGAGCCGCTTCCCGGCATCGTGATGCAGTGTTGAGCCCCGCAGTACGATCGTGCCGCGGCACATTTTTGCGGGCTTGGAGTTGTACAATCGTTCAATGCACGAGCGGTTCGACCTGCCGAACGGCCGATGCGATCAAAGGACCGCGCTCGAAAGGATCAGTCATGACAAGAACAAGACGCGCTATCGCCACACTTGTTACTCTTGGATTGGCGGCTGTGCCGCTCGCCGCAAGCGCGCAAACGTCGGCGGGCTCACAAAGCGGCACGCGCCTCAGCCCGGGCGTACCCGCACAACAAGGCACAGTTGGAAGTTCCGGACAAACTGTCGGGACGGTCACCGCGCCATCGGTCGGAACATCTAATCAGCCGTCCGTCGGTGTGACCAACTCGGTCCCCAACTGGAACAATACGAACCCTCCGGCCAAGCGATAGTCGCGATTTGCGGTCTCACGCCGCCGGCGCACGTTCCTTCCGTCCCGGCACCGCCACGAGCAGTTCGCGCGTGTAGGCGTGCTCCGGCGCGGCGAAGAGCTGCGCGGTCGGCTTCAGCTCGACGATGGCGCCGCGCTGCATCACCGCGATGCGATCGCAGATTTGAGCCGCGACGCGTAAGTCGTGGGTGATGAACAGCATCGAGAGGCCAAGGCGTGCCTTGAGATCTTCGAGCAGCTTTAGCACCTGCGCCTGCACGGAGACGTCGAGCGCAGAGACGGCTTCGTCCGCGACGATGATCTCGGGCTCCAGTGCAAGCGCGCGGGCAATCCCGATGCGCTGGCGCTGGCCGCCGGAGAATTCGTGCGGATAGCGCTCGAGCGCGCCGGCATCCAGGCCGACCATCTTGAGGAGATCGCGAGCGCGCTCGAACGCGACCTTGGGATCGGTGCCCGCTGCGATCGGGCCGTCGGCGATGATGTGGCCGATCTTGCGCCGCGGGTTGAGCGAAGCGAACGGATCCTGAAAGATCATCTGGATCCGGTGGCGCTCGGCGCGCAGCGCCCTGCCGGAGAGCTGTGTGAGGTCGGTCTCGCCGATCCGCACCGTGCCACAGTCGGCCTCGATCAGCCGCATCACGAGGCGCGCGACCGACGATTTGCCGGAGCCGGACTCGCCGACGAGGCCGAGCGTCTCGCCCTTGAGGATGTTGAAGTTGACTGCGCGCGCGGCATCGACACGGCGATCCTCGCGGAACCAGCCGCCCGACGTGACATAGGTCTTGTCCAGCCCGATCACCTCGACGGCCCTGGCCTGGTCGTCGAGCGGCGCGCGTTTCGGCGGATCCATCGACGGCACGGCAGCGAGGAGCGCCTTGGTGTAGTCATGCCGCGGCTCGTTGAATACGGTCGCGGCGGGACCTTCCTCGACGACCTTGCCGTGCCTGAGCACCACGACCTGGTCGGCGATATCGGCAACCACGCCAAAGTCGTGGGTGATGAACATCACCGCCATGTTGCGGTTGCGCTGGAGGTTGCGGATCAGTTTGAGGATCTGTGCTTGCGTGGTGACGTCGAGCGCGGTGGTCGGCTCGTCCGCGACCAGCACCGCCGGTTCGAGCGCGAGCGCCATCGCGATCATGGCGCGCTGGCGTTGACCGCCGGAGAGCTGGTGCGGATAGGCGCGCACGATGCGCTCGGGGTCGGGCAGGCCGACCTCGCGCGCCAGCGCCAACGCCCTCGCGCGCCGCTCCTTCGGCGTGAGCAGGCCGTGGGCCTCGAACATCTCCGCCATCTGGTCGCCGATCCGCATCAACGGATTGAGCGCGGTCATCGGCTCCTGAAAGATCATCGCGAGCCGGCGGCCACGCAAATCGCGCCAGCCGTCGTCATCGAGCTTGAGCAGGTCGCGTCCCTCGAACTGGATCTCGCCTGATGTGACCGAGACCGTATCGGGCAGCAGGCCCATCAGCGCGTGGGCGCACATCGACTTGCCGGAGCCGGACTCGCCGACGACGCAGACGATCTTGCCGGGCCGCAAGTCCAGCGAAACACCGTCGACCGCGAAGGGGCGCTCGGCGCCCTTGGGCAGCGCGATCCGCAAGTTCTTGATGGAGACGGCAGGCGGCGCGGTCATCATCAGCGGCCCTCCCGCGACAGGCGCGGATTGAGCGCGTCGTTGAGCCCTTCGCCGATCAGGTTCAGCCCGAGCACCGAGATCAGGATGGCGACGCCGGGAAACACCGTGATCCACCAGGCCTGGCGGATCACGGTGCGGCCGGCGCCGACCATGTAGCCCCAGGAGATCAGATTGGGATCGCCGAGGCCGAGGAAGGCCAGCGAGGATTCCAGGAGGATGGCGGTCGCCACCATCAATGATGCCAGCACGATCACCGGCGACAACGCATTCGGCAAAATCTCGCGCAGGATGATCCAGCTGTTGCTTTGGCCGGTGACGATTGCGGCCTGGACATACTCGCGCGTACGTAGCGACAGCACCTCGCCGCGGACGAGGCGCGCGACCGGCGGCCAGCTCACCACCGCGATCGAGGCCACGATCGAATAGATCGAGGGCTGCAGGATCGCAACCAGCACGATGGCGAGCGCGAAGCTCGGAATGGTCTGGAAGAACTCGGTAAAGCGCATCAAGGCGTCGTCAACCTTGCCGCCGAAATAGCCGGCCATGGCGCCGATGGGCACGCCGACGACGAGTGCGACCAGCGTGGAGACGAGGCCGACCAGCAGCGAGACGCGGGCGCCAAAGATCATGCCGGCGAAGACGTCGCGGCCGAGCGCGTCGGTGCCGAGCGGTACCGTCGAGAGCGTGAACGGCGGCAGGAACGGCCGCTGCACCATGCGCCAGGGCGAGTTCGGGAACAGCATCGGTCCGAACACCGCGATCGAGATCGCGAAGAGCAAGATGACGAGCCCGATGACGCCGCTGGGGCTCTTCAGCATCGATTTCCAGAACTGTTTCATGAGGCGAATTCGATGCGCGGGTCGACCAGGCGATAGACGAGGTCGGTGATGAGGTTGAAGATCAGCACCATGGCGGAGCAGATCACGAACACGCCGAGCAGCAGGTTGTAGTCGCGCTGCAGCAGGGCGTCGTACATCAGGCGGCCGATGCCGGGCCAGGCGAACACGGTCTCGGTGATGACGGCGCCCCCGATCAGTGTGCCGGAATGCACGCCAGCAAGCGTCACGACCGGCAGCAGCGCGTTGCGCAGCACATGGCGGCGCTGGATCACGGCATCGCTGAGGCCCTTGGCGCGCGCGGTCTTGACGAAGTCGAGGCGCTTCACCTCGAGCATCGAGGCGCGCGTCATGCGGGTATAGGTCGCCATGAAGAACAGGCCGAGCGTCATCGCGGGCATGACCAGGTGCTTTGCGACGTCCACCGCATGGGCAAGCCCGGTGTAGTTGGCGCCGACCGTTTCGTAACCGAAGCTCGGCAGCCAATCCATGGTGACCGAGAACAGGAGGATGCCCATCAAGGCCACCCAGAAGATCGGCATGGCATACAAGATCAGCGCGAACACGGTGATGGCGGTGTCGAGGAAGGTCCCGGCAAAGCGCGCGGCGAAGGTGCCGAAGATAACGCCGAGCGCGAGCGAAATCGCGAATGCCGTCAGCGTCAGCAGCAGCGTCGCCGGCAGCCGCTCGCCGATCAGCTTCGCGACCGGCGCCTGCTGGCGGAAGGAGAAGCCGAGGTCGAGGCTGACGACGCCCTTGACGTAAATGAAGAGCTGCTCGGGCAGCGGCTTGTCGAGGCCGAACTTTTCCCGGAGCTGCTTGACGAAGACCTGGTCACTGGCGCCGGCCTCGCCCGCCATCACGACCGCGGGATCGCCGGGCGCAAGCCGGATCAGGAAGAAATTGAGGACGACGATCGCGAGCAGGACGATCACGCCCTTGAGGACACGCTGGGCTACGAAGGAGAGCATCTTAGAAAGTCATCTTGGTGAGTTGACCAGGAATCACTGGGGCAGTGCGCTCCCTCGCCCCGCCCTTGCGGGGGCGAGACGAGCTTCGCTCGCTCTGAGAGCGTTGGGGTGAGGGGCCTCTCCCCACGGCAGGACGTTGCCGAGGGACATGTACCCCCTCACCCGCCGCGCGCGAGACGATGCTTCGCATCGCTCGGGGCGCGTCGACCTCTCCCCGCAGGCGGGGAGAGGTAAGAGGCTCATCACTTGTCGAGCCATGCGTCCTTGAAACCGTCATTGACGCCGATGCCGGTGGTGATCAGGTTCTTGACCTTGCAGCGCGTGATGGTCGGGAATTGCAGCTCGAGCATCCAGGCCACCGGCACGTCCTCGACCAGGATCTTCTGCGCCTTGTCGTAGATCTCCTTGCGCTTGGAATCCGGGGTCGCGGTCGCGCCGTCGGCAAACAGCTTGTCGATCTCCGGGTTCACGTAGCCCTCGACGTTGTTGAAGATCTGTCCCTTCGCGATGTTGCTGGAGATGTAATTGCGGCCGACGCCGAGGGCGGGATCGCCATACTGGTAGAGATAGGTGAAGGCGATGTCGTAGTCCCAGTCACCGATCTTCTGGTTGCCGCCGGCAACGTCGGTGGCGATCGTCTCGATGTTCATGCCGACGTCCTGGAGATTCTGCTTCACCGCTTCACCCCAGCGCTGCCAGGTCTCGCCATAGGCGAGCGGCAAGAGGCGGATCTTCTCGCCCTTGTAGCCGGCTTCCTTCAGCAGCGCCTTGGCCTTGGCCGGATCGTACGGATATTTCTTCACGTCGTCGGTGTAGTATTTGATGGCCGAGGACGAAGGGCCGGTCGCGACCTTGCCGAGCCCGTTCCAGATCACGTCCTTGGCAAAATCGCGGTCGATCGCGTACATGATGGCCTGCCGCACCCGCTTGTCGGCGAGCGGCCCCTGGCGGTTGTTCAGCCATAGCCAGGCCAGCGGCGAGAAGAACTCCCAGCCGGCGCCGGTGACGCAGGTGTCCTTCAGCTTGGAGAGGCGCGGCACGTCGAAATTCTCGACCGAGCCGCCGGGCAGAACGTCGACCTTGCCGGTCTCATACGCCACCGAGCGCGCGGCCGCGTCGGGGATGATCTGCCAGTAGATCTCGTCGATGTAGGGCTTGCCCTTTTCGTGGTAGTTCGGGTTCTTGACCAGGCGGATGAACGAGCCCTTCTGCCACTCCTTGAACATGAAGGGGCCGGTGCCGACCGGTGCGTTGTTGTAGGGGTTGGTCTTCCAGTCGGTGCCTTCGTAGAGATGTTTCGGCACCATCGGCATCGAGCCGACCTCGAAGATGCCGAGGAACGGACCGAACGGCTGCTTCAGCGTGAAGACCACCGTATAGTCGTCCGGCGTCTCGATCTTGTCGACCTGCGCCAAATTGGTGCGCGCACGGGCGTGCGTCTGCTTCAGCATCTCCATCGAGAACAGAACGTCGGCGGCGGTGAAGGGCTTGCCGTCATGCCAGGTCACGCCCTTCTTGAGCTTGAAGGTGTAGGTCTTGGCGTCCTCGCTGACGCTCCAGCTTTCGGCCAGCTCCGGTAGCGGCTCGAGCTTGGGGCTGTAGCGCAAAAGGCCCTCGAAGATGTTGCCCGAGACCATCTGGGTCGGGCCGTTCTGGACCTGCGCAAGCATCAGGCCGGGCGGTTCGGGCTGGATCACGGCATTGATCACGCCCCCCGTTTTCGGCTCTTGCGCCAGCGCCGGGGCCGTGAGGCCGCAAGCCAGGAGGAGACCAAGCAACACTCGTTTTGGCATATCGTATCTTTCTCAAGCGCGGCCGGCCGCAAACGCTTCGCGACGTGCTCGCGCGCGAAGCGACGGCCGGCCCATCTCAGTCCCCATCCGATATCGAGGCTCACACAGTCCCATTCGGCGCCGCAAGATGAAAGTCTCGACAGCGTTCGCCCAAAAAATGTACAGCGCGTCCCGTTTTTACTTGATTCATTGTCTTGTCACGGAGACAAGTCGGCCATGGACAACGCCACCCGCTCCGAACGATCCCGCAATGCCGCGCTCGAAGCGGCCATCGCGATCATCGCGCGCGACGGTCCGGGCCGACTGACGCTCGATGCGATCGCGCGCGAGAGCGGTCTCAGCAAGGGCGGCGTGATGCACCAGTTCCGCACCAAGGAGGCGGTGCTGAAGGCGTTGCTCGAGCGCCAGATGGCGCATTTTGAGGAATTCTCGGCAGCCTATATGGCGAAGGTGAGCAAGACCTCCGCCAATCCCAATCTGGCGACCCAGCTCGCCACCGTCCGCGAAGCCGCGGCCTCGCCGAACTCCGCTGCGCTGGCGCTGGTTGCAGCCATGGTCGAGAATCCCCGCCTGATGGCGTTGCCGCGCGAGCGCGAGATGGAGAGGATGGCGGCGATCAGGGAAGAAGCCACCGATCCCGATCTTGCGATGCTGCGCTGGGCCGGCGCGATGGGCCTGCTGCTGAGCTCGCTGTTTGGCATGTCGCCGCTCGACAAGGACGAGCACCAGCGACTGTTCGCGCGCCTGCTCGATGATACGCAGTGGACCGGCCTCGAACAGCCGGCCACGCGCGCCGCCAAATCTGCGGCGCCGTCGGCGGCAAAGGCCGCAACGCGGCGCAAGCGCGCCTGATTCATCGTTAACGAAAGCTTGCCATGACCTGCTCAAAGCCGCGCCTGCGGCCAAATGCGTCAGGCTGTCATTTTGCGACTTTACAAACCAACTGGTCGGTTTTATAAATCGAAACACTGAGACGGCCCGAGGCTTCCGAACTGGCCCCGGAGAAGCCCCGGGCCGGCGATGGTGAGCGCCGCAGCCGCGTCTGGTCCCATACGCGGCTGCGGCCACCGAAGCTTTTCTCAAAAGACCTTCCCAAAAAGGCCTCTTGCAAAATCGGCCTTTCACAAAAGCCACTTGAGGAGTCTGGAATGGATCGCTCGATCGCGCTGCGCGGTCTGGGAACGCTGCTGTTTTGCGTGGCCGCGGCCGGCTGCGCCTCGGTCGTGCCCGTGCCCTATTCGGAGATGGCGTCGTCGGCCTACATGGTGCCAGACAAGTCGGACGGCCGTGTGCCCTATCGCTATTCCACGCCGGTCGACTGGCGCGCCTATAATAAAGTGATCCTCGATCCCGTCGTGATCTACCGCGGCAAGGATCATCAGTTCGGCGACATGTCCGCCAAGGACAAGGCGACGCTCGCCGCCCACATGCAGAATTGCTTCGCCGACCGGCTGCGGGGCCGCTTCGCGCTGGTGCGCGATCGCGGGCCGAACACGCTGCGGATCAGGCTGACGCTTACCGGCGCCGTCACCAACACGCCCGTGCTCGGCACGCTCTCCCGCTTCGACGTCGCCGGTGCGGTCTATAACGGCGTGCAGGCCGCGCGCGACGGCGAGGGCACCTTGACCGGCTCGGTCATCTACGGCGTCGAGATCTTCGACGCCACGACCTCACGGCTGATCAGCGCCTACGTCACCAAGCAATATCCCGGCGCCTACGACATCAAGGCCACCGCAGGCGCGCTCGCAGCCGCCACCGCCGGCCTCGACAAGGGCGCCGACGCGCTGATGGCGCAACTGAACTGACGCCGCGACCAATCCAACGAAAGGTGCCACTGATGAACCTCCTGCTTCGCTTCGTGCTGCGCATCGCGATCACGATCGTGCTGATGGCCTTTGGCGACCGCGCCGGCGCCGCCGCACCGCCGGATCCGAGCGGCACCTGGCTGGTCGAGGACGGCCGCGCCCGCATCCGGCTCGAGCGCTGCGGTCCCTCGCGCGATCGCATCTGCGGCTTCATCGTCTGGATGAAAGAGCCCGCCGACAAGCGCGGCCAGCCTTATCGCGACAGCCAGAATCCGGATCCCGACAAGCGCGCCCGGGCGCTGCTCGGCCACCAGTTCATCATGGGCTTGCAGGCGACGGCCGAGGGGCGGTTTGCGGGCGAGATCTATAATGCCGAGGACGGCAGGTCCTATTCGGTCTCGCTCTGGCGCGAGTCTCCCGACCGCCTCAAGCTGAAGGGCTGCCTCATAAGATTTCTGTGCCAGACCCAGACCTGGCAGCAGACGCTCGACGTGCTACCCGGCCAGCTCGTCGGACTGACCGGCGATCTCAACGGCCCCCGCGCCGACAAGGAATGGGCCGCCGTGCCGGCGCCGAAGCCGATCCAGGTGAAAACGAAGTAGCCTTCAGGGCGTCCGCAGCGCCTTTCGCAATTCGTCGAGCGCGTCTGCGAGCTGCTCGCGATGTGCGATGTCGTCCTTGGGGAGGGCGGCGACGCTGCCGGCAAGCTCCCGCAGGATGCCGGCGAGCAGCCCGAAATTGATGTGCAGGTGCACCGATTTGCGCTCATCGGCCGCGCCCGGATGTTGCAGCACGAGCGCAACGCCGCTGCCGTCGAGCCGCGCCTCGAAACGCGATGAATGCTCGAAGGTGCCGACATAGAACTTGTCGGGATATTCGAGCGCGACCTCTGCCTTGTCGGGAACCGGCCTGGACATGTGAGCCTCATCGATATCTTCGCATTGTGGCCGGGAATAAACCGGACAGCCTTGCGATAGGTCAGAGGCGGGGCGGCGCCGAATTTGATCCGGATCAACGCCGGGTCGCCGCTTCTGCGATCCAATAGCAACTGGCGGGATGTTCTGTTGCGCGTCCTGGTTCTTGCAGACGTGAGACGATCGATGGACATGCAGGCCACGAATATCGCTACGGCCGACGACAGCGGATCTGACTGCGTCGGACCTGAGCTTGATGAGGGCATGCGGCACTGCCTGCAATTGCTCGTCGATGCCGGCCTGCGGCCAACCCGCCAGCGCCTGGCGCTTGGCCAGTTGCTGTTCCTGCGCGGCCACCGTCACGTCACCGCGGAGAGCCTTTATGAAGAGGCAATGGCCGCGAACGCCTATCTGTCGCTTGCGACCGTCTACAACACCCTGAATCAGTTCACGGAAGCCGGCCTGTTGCGCCGGATCGCCGCTGACGGCATCAAGTCGTTCTTCGATACCGACACGTCAGTGCACCCGCACTTCTACCTCGAAGGCGAGGATGTGCTGGTCGATGTCGCCGATGGCCTCGCCTTCACCAGAATGCCCGAGGCGCTTCCCGGCCATGAGATCGCGCGGCTCGACGTCATCGTGCATCTGCGCCGAAAGAGCATGTAACGCCGCCGCGCTCTTACCCTCCGCTCTTATCCTCCCCCTCCAGGGGAGGGTAAGAGATGTCACCTCAACCCCGCGCGCCGGAACCCTTCCAGGTAATGCTCGCGGTCGGCCTCGCTGGCCCAGGGCAGCTGCGTCGCGATCCAGTGCAGCGAGATGCCCGGCTGGGTGCGGCGCAGCTCGCCCAGCGCGCTCTCCGCCAGCGCGGCGTCGCCGGTCATGCCGGCGGACACCGCGAGCACGCGGTAGGCGCCGGTGAGGTCGCCGCGGTGGCGGATCGCCTCGCGCGCGAGCGCGATGGCCTCGTCATAGTGCCGCTCGGTGAAGCGGGCATAGCCGGCGATGCCGTGATAGATCGCGAGCGAGGGATCGCGCGGCGACAGCCGGATCGCCCGCTGCGCCGCGTCGAACGAGTCCCGTGAGCGTCCGGCATAGGACAGCGCCAGCGCGTAATAGCCCTGCGCCAGCGAGAAGTTGGGATTGAGCGCGAGCGCCTGCTCGAACTCGGACAGCGCGTTCGAAAGCCGGCGCGTCGAGAAGAACACGCTGCCGAGCGCGGCATGCGCCCAGGCATCCTCGTGGTCGCAGCGCACCGCCCTCAGTGCAGCGGCTTCCGCGGCCGGCGCCACGCGGGCGAGCTCGGCCCAGCCGAGATGCACGCCGAACATGTGGTTCGCCGCCAGCACCGACAATGCCTGGCCGTAGTTCGGATCGATCCCGATCGCGCGCTCGAGCAGCGCCCGCGCGGCCTCGTGATCCTGCCGCGTCACCCGCCAGTAATGCGACAGCGCCCGCACCAGGAGGTCCCAGGCGTCCAGGCTCGCGGGCGGCTTGCGACGGCTGCGGAAATTCTCGGCCGCGTGGATCTGCGGCTCGATCGCCGCGGCGATCGCGTTGGTGATCTCGTCCTGCACGGCGAAGACGTCGACGAGCTCGCGGTCGTAGCGCTCGGCCCAGAGATGGCTGCCTGACGTGGCGTCGTTGAGCTGCGCGGTGATGCGCACGCGATTGTCGGCCTTGCGCACGCTGCCCTCGACGACGTAGCGGACGCCGAGCTCCTCGGCGATCTGCCGGATATGGACAGCGCGTCCCTTGTAGGTGAAGGACGAGTTGCGGGCGATCACCATGAACCAGCGTTGCTTCGACAGCGCGGTGAGGATGTCCTCGCTGATGCCGTCGCCGAAATAATCCTGCGCGGGATCGCCGCTCATGTTCTCGAAGGCCAGCACCGCGATCGCCGGCCGGTCCGCAGCAGTGCGCGGCCTGGCAGGGGCGGGCTCGGTCGCCGCCAATGGCGCTGCCGATTGTTCCCGGACCTCGCCGACGAAACGAAAGCCCTTGCGCGGGATGGTCTTGATCAGCCGCTGCGCCGCACCATCGTCGCCAATCGCCTTGCGCGCGGCGTTGATCCGGCTGTTCAGCGCGGAATCCGACACGATTCGGTCGCTCCAGATCGCGCTGATCAGGTCATCCTTGGTGACCACGCGGGCGCGCTGCGCGACCAGATAAAGCAGCAAATCGAACACCTGCGGCTGCAGCGGCACGGCTGCGCCGTCACAGGTCAGTTCCCGCAGGTCGCCGTCGAGCACGTTGTTTTCAAAGAGAAATCGCACGTTTCTGTCGTCTCAAGCAAAAATCAAAGTCGTCTCAGGCGAAAATCAACCGTCCGCGAAAGTCTCTGGCAGGCCGATCCGGCATGGTGCGAAGACCAAATAGTGCCGATGCTTCGGCACAACGGAGCGTTCTATGACCCAAATTGATCATCAGGTTCATTCGATCGGCCCGGACATTGCGGGCTCACGCGTTTTCAAGTTCATCGCCTTTCTGTACGGAATTGCGGCATATCTCGTGTTTTTCGTCACCATTCTCTACGCTATCGGCTTCGTGATGGGGCTGGTGGTGCCGAAGACGATCGACACCGGAACCGACACGCCGACGGCCGAGGCCGTCATCATCAACTTGCTGCTGATGACCCTGTTTGCCGTTCAGCACAGCGTGATGGCGCGTCAGCGCTTCAAGGCATGGTGGACGCAATTCGTCCCCAAGGCGGTGGAGCGCTCGACCTACGTCCTGTTCGCGAGCCTGTCATTGCTGCTCCTGTTCTGGCAGTGGCGTCCGTTGCCATCGGTCGTATGGGACGTCGGCAATCCGGACCTTGCCGTGACCATGGTCACGCTGTCGTTCGCCGGCTGGGTGCTGGTGTTCATGAGCACCTACATGATCAACCATTTCGAGTTGTTCGGCCTCAGCCAGGTGACCAACCATCTCGTCGGCAAGGAGGAGGCGCCGGTGCGCTTCAAGACGCCGATGCTCTACAAGTTCGTCCGTCATCCGATCTATCTCGGCTTCATCATCGCGTTCTGGGCGGCGCCTGTGATGACCGTCGGCCACCTGCTGTTCGCGGCCGTGACCACGATGTACATTTTCGTCGGCATCGCGCTGGAGGAGCACGATCTCATCGGCCTCTTTGGCGACGAATACCGGCAGTACAAACAACGGGTTTCGATGCTTATTCCCTGGCGCCGGTCAGTATAGGCCTCGCGTCCATCCGCGCGCGTCCTCCGAAAGGAGGATGCGCGGCGGTGTCTCTTCGCCCCTCCTTCGACGAACGGGGAGTGCGCAGCCTGCTCGCCTGACCAAATCTCTTCTCACTCACCAAATCTCATACTCAACGGAGACGACCCAATGAAACATGTCGGAAACTGCTTCTGTGGCGCGGTCACGATCGAGGTCACGGGGGAGCCGGCGGCGATGGGCTATTGCCATTGCCGCTCCTGCCGGTCGTGGTCGGGCGGACCGGTGAACGCCTTCAGCCTGTGGAAGCCCGAAGCGGTGCGCATCACCGAAGGCGCCCAGCACGTCGAGACTTTTGTGAAGACGCCGCTCAGCCAGCGCAAATATTGCAGGAAGTGCGGCGGCCATCTCATGACCAACCATCCGCCGCTCGACTTGATCGACGTCTTCACCGCGACCATCCCGACGCTCGCGTTTACGCCGGGCGTCCACGTCAACTATGCCGAGACCGTGCTGCCGATGCGCGACGGGCTGCCGAAGCTGAAGGATTTCCCCGCCGAGTTCGGCGGCAGCGGCGAGATGATGCAGGAGTAGGGGACTCTGTTCTTCCTTCTCCCCTTGTGGGAGAAGGTGGCGCGAAGCGCCGGATGAGGGGTTTCCCTCCGCATGCAAGACCGCTCGCGAGGATAGAAACCCCTCACCCGGCTTCGATGCGTTGCATCGAATCCACCTCTCCCACAAGGGGAGAGGGTGCACCGTCAGTGTAGCGCCTACCTCATCCCCGCGCGCCGCAATCCTTCCAGGTAATGCTCGCGATCCTCGGCCCGCAGCATCGGCAGCTCGCGCGTGATCCAGGCGAGCGAGATGCCAGGCTGGGCACGGTTCAGACCTTGCAGCGCGGAGGCCGCGAGCTCGGGATCGCCCGACATGCCGGCCGCCGCCGTCAGCACGCGATGGGCGCCGACGAAATCGGCCCGCTGCCGCATCGATTCCCGCGCCATCTGCATGGATGCCTCATAGTTGTGGCCGATGAACTGGGCATAGGCGACAACGCCGCAATAGATCGCGGCCAGCGGATCACGCGGGCTGAGCCGCAGCGCGCGGCGCGCGGCGGCATCGCCGTCCTGCCATCTTCCCGCGTAGCACAGCGTCACGCCATGGAAGGCGTGCGCCATCGCGAAATTCGGATTGAGTTTTAGCACCAGCTCGAACTCCGCCAGCGCGTCGTCGAAGCGGCGGCGGAAGAGATACGTATAGCCGAGGCCGTGATGGGCCCAGGCGTCGTCGCGATCGGCCGCCACCGCTGCGACCGCGGCGCGCTCGGCGACCGGCACGGTCATGGCCATGTCGGCCCAGCCCATATGCGCGCCGAAGATATGGCTGGTTGCGAACAGGCCGAGCGCCTTACCATAGGCGGGATCGATCGCAATAGCCTTTTCCAGCAGGCCTTGCGCGGCGGCATTGTCCTCGCGCGTGATGCGCCAGTAATGCGACAGCGCGCGCATCACGAGGTCCCAGGCATCCAGGCTCCCCGGCGGCTTCTGCTGCGCGCGAAAACTCTCGGCGGCATAGAGCTGCGGCTCGATCGCGGCGACGATCGCCTCGGTGATCTCGTCCTGCACGGCAAAGATGTCGGCGAGCTCGCGGTCGTAGCGCTCGGCCCAGAGATGGCTGCCGGTCGAGACGTCGTTGAGCTGCGCCGAAATGCGCAGCCGCTCGCCGCTCCGCCGCACGCTGCCTTCGAGCACGTAGCGCACGCCGAGCTCGCGCGCGACCTCGTGGATGTGCACGGCGCGGCCCTTGTAGATGAAGGAGGAGTTGCGCGCGACGACGAAGAAGCAGCGCAGCTTCGACAGCGCGGTGATGATGTCCTCGCTGATGCCGTCGGAAAAATAATCCTGCTCGCGATCGCCGCTCATGTTGGTGAAGGGCAGCACCGCGATCGCGGGCCGGTCGGGCAGCGCGAGCGTGATCTGCGGCGCTGCGGCAATACGGCCGGGCTCGGCCGCGCCGAACTGGGTCTGGACGTCGCCGACGAAGCGGAAGCCTTTGCGCGCGATGGTGCGGATCAGGGCCTGGTTCGCGCCGCTGTCGCCGATCGCCTTCCGCGCCGCGTTGATCCGGCTGGTCAGGGTGGATTCGGAGACGCTGCGCCCGTGCCAGATCTTGTCGATCAGCTCGTCCTTGCTGACGACGCGATCGCGATTTTCCATGAGGTGGACGACGAGATCGAAAACCTGCGGCTCCACGGCCACGGGAACCTGCTCGCGGCTCAGCTCGCGCCGGTCGGTGTCGAGAAGGTGATCCCGGAACAGAAACTGCACGTCGAAAACTCAATCCTCACGGCAACATCTGGCAATGATGAAATCGAAAATGGATTTCGACTTGAAGTCTGTGAGTCCGCCGAAGGGGCAACAGGGTTCAGCACGTTTGCGTGATGGCTGCCATGCGGATTTCAAGGGGGAATACAACCGGAATTAGAATTGTGGCCATTTCCGACAGCTTCTCGCGAGGTATCGCTGCGCTCATGCGGCCTCCGTCCTCTCCTTCGTCATTGCGAGCCAACGGGTCCGCGCGAAGCGCGGCCCGATGACAGGCTCCGCGAAGCAATCCAGAGTCTTTCCGCGGAGGGATTCTGGATTGCTTCGTCGCAAGAGCTCCTCGCAATGACGGCATTTGCATATGCACCGAACAGTGAATGTCCATTGCCGAACAGCACGCCCCGCGTAAGCTGCCCTCCACACAAACGCCAACCATAAAGAAACGCCCATGCCCGCTTTTCCCGCCTCCACCACCGTGCTCGACTCCATGCTGTTCCGCGACGCCTTCGGCACGCCGGAGATGCGCGAGGTGTTTTCCGACGTCGCGCTGGTCGGCCGCTATGCCGAGGTCGAGGTGGCGCTGGCGAAAGCGGAGGCGCGATGCGGCGTGATCCCGCAGGAGGCGGCCGACCAGATCGCGGCGCGGACCGACGTCGCCGCGCTCGATTTCGATCTGCTGCGGCAGGAGACCGACATCGTCGGCTATCCGATCCTCCCCCTGGTGCATCAGATGGTGAAGCAGTGCGGGGAGGCCGGCCGCTACGTGCATTGGGGCGCGACCACGCAGGACATCATGGACACCGCCGTGGTGCTGCAACTGCGCGCGGGCCTCGAGATCATCGAGCGCGACATCGCCGAGCTCCGAAAAATCCTTGCGGACCTCTCGAAGCGCTATCGCGACACGCCGATGGCCGGCCGCACCCATCTTCAGCAGGCGCTGCCGGTCACGTTCGGCTACAAGACGGCGATCTGGCTCGCGATGTTCGACCGCCACG
Organism: Bradyrhizobium sp. CB2312; assembly: GCF_029714425.1. Lineage (NCBI taxonomy): Bacteria > Pseudomonadati > Pseudomonadota > Alphaproteobacteria > Hyphomicrobiales > Nitrobacteraceae > Bradyrhizobium > Bradyrhizobium sp. CB2312. The sequence goes on along the minus strand of NZ_CP121668.1, from coordinate 9,306,758 downwards.
CCGAGCGTCTGAAGCAATTGAAGCCGCGCGTCCTGGTCGGCCAGTTCGCCGGCGCTGCCGGCACGCTTGCTTCGCTCGGCGACAAGGGTTTTGAGGTGCAGGAGGCGCTCTGCGCGGAGCTGAAGCTCGGGGTGCCCGCCTCGACCTGGCATGTCGCACGCGACGGCTTTGCGGAAGGCGTGAACTTCCTCGCGCTCGTCACCGGCTCGCTCGGCAAGATCGCGCTCGACATCATGATCATGGCCTCGACCGAGTTCGCCGAGCTCTATGAGCCCTTCGTCAAGGGCCGCGGCGCCTCCTCGACCATGCCGCAGAAGCGCAACCCGATCTCCTCGGAGCTGATGCTCGCGGCAAGCAAGGCGGTGCGCCAGCACGCCGGGCTGATGCTGGACGCGATGGTGCAGGACTTCGAACGCGCCACCGGTCCCTGGCACGCCGAATGGATGGCCATCCCCGAAAGCTTTGTGCTCACCGCGGGCGCGCTGCACCAGGCCAAGTTCGCGCTCGCCGGCCTCATCGTGGACGAAGCGAAGATGAACGACAATCTCGCCATCAGCCGCGGCCTGATCGTGGCCGAAGCGGTCATGATGGGGCTCGCGCCGCAGATCGGAAGGCAGGAGGCGCATGACGTCGTCTACGACGCCTGCCGGCTCGCCAACGAGAAGGGCCTGACGCTGGCGGACGCGCTCTCGTCCGATTCCCGCGTCGCAAGCCGCATCGACCGCGCCACGATCGAGGCGCTCACCTCACCGAAAAATTACCTCGGTCTCGCGCCCGCGATGGTCGACCGGGTGCTGAAATCCGCAACGCGTTGAAAACCAAGATGGGTGAAATTGCGTATCTTTCATGTGTCGCAAGGTGCTCGCGCACTTGTGTCTCGCGATGCTAGGCTTAGATTGAACGTCAGACTTTCGGCAGAGGACTCCGCATGACTGATCACCGCAATTCCGCCGCTCCCATCGATCCCGCGAAACTCGACCGGCTGGCCGAGGTGGCGGTGAAGGTGGGCCTGGGCTTGCGGCCGGGACAGGATCTGCTCTTGACGGCGCCCGCGATCGCGCTGCCGCTGGTGCGGCGGATCGCCGTGCATGCCTACAAGGCCGGCGCCGGCATCGTGACGCCGATCCTGTCGGACGAGGAGATGACGCTGGCGCGCTACCGCCACGGTCACGACGACAGTTTCGACCGCGCCGCCGGCTGGCTCTATGAGGGCATGGCCAAGGCATTCTCCGACAACACGGCGCGGCTCGCCATCGTCGGCGACAATCCGATGCTGCTGTCGGGCGAGGATCCGTCCAAGGTCGCGCGCGCCAGCAAGGCCAATTCGATGGCCTATCAGCCGGCGCTGGAAAAGATCGTCAATTTCGACACCAACTGGAATATCATCGCCTATCCGAGCCCGTCCTGGGCCAAGCAGGTGTTTCCGAACGATCCGGAAGACGTCGCGATCGGCAAGCTCGCGGATGCGATCTTCGCGGCGTCGCGCGTCGACCGCGAGGACGCGATCGGCAATTGGGCGAGCCACAATGCGGTGCTGCGCGAGCGCAACAACTGGCTCAACGGCCAGCGCTTTCGCGCGTTGCAATATTCGGGACCCGGCACCGACCTCACCATCGGGCTCGCCGACGGTCATGAATGGGAAGGCGGCGCCTCGCTCTCCAAGAACGGCATCAGCTGCAACGCCAACATCCCGACCGAGGAGGTCTTCACCACGCCGCATTGCCGGCGCGTCTACGGCCATGTCGTGAGCTCGAAGCCGCTGTCCTATCAGGGCACGCTGATCGACAACATCGCGGTGCGCTTCGAGGACGGCAAGATCGTCGACGCAAAAGCTTCGCGCGGCGCGGAGGTGCTGAACAAGGTGCTCGACACCGACGAGGGTGCGCGACGCCTCGGCGAGGTGGCGCTGGTGCCGCATTCCTCACCGATCTCGCAAAGCGGACTGTTGTTCTACAACACGCTGTTTGACGAGAACGCGGCCTCGCACATCGCGCTCGGCCAGTGCTATTCGAAGTGCTTCGTCAACGGCGCGCAGCTGACGCCGCAGCAGATCGCCGCCCAAGGCGGCAACCAGAGCCTGATCCACATCGACTGGATGATCGGCACCGCCGAAACCGACATCGACGGCATCCTGGCTGACGGCAGCAAGGTGCCGGTGTTCCGCAAGGGCGAGTGGGCGAAGTAGGGCACGCTCGAGCCCCGGGAGCTCTTCACCTCTCCCGTAGGGAGAGGTCGGGTCGCATCGCAAGATGCGATGCGGGTGAGGGGTTCTGGTCTCGCTGGGTGCCGCGGCCCCTCACCCGGATTGCTCAGGCGCGCAATTGCGCGCCTGAGCAATCCGACCTCTCCCCGCTGGGGAGAGGTGAAGGTCCAGGCGACAATCCCTCCTGAACTCTCACTCTATGATTCGTTTCAGGCCGCCGCGTCGCGCAGCATCGGGTTGTTGTCGATGCTGAAGCGGTTGAACAGCGTCGTGAACGGGCTGGCGTCGGTCGCCCGCACGACGACGTCGGAAGCAGCGACCGCGTCGTAGAGCGCGCTGACCGGATCATTCGCGTCCGGCAGGTCAAGCGCAGCACGGAGTTGCTCGCGGGCCTCGTTGATGTCGTCCTCGTCGTCGAGTGTCGCCTCCAGCGCATCGGCCGCGCGCCGCATCTCGGCGAGGTCGCCGCCGGCGGAAAATTTCAGGATGTCGAGCCAGTAGGGGCGGGCGATCACGAGCTGGATGAACGCCTCGAAATTCTCCGCGATGATCCCGGCGCGGCCCTCCGATGAGACGTAGAGCACATTCTGCGATGGCAGCAGGACAAAGGCGCCGCCGGCGCTGTCACTGCCGATCTGCCGGGGGCTTTCGATGCCGTCGATGGTGAACCAGGTCTCTTCGTCCGGCGCGAAGGAGACATCGAGGCTGCCGAGCCAGGCGACGACCTCATCGTTGGCTGTGAGGACCTCGGGCGTCAGGGGCATCGGCATGGGCTCCTTTGGCTGCTTCGCGCATTTTGTCGCACCCTGGAAAAGATGGGTTCATGTGCGCGGATTTGCAGGGAAATCGTCGCGTTTGCTGCTTCGCACATGCAACTTGCGGCTGATTTGCGGGGCCTGCGTAAGAAAGAATTAAAAACCGGCTACTAGCGTTCCAACATCTTTGGAAACAATCCGGGCCGAGACCCGGCAAGCCATATTATATTCCTTGGGGAAGCAGATGTCGCGCGCATTGATTGAAGTCGGTAGTTGCAATGTGGACCTCGAGCTGCGGCCGATCGAGCCGTCCTGGATCATCGAGGGCAACCCGGTGTCGCGCTCGCATATCCTGTCGACCAGTGCCGACGGCACCGCCTCGACCATCATCTGGCACTGCACCGAAGGCCGCTTCAACTGGTACTACGACATCGACGAGACGATCATGATCATGGAAGGATCGATCGTGCTCGAAAGCGACGGCATGCCGCCGAAGCGCTACGGCCCCGGCGACGTCATCTTCTTCCGCGACGGCGCCCATGCCAAATGGCACGTCGAGGGCTACGTCAAGAAGATCGCGTTCTGCCGCAAGACCAATCCGGTGATGATCGGTTTCCTGATCCGCGTCGTCAACAAGCTCAAGAAAATGTTCGTCTCGACCGGCGAACGCCGTCCGGCCTCGCTGATGGGCGCCGGCTAGAGCAAACAATAAAGTTTCAAGCACGCTTCCCAGCGGCCACGACGAAGAGGGGTCGGGATCAACATCCCGGCCCCTCTTCTCGTCATGACGGCAGATCGAGCCGGTAGAAATCCGTCGCGGTCTGCGAGAACAGCGCCGTCTTCTCGGCCTCGCTCAGAGGCGCTGCGATGCGCTTGAAGGCGTTGAAGATCACCTGGTAGCTGCACTGGCCCTTGTCCGGCGGAAAGTTGCTCTCGAACATCGCGCGCCTCACGCCGAACGCCTCGATGCAGGTCTCGACATAGGGGCGCCACGCCGCCGCAAGCTCCTCGGATGACGGCGGCTTCTCGCGCAGATGGAAGTCGTAGCCGAGCAGGCACATCGCGAGCCCGCCGAGCTTGACCACCACGTTTTCGCATTTGGCGATCTCCTGGATCGAGGCGCGCCACTGCGGAAACACCTCTTCGCGCCGTCCGGCAAAGCGACCGATGCCGGCCGGACCGCCGCAATGGTCGAGCACGATTCTGGTGTCGGGGAAGGCGCGCGCGAGCTCGGTCAACTCGCCGATCTGCGGATGGAACAGCCAGGCATCGAAGCTGAGGCCCAGCGGCGCGAGGCAGGCAAAGCCCTTGCGGAAGGTCGGGTCCCGCAACAATTCCTTCGGCCGGTTCGCGTACATGCCGGCGACGGCGGGATCCTGGTCCCAGGCCGAGGAATGCCGGATGCCGCGGAAACGGCCGTTGCCCGCCGCGATCTCCGCTTCCAGCACCGGCCTTGCGGCATCGCCCAGCAGCAGATTGGCGTGGCTGACGATGCCGGCGCAGATCGCCGCCTTGCCGTAGCCACCGCTCGCGCTCATGGCGGCGACGCCGCTCGCGAACTCGACCTCGCCGACGGGCCGAAATGCCTCGGGTCCATGCGCGCGATACATCGAGCGGCAATCGACATAGACGGTGGCGATGACGTTGTGGCCGGAGGCGATGTCGTCAGCCATCTCCTCGATCAGATAGCGGTGTCCGCGATTCCAGAGATGGTGATGGGGATCGACGATCGGCCGGGCCGGATCGATGATCTCCTCCTGATGTTGCGCGAGCCAGTCCTCGCGCGGCTCGACGAACAGCCCGCTCGTGTTGGCGGACAAGCCAGTTGCGGCCATAGGCGTTCGCTCCCTCTATATTCTTTGTGGGGGGAGCCTAGCACCTCATCGCCTCACGCAGCAGCGCGCGCTGCGCAACCGCACCCGTCATCGCAAGCACAGCGCTCAGCCCTAGAGCATGATCCGGCAAAGTGCGTAGCGGTTTTCCGAAAAGATCATGCTCATACAATAACCAAAAGCGCGATGGTGATGCATCTTCATGCCATCGCGCTTTTGCACCGTGTCGCCCTCACATCGACCACCAGTTGCCACGCGTCTGCCGTGGCAGGCTTGACCTCGCCGAGCCAATGGAAGGAATCCTCGGTGATCTCGGTAAAGCTCCAGCGTGTCAGCTCGCCCGCTTCGGTCGTGCCTTCCTGCACGATATCGGCGCCGCGCGCGCGGCCGATCTGCTGCCGGAAGACGCAGCGTGCGGGATCGAACCAGGAAATCCGCCACGCGGAAATGGAGGGATCATAGACCCGCAGCGTCGTGCCGTACCAATTGCCCGCGACTGGAAAGGCCGGGCTGCCGGCGGGCCGCGGAATGATCCAGACGTCCTGCACGGCGCGGCCCTCCAGCACCCAACCGAAATGGATCTCGCCCGGCGCGGTGTGTTTCGTTCCATCGGCGCCACGAGCGGTGATCTCGGCGCGCCAATCGCCGACGAAGCGGCCATAGAGCTGGAGCGCCGATGCGTGCTCCGGATTTGGTCCATCGGCGTGCAACAATCTCGCAAAGTCGGTCATGTCGATCTCCCGTTGTCCGGAGATCAGCACGAGCGGACCGCGGATGACTTGGAGAAAATTGCCGTCCGCGATCGTCAGGTCTTGTGCAGGGCCATATTCTTGATGCCCCGATCGGCCTCATCTTTCGTCCGTCCGCTCTCTGTGCGCTCCGCGCGCCAAATCACGATGACAGAGACGATGACGAGCCCCGCGCCGAGCAGCATCATGGGCGAGAACGGTTCGCCCAGCACGACGGTGCCGAGCAGCACCGCGATCACCGGGTTGACGAAAGTGTAGGTCGACACCAGTGAGGTCGAGACGTTCTCCAGCAGCCAGTTGTAGGCGACGAATCCGATCACGCTGCCGGCGATGATCAGCCAAAGCGCTGCTGCGAGCGACATCGGCAAGACGTCGCCCGGCCTGAAGCTTTCGATCTCGCCCGTCAGCCAGCTGATCGCGAACAGCACGGCACCGCCGATCGACAACTGCATGCCTGACAGCAGGATGGCGGACGTCTGGCTCGACATGCGCCGGGACAGCACGGTCCCGGCTGACCACGACAAGGCCGCAGCCAGCAGGAGGACGACGGGAAGAATGCTGATGCCGGCCTGCTCGACGTTCTGCCATGCCACGAGTCCAACGCCCAGGAAGCCCGGCACGAGCGCCAGCAGGGCAACGGGCCGCGGCCGCTGATCCCCAGGGAACACGAGATCGATCAGCAGGATCCAGAACGGGATCGTGGCGAGCACGATGGCTGCCACGCCCGAAGGAACCGATTGCTGGGCGAAGGCGAGCACGCCGTGACAGCCGACGAAGAAGAACAGTCCGCACAGGCTCGCCATGGCCCATGCCTGCAACGACACGCTCGCGATCTGTCCACCGCTCATCGCCAATAACACGATGCCGCCGCAGAGCGAGCGAAGCGCCATCAGCAGAAATGGCGGGATCGACTTCAGGCCCAGCGTGATGGCGAAGTAGGTGGAACCCCATAGCAGATAGATGGCGGCGAACGCGCCGATGATGAGGAACCTTCTGCTCATGATTGCTCCGATCGAAGACGATCTCGAAGCAACCAAGTCGCAGGCGGTTCATGCGTTCCCGCTTTTGCGGGTCAGACTCCGTCGAGGATGATCACCGTCGGCTTCGACGGCAGTGCATCGCGCGACATCCGGAACGAGCGCGCGTTGCGCCGGTCGATCTCGAACTGCTGGCCGATGCGGTCCATGAACTCGTCGAGCGGCGTGGCGAAGCGATGCATCGGCAGCACCACGGACGCGCGCAGGCGTTTGGTGATGTCGGAGATGCCGCCCAGCGACATGGTGTAGGTGCCGTCGATCGGCACCATCACGATATCCAGCCGCCCGATCTGGGCAAAGTGGCTGTCGTCGAGCTTGTGGTGGAGATGGCCGAGATGGCCGATGCAGAGGCCGGCGACCTCGAAGATGAAGATCGAATTGCCGTCGCGGATCATGTCGACGCCGGCATCGTCGCCGAAATAGCGGCGGATGTCCGTGGTGACGTTGCGGATGAAGGTGTCGCCGATGCGTTCCGAGATGATCGCCGGCTTGCCGTCGTCGCCCCAACCATGCAGCACATGGGGAATGCGCTGGTCGGGAAACAGACTGTAGTGGGTGCTGTGGGCCCGGTTCATGGTGACGACGTCGGGCAGCCGGCCCACCTGATAGGCGCCGCTATAGTCGGTCGCGATGCGCAAGCCGCCGGGCGTGTCGATGAAATAGGTGGAGTGGCCGGCATAGGTGATCTCGACCTCCGCGGCGGCCGCCGCCTTCCTGAAGGCGACCGACATGACCCGCGGCGCGGCATTGGCCATCGCCAGGCACTCGCTGCGCTGTGGCTGCTGGGCAAGGGCAGGCGCCAGCAGCCAGCCGAAGAACGCCAAGGCCGTCAGCAAGAGTCGAGACATCATCAGTCCGCCCGCCATTCAGTCGACGATCCGGTCAGTGTAGCTTCGAATCGTTCGGGCGTCATGCCGTCGAGGCATGATCCGGAAAAGTGACATAGCTCAGGAGAGCTGGGCGGTGACATAGTGGATCGCACCGCTGGTGTTCTGGACGCTGAGCGCATAGGTCGAGACATCGGCGGCGATGCCGGTCCAGCCGAGTTGCAGCGTAGCGGACCCGAAGCCGATATAGCTGCTTGTGCCGCTCTCGCGCGCCCAGACCGCCGTCGAGTCGTTGCCGCTGCGTCATGCCGCGACTGCCTGACACATTAAGTATAGATTCAACCCTTGCTTGTGACAGTGGCGTTTTCTGCCTACCCGTTTTCGATGGCCTCGGCTGAAAACATCACCCGATATCATGCGCTCGACAGCTGGCGCGGCATTTGCGCCTGCATGGTCGCGCTGTTTCACTTCGACGTGATCAGCCATCTGTCCTTCCTGCCGCTCACCAGACATGCCTATTTGTTCGTCGATTTCTTCTTCGTGCTGAGCGGCTTTGTCATCGCGTCGAATTATCGTTCGCGCCTCGCCGCGGGCTTCGGCACGGGCCGCTTTCTCATGCTGCGGCTGGGGCGGATCTACCCGCTGCACCTCGTGACGCTGCTGCTGTTCATCCCCATCGATGCCACGAAGGACGGCGTCGGGGCGAACCTGCTCCAGGCCGTCATCACCAATGTCCTTCTCGTGCAGGGGCTCGGCGTCAATCCGCAGAACTGGCTGAACTTCGCGAGCTGGAGCATCAGCACCGAGTTCGCCGCCTACGTGATCTTCGCGGCCGTCGTGAGCAGGATCGGGCCTGCGATCTGGCCCTGGCTGCTCCCGATCGTTGTCGGGCCGGTCGTGCTCGCCGCCATCAGCCCCGATGGGATGAACGCGACCTACGACTACGGGCTCGTGCGCTGCCTTTATGGCTTTGCACTCGGCGTCGTCTGCTTCGAGTTGCGCGAGCGCTTCCCGCTCTTGCGAGCGCGCCTGGCGCCATCAGGCGAGACATGGCTGGAGGCGGCGAGCCTGATGCTCGTCGTTGGGTATGTTTCGGTCGCGGGAAGCAGCGTCATCCTGCAGGTGGCCTCGCCACTGGTGTTCACGCTCGTCGTTCTCGTGTTCGCGCGTGAGGCCGGCGGGGTCAGCCATCGGCTGACGGCGCCATTCATGCTCATGATCGGGACCCTGACCTACTCGATCTACATGCTGCATCCGCTCGTCAGGGCGGTTGTGCGGGCGATCCTCATGGTCGTCGAGCGTCTCGGGCATATGGATCTGTTTGTCTCCTATGCGCTCAGCTCGGACCATGAACCAACGAAGGTGGTCTCCTTGAATGGATCGCTCTGGCTTGGCGATCTCCTCCAAATCGCCATGCTGGTGCTGACCGTGCTGCTGTCGGTCGCAACATATCGCTTCGTGGAAGAGCCCGGGCGCAACTGGGTCAGGCGCCTGATGGATCGGCGCAAGGCCGCCGCTCTACGCAGCACACAACCGGCCTTCGACACCTGAAGCGGCGGTGGCCTCGCAGGCAACCGATGCCCGTCACTCCCGCCGCGGGCTGAACTTCCAGGTGATGGCGACGAGGCCGGCGGTGATCAAGCCGCTGATGAGGCCCGCGATCGGCAAGGCAAGCAGCAGCGCGGCGCTGGCGGCCCAGCCGATCGAGGAGAACGCCTCGGCGAAGGTCGCAAGCCGCGACGACGTCTGGCGGCGGCGGAATTGGCTGCGCCTTGCCTGCACCCGGAACCAGAGCTGGATCGCGGTCGCCGAGGCCGAGCTGATGATGATCGCTCCGGCGCTGACCGCAGCCTGGTACGGAGAGGCGAGGGCGAGCGCGCCGATCAGCGGGCAGAAGATGGCGGCGATCGCGATCAGCACCACCTCGATCTTGGCGCGGATGACGCTGGACGGCGTCAGCGGCGCGGTGGCGACGAGATCAGGGGCGTCCTCGCCGGAGATCGTCAGCCAGGCAAGGCCGCCCGCGAGCTGACCGGCCGCCATGACGATGACGGGCGTGATCAGCGTCACCGCCGCGGAGCTGTCGGCAAAGCTGCGCCAGAGCAAGAGCGCAGGCGGCACCAGGTAGAGCAGCTGCATCAGGGTCTGCGAGATCAGCCAGGGATCGCGCCAGAGCAGCTTGAATTCCTTGCGCCGCAGCGCCTGCTGCCGCGATCCGCTGCGGAACGGACGCTCCTTCGCACGCCTGCGGCCGGAGCTGCCGTAAGCCGCGGCATCGATCGCGGTGTCGGCGAAGCGGCCGGAGAACATCGCCATTACGCTTCCGAGCAGCACGAGCCCGAGCGCCAGAAGCAGCAACAGCGCTTCGCTGTCGCCCATCGTCGCCCGCGCCGGCCACCACCAGATGCTGTCGACATCGGGGGCATAGGCGGCAAGGCTCCCCGAGGTCAGGATGGTGAAGCGCGACAGCGTGCCGTAGGACATGATCGCGGCGACCTGGAGCGCGATCACGAAACCGGCGCCGATGATCGCGGCCAGGATCTGGGCCGCAAAGCGCGTCCGCGCCGGGCCGATCAAGCGGAACAAGAGGATGGTGACGGCGATCGCGATCGCGGCGGCCGACAGGCCCATGGCGATGACGACGCCGAACGCCGCGAGCCAGCGCGGACCCCCGCCGATCACCAGCACGTCGATGAACGGCGTCGAGAACAAGAGCGCCATCACCGTGACGGTGAGCGCGATGGCGGCGATGCGCACCGAGAACAGATTGGCGAGCGTCGCTGGCGAGGACATGATCAGGTCGAGATCGGCGCGGGCGTAAAACACCCGCGTCACGGATTCGATCGCCTGCGACAGCATCAAGGTCCAGGCCAGAAAAATCGTCGCCGTGATTACGATCAGCGAGGATTTGTCGAGCGGCAATTGCAGATCGGCGAAGCGGCCGATCACGGCCCAGGCCGGGACGTGCAGCAGCGCTGCGAAGAAGAGAAGGCCGATGACGGCCGCGCGCGCCCGCTTGCGCCGTCCGCCCGTCATCATGGCGAACCATTCGCGCCAGGCGAGGCGGAGCTCGTGGCGGGCAAACCAGGACAGCGCGGTCGCCGAGCTCATGCGGCTTCCTGGAGCGTCACCAGCGCGATGAAGAGATCTTCCAGGCTGGTGTCGGCATGGCCGTTCTGCTGGCGCAATTCGGTGAGCGTGCCCTCCGCGACCAGGCGGCCCGAGGCGATCACGCCGATGCGGTCGGCCATGCGCTCGGCGACTTCCAGGATGTGTGTCGTCATGATGACGGTGCAGCCGGCGCGGACGCGCTCGCCCAGCAACCCCTTGACGTGGCGGGCGGAGACGGCGTCGAGCCCGGTCAGCGGCTCGTCGAGGATGATGAGGCGGGGATCGTGCACCAGCGCGCCGGCCAGCGCCACCTTCTGGCGCATGCCCTTGGAAAAGCCCTCGCAGCGTTCATGCCGGTGCGGCGCGAGGCCGAGCGAGGTGAGGAGCTCCTGCGCGACCGGTTCGGAGACCGACGGCGCGATGCCCCAGAGGCCGGCGACGAATTCGAGATATTCGAGCGGCGTCAGCTTGTCATAAATCATGGGCTCGTCGGACACCCAGGCCATCACTTGCTTGGCGGCGACGGGGTTCTGGAGCGCATCGATGCCGAAGATCGAGACCGCGCCGGCATCGGGCCTGAGCAGGCCCGCAACCATGCGCAAAGTGGTGGTCTTGCCGGCGCCGTTGGGGCCGACCAGCGCATAGAATTCGCCGGCATGGATGGTGAGATCGAGGCTGTCGACCGCCAAACGGTCAAAACGCTTCGTTAACCCTCGGACTTCGAGCGCCGACTTGTCCGGCTTCATGACGGCCACACCATCCGGTTTTGCATCGCCCGCGACCATGACCCGAAGATGTTTCGGCACCGTGAATCTACGGCCCACAAATTCCACCATCCGGTTTCGACTAAAGGCAAGTCACCGTTTGTTGACAGCGCTTGGCGGTTCGGGCTGAATTGGCGCTGGGACGAATGCGCGAACGCAGCGAAACGACTGCGTAGCGACTGGACACAAGATGCGGCGAGGCGGTCACAAAGAACCGCCGGTTGCATCGGGAGGATGCGCGGCGATGCTGGATTTCGTTCAGCAGCTGGTCAGCGGTGTTGCGCTCGGCTGCGTCTACGGCCTGATCGCGCTCGGCTTCGTGCTCGTCTACAAGGCCACCGAGGTCGTCAATTTCGCCCAGGGCGATCTGATGATGCTCGGCGGCTTCTTCGCCTTCACCTTCATCGGCATGATGGGCCTGAACTACTGGATCGGCTTTGCCGGTGCGGTCGCCGCCATGGCGCTGTTCGGCATGCTGGCCGAGCGCGTGGTGGTGCGGCCGATCCTCGGCTATCCGCAATTCTCCATCATCATGGCCACGATCGGCCTCGGCTATTTCCTGCGCTCGGTCGCCGGCATGGTCTGGGGCACCGACGATTTCAAGATCGACACCCCGTTCAGCCAGGGCGTCCTGCGCATCGGCTCGCTGGTGCTCGCCCATGATAAGCTGTCGGTGATCGCGGCGACGATCATCCTCTGCGCGCTGCTCTATTTGTTCTTCAACAAGACTACGCTCGGCACCGCGATGCGCGCCAGTTCCGAGAACATGCTGGCGGCCTATTACATGGGCATTCCGGTCAAGCGGGTGGTATCGGTGGTCTGGGCCATCAGCGCGGCGGTCGCGACCTGCGCCGGCGTGCTGCTGGCGCCGATCACCTTCATCCACTCCAATGTCGGCCTCGTGCTCGGCCTCAAGGCATTTCCGGCCGCCGTGCTCGGCGGCTTCGGCTCGATTCCCGGCGCGGTCGTCGGCGGCGTCCTGATCGGCGTGATCGAGAGCATGGCGGGATTCTATCTGGCCGAGGGCTGGAAGGACGTCGCGCCTTATATCGTGCTGCTCGCGGTGCTCTTGCTCAAGCCCGAAGGCCTGTTCGGCCTTCACGTCCGCAAGAAGGTCTGAACCGCCATGCGCTTCCTGTTCAAGACCGACTATGAGGACGACATCAGGCTGTTTCCGCATTCGGGCTATGTCGTCTCCTACGGCATCCTGCTCGCGCTGCTGCTGATCGCGCCTTACGTGCTCTCCAGCTACCTGATGAGCCAGCTCGTCTTCGTCTGCATCTATGCGACGGTCGGCGTGGCGCTGATGATTTTGACCGGCTTCACCGGTCAGGCTTCGCTCGGGCATGCGGCCTTCCTCGCGATCGGCGCCTACACGGCGGCCTATTTGCAGAAATACAACGTGCCGTTCCCGGTCTATTTCCTCGCCGCGGGCGTGCTGACCGGCTGCATCGGCGCGCTGGTCGGCTTTCCCGCGCTGCGGCTCCAGGGTATCTATCTCGTCATCGCCACCATCTCCTTCGCCTTCATCGTCGAGGAGATCCTGGCGCGGTGGGAGAGCGTCACCAACGGCAATGAGGGCATGCGGGTCAAAACGCTGTCGCTGCTCGGCGTCACCGTGCCGCGCGACAGCCCGACCTTTTATTTCCTGTGCCTTGCCGTGCTGGTGCTGACCATCGTCGGCACGCTCAATCTGTTGCGCTCGCCGACGGGGCGCGCCTTCGTCGCGATCCGGGACTCCGAGACGGCCGCGCGCAGCATGGGCGTGAATGTCGCGCTCTACAAGGTCAAGTCCTTTGCGATCTCGGCGGCGATCACCGGCCTCGCCGGCGTGCTGTTCGCGCACAAGCTCTCCTTCATCTCGCCGGAGATGTTCACGCTCCAGCTCTCGATCGAGTTCATCATCGTGATCCTGATCGGCGGCAGCTTCAGCCTGCACGGCGCGGTGCTGGGGGCGATCTTCATCGTGATGATCGATCCGTTCCTGACTTACCTGAAGGACGACATGCCCGGCATCATCGCCGGCATTGCCGCAACGTTCGGCGCGGGCCCCGCGACGGCAGGCAATATCCAGTCGAAGGTCGCGGCCTTCGCCTCGCTCAACGGCCTGAAGGGCGCGATCTACGGCATCATCATCGTTCTCTTTGTGCTGTTCGAGCCGCTCGGGCTCTACGGCCGCTGGCTGAAGATCAAACTCTTCTTCCAGCTGTTCCCGCTCTACAAGCGCGCGACCTTCAAGCGGCAGAAGATCTACGTGAAGTCGGAGCGGAACCGATGAGCTATTTCCGCGCCGAGAACCTGTCGCTGCATTTCGGAGGCCTCAAGGCGGTCGATGCGGTGTCGTTCGCGGTGGAGAAGGGCGAGATCCTCTCGATCATCGGGCCCAACGGCGCCGGCAAGAGCTCGATCTTCAACCTGATCTCGCGGATCTACCGGCCGACCTCGGGCCGCATCTTCTTCGAGGACCAGGACATCACCGAGCAGCCGCCCTACGACATCGCAAGGCTCGGCATCGCCCGCACCTTCCAGAACATCGAGCTGTTCGAGAACGCGACCGTGTTGTCGAATCTGCTGGTCGGACGTCACCGCCACTCGACCACGCAGCTCTGGCAGGAGCTATTGTTCCTGCCGAGCGTGCGCGCCAACGAGAAGGTGCATCGCCGCCGGGTCGAGCAGGTGATCGAATTCCTCGACCTCGAGCCGTACCGCGACAAGCTGATCTCGGGGCTGCCCTACGGCGTGCGCAAGGTGATCGAGCTCGCCCGCGCGCTGTGCTCGGAGCCAAAGCTGATCCTGCTCGACGAGCCGTCCTCCGGGCTCAATGTCGAGGAGACCGACGACATGTCGTTCTGGATCCGCGACATGAAGAGCGAGCTCGGCATCACCGTGCTGATGGTCGAGCACGACATGTCGCTGGTGAACCGCGTCTCCGACCGCGTCATCGCGCTGAACTACGGCCGCGTGCTCGCCATGGGCTCGCCGGCGCAGGTGCAGCAGCATCCCGACGTCGTCGCCGCATATCTCGGAGCCTGACGCATGGATGCGACCGTGGCGCCCGACATCATCCTGAAACTCTCCAACATCGAGAGCTATTACGGGCCGATCATGGCGATCCGCGGCATCTCGCTGGAGGTGCCGCGCGGCCGCATCGTCACGCTGCTGGGTGCCAACGGCGCCGGCAAGACTACGGTCTTGAAAACCATTTCCGGCATCCTCGATCCGCAGAAGGGCGCGATCGAGTTCATGGGCAAGCCGATCCAGCGCATGGAAGCGGACCGCATCGTGCGGCTCGGCCTCAGCCACGTGCCGGAGGGGCGCGAGGTGTTTCCGTTCCTCTCGGTACGCGAGAACCTGATGATGGGCGCCTATCCGCGCCGGGATCGCGACGGCGTCGCGGAAGATCTGGAGCGCGTCTACGGCTATTTCCCGCGGCTGAAGGAGCGCATCAGCCAGCCGGCCGGCCAGCTCTCCGGCGGCGAGCAGCAGATGCTCGCGATCGGCCGCGCGCTGATGAACCGGCCGACGCTGCTGCTGCTCGACGAGCCTTCGCTCGGCCTGTCGCCGCTGCTGGTGAAGGAGATCTTCACGATCATCCGGCGCGTCAACGAGGAGCAGGGCATGTCGATCCTCTTGGTCGAGCAGAACGCCAAGGTGGCGCTGGAGACCGCGCATTACGGCTATGTGCTTGAGATCGGCCGCATCGTGATGAACGACACCTGCGAACGCTTGATGCATTCCCAGGACATTCAGGAATTTTACCTTGGCGCCAAGGAACAGGGCGCGCGAGGCGAGCGGCGCTGGAAAAAGAAGAAGACTTGGCGCTAAAGCAAGATTTGGCGCTAGAGGAAGATTTGGCGTTAAAATGGAATGGCCCATCCGCCAACATGGACCGCCGGCAAGGCAGGCAGCGGAGGGGAAGGCGACAAGGAGGAGAGTGCATGGCCCGACCGGCGGTGCTGACGGTCGCTGATACGATCGCGAAGAGCTTCTTGCTCGCCGCAGAGACGCGCGGCGACAGGCCGGCGATCCGCGAGAAGAAGTTCGGCATCTGGCAACCGACGAGCTGGCGCGAATGGCTCGCGATCTCCAGGGAGGTCGCCTACGCGCTCCGCGCGATCGGATTCCTGCCCGGCGACGTCGCCTCCGTCATCGCCAACGCGGTGCCGGAATGGGTCCATGCCGACATGGGCATATTGTGCGCCGGCGGCGTCTCGTCCGGCATCTATCCCACCGATTCGTCGTCCCAGGTCGAATATCTCGTCAACGATTCCGGCACCCGGGTGATCTTCGCCGAGGACGAGGAACAGCTCGACAAGATCCTCGTCTGCCGCGCGCGCTGCCCGAGCCTGCAGAAGATCATCGTGTTCGACATGGAGGGCCTCGGCGGCTTCGTCGACGACATGGTGATGTCGCTGGACGAGTTTCGCGCGCTCGGGCGCAACCACATGGCCGGCCGCGAGGCGCTGTGGCTGGAGATGATCGACAGCCGCAGCGCGGACGATCTCGTCATTCTCGTCTACACCTCCGGCACGACCGGTCCGCCCAAGGGCGCGATGCATTCCAACCGCAGCGTCACGCATCAGATGCGCCACGCCAACGACTTCATTCCTGCCCGACAAGATGACGACCGGCTGATCTTTCTTCCGCTCTGCCATGTCGCAGAGCGGGTCGCCGGCTATTACATCTCGGTCGCGCTCGGCTCGGTGATGAATTTCGCCGAGAGCCCGGAGACCGTGCCGGACAATCTGCGCGAGGTACAGCCGACCGTCTTCTTTGCCGTGCCCCGGATCTGGGAGAAGTTCTACTCCGCCATCACCATCGCGCTGAAGGACGCGACGCCGTTCCAGCAATGGGTCTATCGCCGTGCCATCGACATCGGTCTGCGCATGACGGATTGCCGGCTCGAGGGAAAGACACCGCCCCTTCCGCTTCGCATCGCCAGCCAGCTCGCCTATCGGCTGGTGTTCCGCAACATCCGCCGCATGATCGGGCTCGACCGCTGCCGCATCGCCTTCACCGGGGCCGCGCCAATCGCGCCGGAGCTGATCCGCTGGTATCTCGCGCTCGGCATCGACATGCACGAGGTCTACGGCCAGACCGAGAATTGCGGGGTCGCGACCATGATGCCGGCGGATCACATTAAGCTCGGCTCGGTCGGCAAGGCGGTGTCCTGGGGCGAGGTCGCGCTGTCTCCCGAGGGCGAGATCCTGATCAAGGGCGACTTCCTGTTCATGGGCTATCTGAACCAGCCGGAGAGGACCGCGGAAGCCATCGATGCGCGCGGCTGGCTGCACACCGGCGACGTCGGCACCATCGACAATGAAGGCTTCGTCCGCATCACCGACCGGATGAAGGACATCATCATCACCTCAGGCGGCAAGAACATCACCCCGTCCGAGATCGAGAACCAGCTCAAATTCTCGCCCTACATCTCGGACGCCGTGGTGATCGGCGACAAGCGGCCGTATCTGACCTGCCTCGTGATGATCGACCAGGAGAACGTCGAGAAGTTCGCCCAGGACCACGACATCCCCTTCACCAATTATGCCAGCTTGTGCCGGGCGGTGGAGATCCAGGACCTGATCTGGCGCGAGATCGAACAGGTCAATGCCAACTTCGCCCGCGTCGAGGCCATCAAGCGGTTCTATCTGATCGAGCGCCAGCTCACCCCGGAGGACGAGGAGCTGACGCCGACCATGAAGCTGAAGCGCGGCTTCGTGAACAAGCGCTATGCCGCCGAGATCGACGCGATGTATCGCGAGCGCGCGGTGGCGTGAGACACCTGTTCCGCGCCTCGAGATCGCGGACATGTGCGGACAAGAAGCGAAGCAGCGGCGGCCCCCGCCCTTCGCGTAACACGGGCCAAAGGAGAGGAGACGTCAATGTCGAAATCGTTCTGCGCGTTCGGTCTTGCTGTGAGTGCAATGGCGCTTACCTGTCTGCCGGCCGCGGCGCAAACCAAGGTCACCAATGACGGGATCTCGGCCTCCGAGATCGTCATCGGCACCCATCAGGACCTGTCGGGTCCGATCAAGGGCTGGGGCGTGCCGGTCTCCAACGGCATGAAGATGGCGGTGGAGGAGATCAACGCGGCTGGTGGCGTCCAGGGGCGCAAGCTCCGGCTGGTGGTCGAGGACAGCGGGTACGATCCGAAGAAGGCCGTGCTGGCTTCGCAGAAGCTGATCGAGCGCGACAGGATCTTCGCGATGGTGGGAGCGATGGGATCGCCGACCGTGCTCGCGGCGCAGGATATCCTGCTCGACGCCGGCGTGCTCCAGCTGTTCCCGCTGACGGCGGCCGAGTTCACCTTCAAGTTCGATCCGGCCAAGCCGCAGGAGCGGTTGAAGTTCAACAATCTGCTGCCCTATGTCGAGAGCACGCGGGCGGCGCTGAAATACATGATGGAATGGAAGAAATTCCAGAAGCCCTGCATCATGCATCAGGACGACGAGTACGGTAAGAACGTGCTCGACGGCTTCAACCAGCAGCTCACCGCCATGAAGGTGCAGCCGGCCTCGATCACGAGCTACAAGCGCGGCGCCTCCGATTTCAGCGCGCAGATCGCCAAGATGAAGTCCGACGGCTGCGATCTCGTGGTGCTCGGCGCGGTCCTGCGCGAGCCCATCGGCGCGATGGGTGAGGCGAAGAAGCTTGGCTGGGACGTCACCTTCCTCGGCGCCACGCCGACCAACGTGATGGAGGTGCCGGCGCTGGGCAAGGATGCGGTCGAAGGGCTCTACGCCGCGAGCCAGTTCGAGATTCCCTACGACGACAACGCCAAGGGCAAGGTGAAGGACTGGCTTGCCAACTACAAGAAGATGTTCGGCACCGACGCCAACACGCAGGCCATCATCGGCTACAACGCGGTGACGACCTTCGCCTTCTACGCCGACAAGGCGGGCAAGGACCTCACCGGGCAGAAGATGCTTGATTCACTGGAGTCGGGCGAGAAATTCCTCGACATCTTCAACTCGCCGCCGACCAGGTTCTCCAAGACCGACCACCTCGCCAACACCATCACCCAGGTGCAGCAGGTCAAAGGCGGCCGCTGGGTGCTGGTGAAGGACAATCTGATGTTTTGATCTGCTTACCCTCCCCTGGAGGGCCTCCAGGGGAGGGTAAGCGCATATGGATTTCACCAGGATTGTCTGCGGGCTTGCTCCGCCTCTCCCGCTTGCGGGAGAGGCCGACGCGCTCGCAGAGCGCGGCGGGTGAGGGTTCTTTCCTCTTGGGGATTATCCCGTTGCGGAGACACCCTCTCCCCAACCCTCTCCCGCAAGCGGGAGAGGGAGCCCAGTGCCGATGTCGCCGCATCGTGCAGGCCATACGCGATGGCCCTACCCTGGAGGGGAGGGTAAGAGCTACGACCCGCCGCCCGCTGTCCCCGAATTCACCGGAGCCAGCTCGTCTTCCCGGCAACGCCAGCCGTCGGCGGCTTTGACGAACGCAAAGGTCCGCTGGATCCTCAGCCGGCGCGTGACGTTGAAGGCCTCGCCGGATCGCTCCTTGTTGCCGGCGCCGGGCTGCGGCTGGCCCGTCCTGGGATTCCAGCAAGTGCCGGTGCAGGTCGAGGCGACCTTGCTGCAGGTGGTGAAGGGCGCCAGCACGGCCATCTCGATCTCGCCGGTGACCTGCGCCTCCTGCTCGGTGACCTGGCTGTCGATGGCATAGACGCGGTTGATGCGAAGGAAGTTGCCGCAGGAATTGGCCGCGTGAATCCGCGCGGCGCAGAAATCGACCGCGTCGGTGTCGGGCGAGCGCGCCGCGACCTGCCGGCCGAACACCTTCTTCGGATCGCCTTTCGCCGCGCGGATCTCCTCGCTCTTGTGCTTCAGAAAATCGGCGAGACAATCTTCTGCGGATTCGAGCTCGGCCAGCGGCACGTTTTCCTTGCCGACCAGATTGCACTTGCGGTCGCGCTCGCGCGTCCAGCGGCCGTATTCGGCGTAGGCAAAGCGCGCCGCGGTCGGGTCGAGCTTGCCGATCAGGCCGAGCACCTGGCTGTTGAGCTCGGTCTCGGTGAGCGCGAGCGCCGGGTCCGCGCAGATCAGCGCGCCCGCCGCGGTGTTGGCGGCAAGGCAGTCGAAGTCCGGGTCGCGCACGATCGCGGCGCGCTCCTCGGTCACCTTGAGCAGGCACGCCTTGACCCGGTCGAACTCGTCGGAGCGGATCGCGGTCTGGCCGACAATGCCGCAGCCGAGATTGCGCTGGCGGATCCAGATCGCGTTCTCCTCGATCGCGGGCAGGCGATCGGGCAGGCGAGCGAGCCGCGCCTCGATCGCAGTGCTCAGCTTCTCGGCCGCCGCGGCGAGTTCGGGATCGCCGCAGAACAATTGGTTGCCGGGATCGCGAATCGACTGGCAGTTGTTTCGGGCAAATAGCGGCAGCCGATCGGTGACGGAGCGGTCGGATGGGCCGGATTGCGCCAATCCTGGTGCCGCCGGCAACGCCAGGAGCGCAAGCACAGACAGCACGATGAACCGCATTCCACTCGCCCCCGCATAGAAGGCGCCATGCTAGCGCCCCGGAACCGCGGGCGAAACGGGTTTGTGGCGGGATGAGGTCCTGGCCACAAGGCCACAAGAGCGTGTACTCATAAATCCGCGATGTCCGCTTATTCCCCAACAGCGGCCCAGAAGCAGACATTGCACGAGGTCCGAGAAGGGCCAAAAACAGACAATCGAAACAGCCGCGACCCGATCAGCCGCAGATGCGCACGCGGCGCTCGCGCCAGCCATGCCCGTCCCAGAAGCGCTGGGTTATCCAGTGGCAAGGCGGGATCGGCTCTCCAACCGGGGCATCGACATAGCCCGACCAGTACGGATAGCCGCCGGGTCCAGGATAAGTGCGCGGATACGGATTGCCGCCGGGGCCGTAGTCATAGCGCGGACCAGCATAAGTGGGCGAGGCTGCTGAAACGACCAAAGTCGCGACGGCGGCGAGGGCCAACAACGTCTTCCTCATGGTGATACCTTTCCAACGCTGCGAAGGCTGGGACAATCGCTGAGCAATGCAGCGTCAGCGTCGACAAGCTGAAATGTCAAGGAGAGTGATCTCAGCAAGGCTATTGTCTGGCGACCTCCTCGGATGTCGTCTTCGGGTCTTGGTTGTGTGCAAACGGATAGGTCGGACGCGGCGTGGTCGCCAATCATTGCAGGCGGCCGGTGCTGACGCATCGGATCGTCCAATGACCGGCCAAAGTGGGTATCGCGACGGGGTATTGCGGTTTTGGACGCGCTTTCCGGCCTTCAGGCGGCGCGGATGGCTGCAATCAGGCGCGGTTTGCCGACGATGTTCATCACCCGTGTGAGGTTATAGGCGAGAACATGCAGCGCCATCTCAGCGGCGACATTCCGTAGGCGCTTCATCAGGAAGTGGGTCGCACCCATACGGGCTTTGATCGTGCCGAAGGGATGCTCGACTGTCTCACGTCGCGTCCGCATGGCGTCAGGATTGGAATCGAGCCGTCGCTGGACCTCCTCGACCACATGCTCATGCTCCCAGCGCGTGATCCGGCGCTCCTTGGACGGCGTACATTGGCTCTTGATCGCGCAGCCTTGGCATGCCGCCGTCGACCAGTAACGGCGCAGCGTCATTCCATGCTCGATGTTGGTGAAGTGATAGGGCAGCAGCTGGCCCGATGGGCAGCGGTAGACATCCTCATCAGGCAGGTAGGCGAAGTCCTGTTTGCCGAACCGGCCCTCCGCCTTGGCGTTCGACGTCATGGGCTTGGGCAAGGTGACTGCAACGCCAGCCTCTTCGCAGGCCAATATCTCCTCTCCGTCGAAGTAGCCACGATCGGCGACCGCATCGAGTTTGTCCACTGCGAGCACTTCTTTGGCCTGCTTCGACATCCGAGCAAGCTGCCCACGGTCGTTGCCGACGTTTATGACCTCGTGCGTCACAATCAGATGGTGTTCGGTGTCCACCGCGACCTGGACGTTGTAGCCGACGACACCCGATCCGCGTCCGCTGGTGGCCATCGAACGGGCATCCGGATCGGTCAGCGATATCTGTTGATCCGGCGTGTTGCGCATCTGCGCATCAAGCACTTCCAGGCGGCTCATCTCCTGCTTCAGCCGAGCGATCTTTTCCTTGATCCTCGTCGTCTTGATGCTGATCGCTTCCGATGGCTCCTGCCGATCGGCGCTATCGAGTTGACGCAGATATCGACCGACGCTTTCCTCGATCTGCGCCATCCGCCTTGCCATCTTGGCATGCGTGAAGTTGCGGTCGCGGTTGTTCACCGCCTTGAACTTGCTGCCGTCGATTGCGACGCTTGCGGTCTGCAACAGGCCCATTTGCCGGCATAGTGCAACGAACTTCGCGCAAACCTTCCGGATCGCCGCGCCGTTATCCTTCCGGAAATCGGCGATCGTCTTGTGATCGGGAGCCAGGCGCCCAATCAGCCACATTACCTCGACATTGCGGCACGTCTCACGTTCCAGGCGGCGACTGGATTGCAGCCGATTGAGATAACCGTAGATGTAAAGCTTCAGAAGGACTGCCGGATGATAGGAGGGCCGGCCCGTCTCCTTGGCGATCACACGCTCAAACCCCATTCCATGCAGGTCGAGCGCCTCGACGAACACATCGATCACGTGGACCGCGTTGTCCTCGCCTACCCAATCCTCCAGACATTCCGGCAAGAGCGTCAGCTGGGATCTGTCCGCGCCTTCAACGAAGCGTCCCATCCGTATCCCCCATCAGGAAACGGAAGAATCCTAGCCGACTCGTGACTTTTCACACAGCCAGGGTCAAAAGCTGCCGTCGGGCACACTGCCTCGATTGGTCCGCTAAGGGCCCGAAGCGGACGACGAGACCGAGCGTCTTGGCATCCCCAAGGCCGACGACAAGCTCGAACTTCTCCGATGACTGCGCCCATCTGGGCTTGCCTTACGGACCCACTAACTACACGCTACCCAAATGAGCAGATTCCACGCCCGAGGTAAGGTCATGATCGGCGCCACGGCACTCCGTGCGCTTGTGCTGACTGCAGCTTTTTTCCCGGCGTTGTCGCCGGCCACCTGCCTTGGCGAAAACAGCAACCGCTTGCCGGCCAAGGCAACAAAGGAGCTACCACCCGAATTGCTCTCGCTGCTCCGACAAAAGAAGATGCCAAAATACTCGCCTATCCTTGTGCGCGTCTTCAAGCAAGAGGCGGAGCTCGAAGTCTGGAAACAGGACACCACCGGCCTTTTCAAAATCCTCAAGGTGTACCCGATCTGTCGATGGTCGGGGGATCTCGGGCCCAAACTGAAGGAGGGTGACCGTCAGGCTCCAGAGGGGTTCTATACGATTACGCCCGAGCTGATGAATCCCAACTCCGACTACCATCTTGCGATCAACGTCGGCTTTCCCAACAGCTTCGACAAGGCAAACAATCGCGACGGCAGCTTACTCATGATCCATGGCGACTGCTCATCGAGCGGTTGCTATGCCATGACCGACGAACAGATAAGCGAGATCTATTCGCTAGCGCGGGACTCATTCCTCGGCGGCCGACCGTCCTTTCAGGTCCAGGCTTATCCATTCCGCCTGACGCCGGCAAACCTGGCGCAGCATCGAAATAGCCCGAACCTCTCCTTCTGGAAAATGCTCAAAGTCGGCAGCGATCACTTCGAGACGACGCATCTCGAACCTAGGGTGGACGTGTGCAATCGACGTTATGTGTTCGATGCGCAAGCTCCACCAAATTCGCCTTATCCTCTCGTGTTCAGTCCCACCGATAAATGCCCCGCGTTTGTCGTGGATTCCAAAATTGCGCGGCGGGCGCTTGAGAAGCAACGCACCGACGAACTCGAACTCGCGCGATTGCTCAATGACAACGTGCCGGCAGCTCCGATCTACAGCGGACTGGACGGCGGAATGAACGAGGCTTTTCTAGCAAAGTATCTGGTCAGAGTGACGCTTGCGAAAGTGATGCCGTATGCATCTTATCTGCCGCAACTGCCGCCAATCCCTTGGGTCACCAACGATGGTTCGTTGACGAGTAGATGGTTTGGCACCTCGTTCTCGAAACCGATTGCATGTGATCTGGCTCGTTCCAGCTTCCTGTCGACCGTCGTGGAAGGAGACGACGGGTGCTAGGGCGCCCGGTCTACTTCAGGCTTGCGGCGGGCCCATTACGCCGAAATTAGCGATCAAACGCGATCCGGTGTGAGGACCGGTTTGGGTCAAAAACAGCAATACTCTGATTAAGCAGAACATGTCTGCTTAGACCCCAAAAGACGGCATCTGCGCCTTTATGAGTACACGCCCCTTCTGTAATGGGCCCGATGATGTCAAGCCTCCCGAGTGAACGCCACGCCGCCGAGCTCATGCTTCTGTTCGTGGTCGACGCCTGGCCGCCACATCATGCTGTCAGAGGGAGCGGTGAGCCTATCTAGATACGCGTGGTTCGTCGGACGACGCCACTGGGCGTGTAACGGCTTCACCGCATCCACCGTCCCGGCGACGGGACTTCGGGCACCGGGCTTCAGTTCATCCCGGTTGCGTTCTTGATCTCCTCCACGTCTTCTATGCTGCGATTGAGCCCGCTTCGGCCCATCGGTAAGTCGTGCCATCGACCCAGATCCGATGCAGGATCACTGCGAGCTTGCGTGCCAAGGCGACCTTTGCGCGCTTCGAGCCTCTCCGCTTGGCGACGTCCATCCCCCAGCGTTTGAGTTTTGAGAACCGCGTGATGCGCGATAGCAGAACGTTGGCGGCTTCATACAAGGCCGTCCGCACCGTCTCATCGCCGGCCAGCGTGATTCCGCCCGTGACGTCCTTTTCTCCCGATTGATATTTCTTTGGCGTGAGCCCGAACAGCGCGCCTGCTGCCTTTGACTTTACAATGCGATGAGGATCATCAATCGCCGATTTGTAGGTGATGGCCACCAGGGGACCAACGCCTGGTACTGTCATAAGCCGGCGGCAGACTGCATCATCACGCACAATTGCCAGCACAGCCTTGTGTAGTCTTCCGTATTCTGCCTTCAGGGCCGATCGTGCCGAAAGCATCGCACCAGCAATGCGCTCCAATGTCGCCTGGCCTGCAACCAACTCTCGAATCCGCGCTTCGAAATTCCTTCGCGTCACCGGGCCAACCTTCAGACCGAAGCCGCGCAAAATCCCTCGGATACTTAATTCTACATCGATCAGCCGCCCGAGAAGCTGTTTGCGTGCGATCAGGAGTGCCCGGATCTCTTGCGCATCAACCGACTTTGCGTGTACCTGCCGAAACCATCCCATCCGGATCAACTGGGCGATCCCGCGGGCATCCTTGCGATCCGTCTTGACCGTCATTGCAGATAATGCGGCCTTCACGTGCCGCGTTTCCAGCAGAACTGTTTCAAATCCTGCACCTTTCAGGCCTGCATGCAGCCATTGCGACAGCGGCCCAGCCTCCAGCCCGATCCGCTTCACTGCAAAGCCGAGCGTCTCAAAAAACTCAACTAAGGCGTCGGGTTCGCTTGCGACCTTCGCTTCCTTCAGGATCTTACCCTGGGCGTCC
Source organism: Bradyrhizobium sp. CB2312 (assembly GCF_029714425.1). Classification (NCBI taxonomy): domain Bacteria; kingdom Pseudomonadati; phylum Pseudomonadota; class Alphaproteobacteria; order Hyphomicrobiales; family Nitrobacteraceae; genus Bradyrhizobium; species Bradyrhizobium sp. CB2312. The sequence continues at coordinate 9,281,982 of NZ_CP121668.1, read as the reverse complement.
ACAACACACACGCTCGACAGTTCCAATGACACGTCGATTCCGGCATAATTCTCCACGGCTGTCCTCCGTCTCCAGATGCTTGGGGCCGACTCAAGTCGTGACCCCGTTTCATCATCTATCGGGGGACAGCCACCATCATGACCCCTTGCTCCGGAGCCGGGCCCATTACCGCATCTAGATCACCGCCCCTCGGCGGCGACCATCGAGAACCGCACCGGCTCGTCGACATATTTCATCACCGCCGCCTGGTAGAGCACGAACAGCGGCTGGTAGCTCCGCGCGGCGTGGTCCTCGACCATCGCCATGCGGCGGTTGTCGAGCATCAGCCAGTGGCCGTCGAGCTTTGCGGCGACCACCGCATGCTCTTCGCCGGCCCTGACGTCGCGCACCACGACGATGCGGAGATCGTCGGCGGCAACGCCGGCAAGTCGCAGCGCGGCGAGCTTGGCGATGGCATAGTCTTCGCAATCGCCGGCGCCGCGCGCGAAGGTGGCAAGCGGCGAGCTCCAGACATCGTCGATGCCGTCATTGGCGGAGCGGATGGCCAGGTTGATGGCGCGGTTGGTCTCGCCCAGCCGCGCGCGGCCGTCGCGGGCGCGGGCCTGGTCGACGATGGCGAGCAGCCTCAAGGCCGCGGGCGAAGCACAATTGTCGCGGTCGCCGTCGCACAGCGCGAGCTGCACCATGTCGTCGTCGAGCCTCGCCTTCAGCGCGGACCATTTCTCCCGCAGGGTGCCGCCGGAGATCGCGAAGGCGAACACACCGAACGGCTCGGCGGATTTGCGCACGAGGACGCCCGCTCCGGGCGACAGCAGCGTGCCGGCGCGAATTTCGGCCGCCGATCCGAGCAGGATCAAGCCGCACATGACAAGGATTGCGCGCCAGGCGCGCGAGCGAGCAGCGGTCTCCATCTGACATCCCCTTCCGGCTTCGCCGGGTCCCCTCGACCTCGACGCACCGGGCTTTGTTGCTTTCGCGGCGATAGTGCGAGGCGGGCCGTTTTGTTCTGCTTAACGCGCACGGCCAGGGTCCCAAAACCGGAGGACAGGCTGAAACGGGCCTGCCCAAATTGCGTAAAATTTTACGATTCGCCGGCTAGGAGAGCACTCGCTGCCGCGAAATGGGACCAATTGCAGGCACAGGTTGTGAGGCGGGCGATTCTGGGTCCTATGGCTAACAGCCCGCTATTTCACGGGTTCTGTTAGTTAGGTCACAGATTCAGTCCCGTGTTTGCCGCAGGGTGCTGCGGGGCATCACGAAGAAGAGATGACACAAGTATCTGCCGTTTCATCTATACGACAGATTACTTTGGATGACTGGAAATGCGCGCAGATAAGCCCAATTCGACTTTGGGATGCTTCAAAAACTACTTCAGCTTCTCTGTTCGGCGCCGCTCGGCGCAGGCTCCTATGGCCAAGTGACGCGAAATCACACAAGCAATAGATGGTTTCGCTAACGACTTGGTAATGCTAAGCAAGCTTAGTCGGTCGATACTTACATAAATATTAACCCCTTTTTACGGTGCCCGGTTGAACTACGCTGGCAAATTTGACGCCGCGATCGCCATGGACGGTCCGAGTTCCCGCTCGCCCGCCGACCTTCATGTCGATTCGTTGACCGGCAAGCCGTTCATCGCCAAGGCGCATGGCCAGCTGCCTGACGGCGCGGTGGTTGTTCCCGATGCCAACCTGATCTTCAACGGCGAGTTCAAGCGCGCCGGCCTCGACCTCGTGCTCTCCCATGACGGGCACGAGTTCGTCGTCCACGATTATTTCAGGGGCGACAAGCGCGCGGCGGTCGCCTCGCCCGACGGCGCCCACCTCACCGGCGACGTCGTCAACGCGCTCACGGGCCATGTGCAATATGCGCAGGCCGCGTCAGGCGTTGCCGCGGCCCAGGTCATCGGCCACGTCACCAAGCTGTCGGGCAGCGCGACCGCGATCCGCAACGGCGTCTCGGTCATCCTCAACAACGGCGACAACGTCGAGAAGGGCGACGTGTGCTCGACCGGCGCCGATTCGACGCTCGGCATCACCTTCATCGACGGCACCGTGTTCGGCCTGTCCTCGAATGCGCGGATGGTGCTGAACGAGATGGTCTACGACCCCAACGGGTCGAGCAACTCCTCGCTGCTGAGCCTCGTCGCCGGCACCATCACCTTCGTCGCCGGCGAGACCGCCAAGCACGGCGACATGAAGATCGACACGCCGGTCGCCACCATGGGCATCCGCGGCACGGCGGTGCTGACCCAGATCAACTTCGTCGTTCCCGCCGGCGGCGGCGATCCGCAGCCGCAGGCGAGCTTCCAGGTGCTGGTCGAGCCGAACGGCACGACGGGCTCCTACATCCTGTTCGACAAGGTCACGCTGCTGCCGATCGCGACTGTCAATCAGGCCGGCCAGATGATCCAGATCAGCGGCGGCAACGTCTCGATCACCAACGGGCTGCTGTCGCCGGACGTGCAGAAGCTGATCACGGACGTGTTCACGCTGAAGTTCACCGACAACAACACCAACACCAAGCTCACCCAGAACTTCACCGACACGATCACGCAGACCAGCGACGGCATCCTGATCAAGACGCCGTCCGGCGCCACCGCGATCCCGATCTTCACGAACCTCAATCCGCAGACGTCGGTGGGGCCCGGCAACTCACCGGCGACCAGCACCCGCATTCCCGGTCCGCCGGATGCGCGCAGCCTCGATGCCAACGGCAGTGTGAAGACGGTATTCACGCTGACCGAGCACACGAATGCGACCGGCGACCGTGCGGACGGGTCCGGTGACAGCGTGGGTCTCGACACGATCTCCGGCCGAATCACCTTCGTCGATCAAAATCTCGGCGACCGGCCGACGGTGTCGATCAGCCTCGGCGATGCGCCGAACTATGTCTACAAGAACGCCGGTCAGCAGGACGTCACCGGCACGCTCTCCGCGCTTCAGAAGCAGGACATCGCGGCGACCCAGATCGCTATCCAGGTCATCCCCGACGCAGCCAACAACAACAACGGCTCGGCGGTCTGGACCTACACGGTCCCCGACCACGTCTTCGACTTCCTCGCGGCCGGCGAAACGCTGACGCTGACCTACATGGTCCGCATCAACAACAATTTCGCCGTCAACCCTGAATCCGCCCTCATCCCGATCACGATTACCATCACCGGCACCAACGACAAGCCGGTGATCACCACGAGCGTGCCGACCATCACCTTCGAAGGCGGCACCAGCGTGCCGGGCGGTCCGCTCGCCGGCGACGTTCCGACCTCGGGCACGCTGAGCTTCGACGATGTCGACCTCACCGACACGCACACGGTGTCGGTGAAGCTCACCGGCGCGACCCTGCCCGACGGCACGGTGCCGCCGGGCCCGCTCGCGGCGTTTGCGAAAGCGATGTCGGTCTCGATCGCGTCGGGCGCCGACAGCACCGGCGACGGCACCGGCACCATCAACTGGTCGCTGGCCGATCTGCCCGTCTATCTCGCCGACTTCATCCCGAAGGGTGAGGTGCTGACGCTCATCTACACCGTGACACTCACGGATTCGCAAGGCGCGACCTCGCAGCAGACCATCACCGTCACCATCAAGGGCACTGACGCACCTGCTGTGGTGTGGATCGCGACCGACAAGGCGGGCGCTCCCTCGGGCGGGTTCTGGAAGGACGCGGCCAACTGGGAAACCGGCACGGTCCCGACCATCAATGACGACGTCATCGTCATCACCGACCAGCTGCACGGCCTGACCCCGTCCTATCCGGTGACGATCGACGCCGCGGCCTTTGCCAAGTCGGTGACGATGAACGACTTTGGCGGCCCGCCGCCGAAGCTGATCAACCAGAGCTCGCTGACGATCGCGGGCGCGCTCAACATGAGCGCGGACTCGATCCTCACCAACGCCGCGACCGGCACGATGTCGGTCGGCGGCAAGGCCGAGATCCTCGGCACCAGCGTGCTCACCAATGCCGGCCATCTGACGCTTGCAGGTGGCGGCGATTTCGCTGCCGGTACCACGATCACCAATTCCGGCACGATCGAGCTGTCCGGCGGCACGCTGAAGACGCTGGCTGCGATCCACAATGCCGGCGGCACGCTGAAGGCCGACGGCGGCACGACGCTGATCGTCGACGGCACGACCGTCGATGGCGGCACCGTCGCCATTCTCGGCACGCTGCAGCTCGACGGCACCAGCCTGATCGAGAGCGGCACGCTGAACAATTCCGGCAACGTCAACGTCAAGGGCACGGCCGAGTTCGCCCACGAGACGGTCTCGAACACCGCCACCGGCACGATCAAGGTGCTGGCGAATGGCTGGCTGACCATCGACCAGGGCACCAGTGTCACCAACGCCGGCCACGTCACGGTCGATGCGAACGGCAAGCTGACGGTCAGCGGCGCGAGCATCAACGGCGGCACCGTCACGATCGCGGGCACGCTGGAATCGACCGGCACGAGCGCCATCGACAATGCCGACATCACCAATACCGGTACGATCACCGTCACCAGCGGCACGCTGACGATCGATCCCGCCACGATCCACGCCATCACCAATCACGGTCTCGTTCAGGCGAACGGCGGTGTGCTCGATATCTCCGGCGAAGATATCTCCAACACCGCGTCTCTCGCGGCGATCAACTATGGCGCGCTGAAGCTGACAAATCTCACCGTCAGCAACAGCAGCACCGGAACGATCACCGTCGACAGCCATTCGAAGCTCTATCTCACCGACGTCTCGATCAATGGCGGCAGCCTCGGCAATGCCGGCAACCTCTACGGCGTTTCCGGGTCCAGCACGATCTCGGCTGCCGTCACCAACACCGGCAGCATCGAGGTGCAGGCCGGCACGCTCAATTTGTCCGGCGGTCTCAGTGGCGTCGGCGGGTTGATCATCGACGACGGCGCGACGCTGGAGCTCGCGGGGGCGACCGCGCAAACCATCACCTTCGCCGGCGGCACCGACACGCTCCAGCTCGACAAGGTCGCGGGCCAGAGCTTTACCGGCACCATCGCCGGCCAGTCGTCGACGGGTGGCACGTTCACCATCACGGGCACGGCCGACATCACGACATCGAGCGGCAATGCGCTCGCCTTCACGGCGTCGGGCGGCACGCTGGCCAACCCTGCCGACATCGTCCTCACGCCCACGGGAACGCTGACCGGCGCCGCGGGTGGCGTCGTCGTGACGCAGAACGGCAGCGGCGACATCTCGCTGACCGCGACCGGGGACATCAAGGGGCTCGCCGGCAACGGCATCACGCTGCGCGACAGCGCCACCGGCGTCGGCGACATCACCGTCGACAACGTCTCCGGGAAGGCGACCGGCACCGGCGCGAATTCGGTCGGCGTTCTCGTCGAGAATCTGAACAGCGCCAATGGCGGCGACATCTCGATCACCCAGCTCGGTGGCGCCGTCGGCGGCGCCTACGGCATCGACGCTGTCACGCAGGGGGGCGGCGACATCACCATCGACGCCGGCGGTGCGATCACGGGCAGCTCGATCTACGGCATCCGGTCGCGCAGCTATGGCAGCGGCAGCCAGACGGTCACGACCGTGGCTGGCAGCATCATCACTTCGGGCAGCGCGGGCCTCGTCGTCGTCAATCGCGCGATCTCGCTCGACGGGTCTGACGACAGCACCATCACCGTCAATAACTACGGCACGATCAATTCCGGCAGCAGCCCGAACCTCGCCGGCAACTCGCCGGGTGGCATCGAAGCCGGCTATACCGGCGCCACGAGCGGCACCGGCACCAACACCGACGTCAACGGCACGGTCGTCGTCAACAACCATGGCAGCATCACCGCCGCGGCCGGTTACGGCATCAACGCCTACAATTACGGCAATGGCGACGTCACTGTGAAAAGCTTTGTCGGCACGACGATCTCCGTCGCCGGCACCCAGAGCATCGGCATCAACGCCTCGGCGTTGAGTGGCGGCACCGGCGACGTGACGGTCACGCTCGGCGAGAACGTCACGATCTCGGGCGCGACGAGCTACGGCATCCGGGCCTTCAGCGTCGACCAGGGCGACATCAGCGTCACCCTGGCGAAGGGCGACAGCATCACCTCGGACAGCTCTGGCATCGTTGCCGTCAACTACGCGACCGCGATCGCGGGCAGCGTTGCCAGCACGATCTTCGTCGAGGCGCATGGCACTATTCATTCCGGAACGACGCTGAACAACGACGGCACCACGCCGGGCGGCATCATCGCCGGCTACAAGCCCGGCGGGACCGGCGCCTTCTCCAATGCGGTCAACGGCGACGTCACCGTCAACAGCGATGCGAAGATCACCGCCGATGCGGGCTACGGCATCGAGGCGTTCACCTGGGGCGTCGGCGACATCACGGTCACGACCGGCCAGAATTCAGAGATCACCGCCGCAGGCACGGCGATCGGCGCGTTCGATCATGGCGGCGGCGACGTCAGCGTCACCAATGACGGCTCCGCCACGGGCGCGGTTGGTCTCGCCGCCATCGCCAACGGCGCGGGCGACGTCACCATCGTCAACCACGGCCACATCACCAGCACCAGCCTCGCCGGCATCAGCGTCACGCAGAACGAAGTCGGCGCGACCGGCTCCACCCACATCACCAATTCCGGGTCGATCGTGGCCCCGACCGGCCATGCGGCGATCTTCATCCAGGAAAACGCCACGGGCTCGGCGACGATCGACAATTCCGGCACGATCGGACCCGGCGCCGGCGCCGTGACCTCGACGACCTATGCGATCGTCGAGACCGGCGGCGCCATCACGATCAACAACTTTCACGAGATCAACGGCAACATCTCGGTCGCGCATGCGACGTTCAACAACGAGGCGGCCGGCACCTGGACCGTTTCCGGCACCAGTGTGTTCGGCAACCTGTCCTCGATCGTCAACCACGGCGTCATCGATCTGCTCAACGGTGCCTCGATTTTCGGGACCGGCCTGAACATCACCAACGCCCATGAGATCGACAGCTGGGGCACCGCGTCGATCTCGGGCAGCATCACCAATACCGGCACCATCGAGGTTCATGATGGCGTCCTGACCCTGTTCGGCTCACTGTCCGGCACGGGCTCGGTCACCGTCGACGCCGGCGCGTTGCTGAAGCTCGAGGGCACGGTCTCGCAGACGATCACGCTCGCCGGCGACGGCGCCGAGCTTCAGATCGATACGGCGAGCTTCGGCGGATCGATCGCGGAATTGTCGGCGACCGACACGATCGACCTGTCGACGATCAAATACGGGCTCGGCACCAGCGCGGTCTATGTCGCCAATGCCGATCCCTCGACCGGCGGCGTGCTGACCGTCACCGACGCGGACGGCAAGAGCATCAGCCTGACCCTGACCGGCGCCGACTACAGCCACGCGCACTTCGCCGGCAGCGATGACGGCACCGGCCACACGCGGATCACGATCCATGCGAACGACGATGCGCCGGCGCACGACGCCGCCACGGCGACGCTGAGCGCGGACTTCTCCGAGCGCGAGAACAAGACCGACGACACCACGCCCGATCCGGCGCCCGCCGCGACCGGCGCGATCCACTTCACCGACATCGACCTGACCGACCGGCCGACGGCGAGCGTCACCGAGCAGACCGTGACCCTGCTCGCCGCGGATGGCACCACCGATCTCACCGCCTCGCTCACGGCCGACGAGATCGCCGCGCTGAAGAGCGCGCTGACCTATCAGCAGGCCGGCAAGAACAACGGCACCGTCACCTGGAACTATTCGATCGCCGACAACAAGCTCGACTTCCTCGGGCCGGACCAGAAGGTGAAGGTCGTCTCCACCATCACGCTCGATGACGGCGCCGGCCAGAAGGTTGCGGCCGACGTCACCGTCACGATCACCGGCGAGAACGACGCGCCGACGCTGGCTGCGGTGACCACGGGCCCGCTCGTGGACACCGCCGCGACCGACAGCTTCTCGGACATCACGGGAACGCTGGTCGGGACCGATGCTGATCATGGCGAGACGGCGGGACTGACCTATGCCGTGCTGGATGCGACCAGCCACGCCGTGACGACGGTCGCAGGTCACTATGGCGCGCTGACGGTCAACGCCGACGGCAGCTACACCTACGTCCCCAATGCGGCGGCGATCAACGCGCTGTCGGAAGGCAACTATGCCGATACGTTCACCGTCCAGACCAAGGACGCGCATGGCGCCACCGGCACGGCCTCGTTCACGGTGAACGTGACCGGCGCCAACGATGCGCCGGTGATCACGGTCGAGAGCGGTGACAGCGCCAGCGCGGCCACGGACGAGACCAATGCGGGCCTGGACCTTCACCGCACGCTGACCCTGTCGGATGCCGACACGGCCGATCACGTGATGGTCTCCGCCACTGGCGTCGGGATCTATCTCGACGGCCATCTCCAGGCGGACGGGTTCGAGGGATTGTCGGCCTCGAATCTGATGCACTATCTCGTCTTGCCGTCCGGCGACATCCTCAACGGCACCGCCACGCACGCCCAGTTCACCTGGGAATTCAATTCCGGCAGCCAGGCCTTCGACTTCCTTACCGCCGGCCAGACGCTGTCGCTGCAATACACCATCGCGCCCAATGACGGTCACACGACCGGCGCAAGCCAGACCATCACCATCAACATCGCCGGCAGCAACGACGCGCCGACGCTGGACAACGCCACGCTGGCGTCCGTCGCCGGCAACGACAGCGATCCGAGCGGAAGCACCATCAGCGATCTGTTCGCGAGCAAGTTCCACGACGCCGACACCGGCGCGAGCTTCAAGGCCGTCGCGGTGAGCGCCGACAGCGCCACCTCGGACCAGGGCGTCTGGCAGTACGAGATTGCCGGCACCCACCATTGGGTCGATATTTCCGGCGTCAGCGACGCCAGCGCGCTGGTGCTGAGCACCGATACGCTGATCCGCTTCGTCCCGGCTGAAGGTTTCAGTGGCACGCCGGGCAGCCTCGGCGTCCATGCCCTCGACGATACCTATACCGGCGCGATCACCACCCACTGCGCGACGGAGACGATCGACCTCACCGCCACGGGCACCGGCGGTACCACGCCGGTCTCGAACGGGCCGACCAGCATCGGCACCAGCGTGACGGCGCCCGCAGGCAGCGGCCCGGTCATCAACACCGAGAACTTCCACGTCGAGCATCTCATCGAGAACAACAGCGACATCATCACGGATCTCGTGGTCACAGACACCGATGCCGGCGCCGCGACCCACGATTTCACCGTCACGTTGTCGACCGCGCATCCGGGTCTCAGCAGCGTCGATTTCGCTCCGGTCTCCGGCTCGCTCGACGCCATCAATCTGGGTTTCGAGACCGGCCTGACCTACAATCCGACCGGGGCCAGCACCGATCCGGAAGCCTCGGCGCCTGCGACCGACCAGATCACGCTGACGGTAACGGACAAGACCACGCACCTGTCCGACACCGTCAATTTCATCTTCCACGAGGCCGGCAACACCAGCCAGGGCATCACCCTGCAAGGCACCGACGGCAAGGACGTGATCTTCGCGACCGATACCAACGACACGCTGACCGGCGGTGGCGCCAAGGATCAGTTCGTGTTCGCGCCGGGGGTCCTGTACCCCGGGCATGCCGTCACCGAATTCACGCACACCATCACCGATTTCACGGAAGGCCTCGACAAGATCGACCTGCGGCAGTTCTCGGGCGTCGGCTCCATCGGCAATCTCACCATCGTCCAGCAGGGGGAATCCGGCGACACGCTGGTCAGCTGGCAGCAGCAGGTCATGCAGGCCGAGGGCGCGCCGATCACGGAGCACGAGTCGCTGTTGCTCAAGAATGTGATCGCCGCAAATCTCAAGGCCAGCGATTTCATTTTCCACGTGACCTGATCGCCGCCCCGGCCTCCCGGTGGCCGGCGCAGCTCGCCCCCAGCAAAAAAATCCGTAATCCTTCCCATCCGGGGAATAGCCAATCGCACTCCGGCGCGCCATGATCGGGCCAGCACGGCAGGAAGTCCGACTGAAATGAAACGTCTCAAGATCCTGCGGCGGTGGTTTGCGCGCAAGCTCGGCCTTGCGCGGGTGATGTGCCTCGTGCTGCTGGCCGTGTTTGCGGGACTGCGCTTGTGGGACCCGCCGCCGGTGCAGGAATTGCGGCTGCGCACCTTCGACATGTTCCAGCTGCTCGATCCGCGCCACAAGGCGGTGCGGCCGGTCACCATCGTCGACATCGACGACAAGAGCCTCGCCCAGCTTGGCCAGTGGCCGTGGCCCCGCACGCGGATCGCGGACATGATCCAGAGCCTCACCAGCAACGGCGCGGTCGCGATCGGCTTCGACGTGGTGTTCTCGGAAGCCGACCGGCTCAATCCGGACATCGTCGCGGACCAGATGCGCTATCTGGACGATGCCACTCGCGCCAAGCTGCGCGAGCTGCCGAGCAACGACCTGATCCTGTCCGAAGCAATCAAGCGCTCGCGCGTAGTGCTGGGCGAAACGGGGCAGTCGGTGATCACGTCGGAGATCGACAAGGCGCTTCCCTTCACCGGCGTGGCAACGGTCGGTGAAGCGGGGGCCGAGCGCTTCCTGTTCGAATTCCCGGGCCTCTTGCGCAACGTGCCCGCCATCGAGAAGGTCGCCGCCGGCCGCGGCCTGTTCACGATCAGGACCGAGCGCGACGGCCTGATCCGGCGCGTGCCGATGATCATGCGCGCCCAGGGCAACATCATGCCCTCGCTCAGCCTGGAGATCCTGCGCGTCGTCACGGGCACGCCGACGCTGCTGGTGCGGACCGACAAGACCGGCATCAGGGCCGTCCGCCTCAAGGGTGTCGAGATCCCGACCGACGAGAACGGCCAGCTCTGGGTGCACTATGCCCGCCACGATCCCTCGATCTACGTCTCGGCGGCCGACGTCCTCGACAACACGGTGTCGCCGAGCAAGGTCAATGGCAAGCTGGTGCTGATCGGTACCTCCGCGGTCGGCTTGAACGACATCAAGACCACGCCGGTGTCGCGGGCCATGCCGGGTGTCGAGATTCACGCCCAGGTGCTCGAAAGCATACTGACCGGCGCCGCGATCTCCCGCCCGAACTACGCGCTCGGCGTCGAATTGCTCGTCGCGATGATCATCGGCCTGCTCGTCATCGTCTTCACGCCGAATCTCGGACCGGTCCGGCTGGTACTCGCGGGCGCGATGTTCGCAGCGAGTCTCGTCGGCACGTCCTGGTTCTTCTACGCGCAGTACCGCTACCTCATCGACTTCACCTATCCGCTGCTCTCGACGACCGCGATCTACATCACGTTCATCTTCTCCAGCTTCGTGCGCGAGCAGCGCCAGCGCGTGCAGATCCGCGGGCAATTCGCGCAGTACATGTCGCCCGTGCTGGTCGAGCAGCTCGCGCAGTCGCCGGAGAAGCTGAAGCTCGGCGGCGAGGAGCGCGAGATGACGATCATGTTCTCCGACGTGCGCGGCTTCACCTCGATCTCGGAGAGCTACAAGCACGATCCGCAAGGCCTGACGGCGCTGATGAACCGCTTCCTGACGCCGCTGACCAACGTGATCATCGAGCAGAAGGGCTATATCGACAAATACATGGGCGACGCCATCATGGCGTTCTGGAATGCGCCGCTCGATGATCCCCAGCACGAGATCAACGCCTGCGAGGCTGCGATCCAGATGCTCGAGCAGATCGACGTGGTCAACAAGGAGCGCGAGGAAGAAGCGGCCGACGGCGGCCACGTCTACATCCCGCTCAATGTCGGCATCGGCCTCAACACCGGCATCGGCGTTGTCGGCAACATGGGATCGGACCGCAAGTTCAACTATTCGGTGCTGGGCGACAGCGTGAATCTGGCCTCGCGGCTGGAAGGGCAGTCCAAGGAGTACGGCTTCCCGATCATCGTCGGCTCGCGGACGGCGCTCGCCGCCAAGGACAAGTTCGCGATCCTCGAGCTCGACTTCATCATGGTCAAGGGCAAGACCGAGCCGGAGGTGATTTACGCCATCGCCGGCCGCGAGGACGTGATGCATTCGGCCGCCTTCCAGCGCCTGCGCAACATCACCATCGAGATGCTCGGCTGCTACCGCAGCCGGAACTGGCAGGGCGCGCTGGACGCAATCGCGCGCGGCCGCAAGAGCGAGGACGCCGACACGCTGGAAAAGCTGTTCAAGCTCTACGAGGCGCGGATCAAGGATTTCCAGGTCAATCCGCCGGCGGAAGGCTGGACCGGGGCATATGCGCTGCTGACGAAGTAGGGGCGGGGAGGGGCTTCGCTCGCGCCTCATTAAAGGTGTCGTCCCCGCGAAGGCGGGGACCCATAGCCACAGGGAGGAGTCGTCGTGCGAGCCGGGAACTCCGAGTCCTCGTCAAACGCCTCCCTGTGGTTATGGGTCCCGGGTCTACGCTGCGCTTGCCCGGGACGACAATTGTGTTTGGCGCGGTAGTTTGGTGCCGACTACCAGCGCCACCAAAAACTCCCGTAGGGTGGGCAAAGGCGCAACGCGCCGTGCCCACGTCTTTCTCACCGCATCATTGGTGGGCACGCTTGCGCTTTGCCCACCCTACGACATCGGCGCCCGCCGCCCTCACTCCATCCCGATCGTCGTCAGATCCTGAAACCAGTGCTGCGCCTGCACGAACTGCTTGATCTTGGGCGACAGCGCGTGCGGGTTGGTATCGTGGACGACCCAGACCAGCACGGCATCGTCCACGATCAGCGCATGCGCCTGCGCGATCAAATCGTCCTGCTTGGCGGTGTCGAACGTCTGCTTGGCCTCGTTGATCAGGGCGTCGACCTTCGGGTTCTTGTAGCCGCCCCAGTTGACGCCGACCGGCGCGATCTGGTCGGAGGCGAAGAAGCGGACGATGGCGTAGAGGGGATCGGAGGTGACATAGGCGATGTTGTTGGCGGTGATGCCGGCATTCATCTCGTCCGCCGCGCCCTTGCGCCAATGCGTATATAATGTCTCGAGCTCGACCACCTTGAAGTCGATGTCGATGCCGATCTCTTTAAAGCTTTGCTGCAGGAATTCGTTCATCGGCAGCGACAGCATCTGCCCGGTGCCGCCCTGCGCGATGATGAAGGTGGTCTTCAGCGGCTTTGCTTTTGAATAGCCGGCTTCCTCCACCAGCTTCTTTGCAGCGGCGAGATCATATTTCAGCTCGAAGGTCGGCTTGCCGAACCAGGGGCTCGACGGATCGACCTGGCCCTTGGCGGGCTTGGCGAGGCCATTCATCAGCCCAACGACTTCGTCGCGGTTGATCGCGAGATTCAGCGCCTTGCGCAGGCGGATGTCGGTCCAGGGCGAGCCCGGCAGCACGCTGAGATGATAATTCCAGACATGGGGCGTGACGTTGTCGACGATCTTCATGCCGGCCGCTTTCAGCTGCGGCACGGCATCCGGCGCCGGCGTCTCGATCAGATCCACCTGGCCGGCAAGCAGCGCATTGGTGCGCGTCAGCGCTTCCGGCATCGGCACCAGCACGATCTTGTCGACCTTGGGAATGCGCTTCTTGTTCCAATAGTCTGGATTCTTGGTGAGCTCGGCGAGCTCGCGCGGCACCAGTTTCGTCAGCTTGAACGGGCCGGTGCCGGAGGGCTGGCTCGCGAACTTGTCCCAGTCCTTGCCAAGCTTCTCGTACTGCGCCGGGCTCGACACCAGGAACCAGAGCATCTGATACGGGAAGAAGGAATCGACCGTCTTGGTCGTGATCTCCACCGTGAAATCGTCGATCTTGGCGTAGCTCGCGACCGAGGGCAGGCGGGTCTTCACCTGCGCGCTCTGCCGCTTGTCGAATTGCGGCGCCTTGTCGTTGAGCACCTTGTCCAGATTCCAGATCACCGCGTCGGCGTTGAAATCGCTGCCGTCGTGAAACTTCACGTCCTTGCGTAAGCTGAAGCGCCACTTGGTCTTGTCGTTGTCATCCACCTTCCATTCGGTGGCGAGGCCCGGCACCAGCTTGCCCGGCCTGTCGGCGACATCCATCTCCCACGCCACCAGCGGATCGTAGATCGTGTAGGCCGTGAACTGGTAGGCGCCGGCGCCACGATCGGGCTGGCCGGTCGTCAGCGGAATATCCGCCATCGAGATACCGTAGCGCACCACCGTCTCGGCGCGCACCGGGATTGCGGATAACGCCAGCGCAAGCACGGCGAGACAGGTCGATAGACGAATACGCATGGCCCAGGGCTCCAGGGAGGATCTGGGGCCAAACGTGCAATCTTGATGCCAGAATAGGCAGGGCGCCGCTTTCGCCCATGCCTGATCACAAGGACTTGTCGTCGCAGGGGCAATTTGCAGAATAAGTTTCTCCTTGGCATAGCCATTGCATACGATTGCATCAAAATTAATCATCGAAAGCCGAAGAAGGATCGAGGCGATGCTTATCAAGAACAACAAGACACGGGCGGCGCTGATCGCGCTCTTGGCGCTTGGCAGCGCGGCCGCATGGCCGCGCATGGCAGCTGCGGAAACCGTGCTGCGCATCGGCATGACGGCTGCCGATATTCCGCGCACACTGGGTCAGCCCGACCAAGGTTTCGAAGGCAATCGCTTCACCGGCCTCACCATGTATGACGCGCTCACCGGCTGGGACCTGTCCTCCGCCGACAAGCCGAGCGTGGTGATCCCCGGCCTTGCCACCGAGTGGAAGGTCGACGACGCCGACAAGACCAAATGGATCTTCAAGCTGCGCCCCGGCGTCACCTTCCATGACGGCACGCCGTTCAACGCCGATGCCGTGGTGTGGAACGTCGAGAAGGTGCTGAAGCAGGATGCGCCGCAATTCGACGCCAGCCAGGTCGGCGTCACCGCATCGCGCATGCCGACGCTGGCCTCGGCGAAGAAGATCGACGACATGACCGTCGAGCTCACTACCAAGGAGCCTGACAGCTTCCTGCCGATCAATCTCACCAATCTGTTCATGGCGAGCCCGTCGAAGTGGCAGCATTTCTACGACAAGGCCGAAGGCGCAGACGCCAAGGCGAAGTCGCAGGCCGCCTGGACCGCGTTCGCCAAGGACGCCGCCGGCACCGGCCCGTGGAAGATGGCGAGCTTCACCCCGCGCGAGCGGCTCGAGCTGGTGAAGAACGCGAATTATTGGGACAAGGCGCGCGTACCCAAGGTCGACAAGATGGTGCTCTTGCCGATGCCGGAAGCGAATGCGCGCACCGCGGCGCTGCTGTCCGGACAGGTCGATTGGGTCGAGGCGCCCGCGCCCGACGCATTGCCCGAGCTCAAGCAGCGCGGCTTCAAGCTCTACGCCAACGAGCAGCCGCACGTCTGGCCCTGGCAGTTCTCGCGCATCGAGGGCTCGCCCTGGAACGACATCCGCGTGCGCAAGGCCGCAAACCTCTGCGTCGATCGCGAAGGCCTCAAGGACGGCCTGCTCGCCGGCCTGATGGTGCCGGCGACCGGGACCTTCGAGCCCGGCCATCCCTGGCGTGGCAAGCCGAGCTTCGAGATCAAGTACGACAAGGCGGCTGCGCAAAAGCTGATGCAGGAGGCCGGCTTTGGTCCGTCCAAGAAGCTGACGGTGAAGATCCAGACCTCGGCGTCGGGC
The DNA here is from genome assembly GCF_029714425.1 of Bradyrhizobium sp. CB2312. Classification (NCBI taxonomy): domain Bacteria; kingdom Pseudomonadati; phylum Pseudomonadota; class Alphaproteobacteria; order Hyphomicrobiales; family Nitrobacteraceae; genus Bradyrhizobium; species Bradyrhizobium sp. CB2312. The sequence continues at coordinate 9,266,481 of NZ_CP121668.1, read as the reverse complement.
TCGGGCCAGATGCAGCCGTTGCCGATGAACGAATATCTCCAGCAGGCGCTCGCCGAATGCTATTTCGACGTGAAGCTTGACGTCATCGAGTGGAACACGTTGTTCACCAACTGGCGCCGCGGCGCCAAGGATCCCAGCGCCAACGGCTCGAACGCCACCAACGTCACCTATGCGGCGATGGACCCGTTCTTCGCGCTGGTGCGCTTCCTGCAATCGGGCATGGCGCCGCCGGTCTCGAACAATTGGGGCTTCATCAACGAGCCCAAGTTCGACGAGCTGGTGAAGAAGGCCCGTCAGACCTTCGATCCCGCGGCGCGCGATGCCGCGCTCGCCGAGCTCCACGCCGCCTCCGTCGACGATGCCGCCTTCCTCTACGTCGCCCACGACGTCGGCCCGCGTGCGATGAGCCCGAAGGTGACCGGCGTCGTGCAGCCGAAGAGCTGGTTCATCGACTTCTCGCTGGTGTCGATGAATTAGTGAGGCGAGCACGCTGGTAGGGCTCCCCTCCCCCTTGCGGGGAGGGGTTGGGGAAGGGGGTCCACACGGGCGGTCCCTGTGTGGCCACCCCTCTCCCTAACCCTCCCCCGCAAGGGGGGAGGGAACCCTCGCAGCATGCGTCCCTTACTGTAGCCCGCGCACCAAATCGTGCGACACCAAGTCAGGTAAATCAGTGCTCGCCTATACCGCCAGACGCATCGTCTACGTCATCCCGATCGTCATCAGCGTCGCGCTGGTGTGCTTTCTGCTCGTGCATATCACGCCGGGCGATCCGCTCGTCGCCGTGCTGCCCGCAGACGCCTCGCAGGAGCTCGCCGCGCAGCTCCGCGCCGCCTATGGTTTCGACCGTCCGTTGCCGGTGCAGTTCGGGCTGTGGTTGATGCGCGCCCTTCACGGCGATCTCGGCAATTCCATCGCCACCGGGCGTCCCGTGCTCGCCGAAGTCATGCGCGCGGTCGGCAACACCGTCACGCTGGCGATTGCCGCCGCCATCATCGGCTTTACCATGGGCATCCTGCTTGGCCTGATCGCCGGTTATTTCCGCGAGACCTGGATCGACAAGGTCGCGACCTCCTTTGCCATCGCCGGCGTCTCGGTGCCGCATTACTGGCTTGGCATGCTGCTCGTCATCATCTTCTCGGTGCAGCTGAACTGGCTGCCCGCGGTCGGCGCCGGTCCCAACGGCTCCAACTCCTGGGCCTGGGACTGGGCGCATCTGCAATATCTCGTGCTGCCCGCGATCACGACCTCGGTGATTCCCATGGGCATCGTCACGCGCACCGTGCGTGCGCTCACAGGCGACATCCTCTCGCAGGATTTCGTCGAGGCACTTCGCGCAAAGGGCCTGCACGAGCGCGGCGTGTTCCGCCACGTCATCAAGAACGCCGCGCCCACCGCGCTCGCGGTGATGGGGCTTCAGCTCGGTTACATGCTCGGCGGCTCGATCCTGATCGAGACCGTATTCTCCTGGCCGGGCTCGGGCTTCCTGCTCAACTCGGCGATCTTCCAGCGTGACCTGCCGTTGCTCCAGGGCACGATCCTGATCCTGGCGCTGTTCTTCGTCGTCCTCAATCTCCTGGTCGACATCGCGCAAGCCGCGATCGACCCGCGCATCAAGCGGGGCTAGCGAGATGAGCCCAGCTGTGACCGCGCAAACGGTGCGCTCCCTCCCCCGCCTGCGGGGGAGGGTCGGGGAGAGGGTGTCTCCCCAATCGAGGACCCCCCAGAGGAGAAAGCCCTCACCCGGCGCGTTGCGCCGACCTCTCCCGCAAGCGGGAGAGGTGAACCACCTCCTTGGCTCGCATCGATCGTACCAACTTCCGGGAGCCAGCCGATGAGCGAGCTTCCGTTGTCCGCCACCGCCGATGCCGCGCTGCAGGCTGCGCCCGCGACCAGGGCGCGCGGCTATTGGGCGACTGTCGGCCGCCGCATCACGCGCGACAAGGTCAGCATGGCCTGCGCGCTGGTGCTGCTGCTGATCTTCCTCTCGGCGATCCTCGCCCCATGGCTCGGTCTCGAAGACCCCTACAAGGGCTCGATGATCCGCCGCCTCCGCCACATCGGCACCGTTGGCTATCCGCTCGGCACCGACGAGCTCGGTCGCGACATGCTGGCGCGGCTGATCTATGGCGGGCGGCTGTCGCTGGTGATCGGCATCCTGCCGGTGATCCTCGCGTTCTGCTTCGGCACCTCGCTCGGCGTCATTGCCGGCTATGTCGGCGGCAAGCTCAACACCGCGATCATGCGCACGGTCGACGTGTTCTACGCTTTCCCCTCGGTGCTGCTGGCGATCGCGATTTCGGGCGCGCTGGGGGCCGGCATCCTCAATTCCATCGTGGCGCTGACCATCGTGTTCGTGCCGCAGATCACCCGCGTCGCCGAAAGCGTCACGACAGGCGTGCGCAACATGGATTTCGTCGAGGCGGCGCGCGCCTCCGGCGCCGGCGCCTTCACCATCATGCGCGTGCACATCCTCGGCAACGTGCTGGGCGCGATCTTCGTCTATGCCACCAGCCTCATTTCGGTCTCGATGATCCTGGCAGCCGGTCTCTCCTTCCTCGGCCTCGGCACAAAGCCGCCGGAGCCGGAATGGGGCCTGATGCTCAACACGCTGCGCACCGCGATCTACGTCAACCCGTGGGTTGCGGCATTGCCGGGCGCAATGATCTTCGCGGTCTCGATCTGCTTCAACCTGCTCTCGGACGGCCTGCGCAGCGCCATGGACATCAGGAACTAACGTATGATGATGCGGATGCACACTGACGCGGCACAGAAGGTCGTCATGCCCGGGCTTGTCCCGGGCATCCACGTTCTTTGTTTCCTGTGGCTAGGCGTGGATGGCCGGGACAAGCCCGGCCATGACGGCGGCGAGGCCTTGGCGCAGGGAGCGCGGCCATGAGCGAGAGCAACAGTTCCGTCGCCATGCTGGAGCAAGTCGAGGACCGCGGCGGCGTCGCGCAGCCGTTGCTTCAGGTCAACGGCCTGACAAAACATTTTCCCGTCCGTGGTGGGCTGTTCGCAGCCAAGCGCACCGTGCGCGCCGTCGACAACGTCTCCTTCGCGGTCGCCAAGGGCGAGACCGTCGGCATCGTCGGTGAGTCCGGCTGCGGGAAGTCCACCACCGCGCGCCTGCTGATGCATCTGATGCCGCGCGATACCGGCGACATCATCTATGACGGCATGACCGTGGGCCAGTCGCTGAGCCTGCGCGAGCTGCGCCGCGGCATGCAGATGGTGTTCCAGGATTCCTATGCTTCGCTCAATCCGCGCCTCACCATCGAGGAATCCATCGCGTTCGGCCCCAAGGTGCACGGCATGGCCGACGGCGCGGCGCGCACCCTGGCGCGAGAACTGCTCGGCAAGGTTGGCTTGCGCCCCGAAAACTTCGCCAACCGCTATCCGCACGAGATCTCCGGCGGCCAGCGCCAGCGCGTCAACATTGCCCGTGCGCTGGCGCTGTCGCCGCGGCTGGTGATCCTGGACGAAGCCGTCTCCGCGCTCGACAAATCGGTCGAGGCGCAGGTGCTCAACCTGCTCGCCGATCTCAAGCGCGAGTTCGGCCTGACCTATCTCTTCATCAGCCACGACCTCAATGTCGTCCGCTACATCTCGGATCGCGTGCTGGTGATGTATCTCGGCGAGGTGGTCGAGCTCGGCCCGGTCGATCAGGTCTGGGATAGCCCCGCGCATCCCTATACGCGTGCGCTGCTTGCTGCGATGCCGTCCTCCGATCCCGACAAGCGCACCGAGAAGCCGCCGATCACGGGCGATCCGCCCAATCCGATCGACCCGCCCTCCGGCTGCCGCTTCCACACCCGTTGTCCGTTTGCGGAGCCGCTCTGCGCAAATGCGACACCAAAGCTCACTGCGCTGGATAAGATGGGCCACGAGGCCGCGTGCTACATGGCGATTCCGGGTTCAGGCCATAGCCGCGCGCCCAGAGAGGGAAACGCATGACGAGACCGACACCGAAAGAGATCAAGCCGATCGCGCAGATCGCAGGCATCCCCGTGGACGACGAGATCGCGGCGCGCATCTCCAATTCCATCGGGCCTGCCTTCGAGGGGTTTGAAGCCATCGCCGGCACGCTGCCGTTCGACCTCGAGCCCGCGCTTTATGCCGTCGCGCAGACGCAGAAGGTGTCGAAATGAGCACTGAGCCTGCCTTGATGACGCTCACCGAGGTCGCGCGTGCGATCGCGATGAAGCAGGTGTCCTCGCATGAGGCGACGCGCGCGCTGCTGCACCGCATCGCGCAGTGGCAGCCGCATCTCAACGCCTTCATGTCGGTTGAAGCCGAATCCGCATTGAAGGCGGCTGAGGCCGCCGATGCCGAGCTCGCCAGGGGCAATTCCCGCGGTCCGCTACATGGCGTGCCGCTCGCGCACAAGGACATGTATTACGACGCCGGCCATGTCGCGACCTGCGGCTCGCTGATCCGCCGCGATTTCGTGCCGACGGTGACGTCCACCGCCTTGCAGCGGCTGAAGGATGCGGGGCAGGTCCGCCTCGGCACGCTGCATCTTGCCGAGTTCGCCTATGGCCCGACCGGCCACAACGCCCATTACGGCCCGGTGCGCAATCCCTGGAATGTCGCCCATATCACCGGCGGCTCGTCCTCGGGCTCGGGCTCGGCGGTCGCGGCGCGCCTGACCTATGCCGCACTCGGCTCGGACACCGGCGGCTCGATCCGCATGCCCGCGCATTTCTGCGGCGTCACCGGGCTGAAGACGACGGTCGGCCGCATCAGCCGCGCCGGCGCGATGCCGCTGTCGCAATCGCTCGACACCGTCGGGCCGCTCGCCCGCACTGCCGAGGACTGTGCGCTGCTGCTGGCGCTGATGGCCGGCGCGGACCCCGCGGATGCCACCTGCAGCCACGAGCCGCTGTCCGACTATGTCGGCGCGACCAAGGGCTCGCTGAAGGGCCTCAAGATCGGCGTCCCCGCGTCGTTCTATGTCGATGATCTCGACGCCGAGGTCGCGCGCGTGCTGGACGAGACCATCGCGGTGCTCAAGCGCGAGGGCGCCGACATCGTCACCGTCGAGCTGCCGGACCAGCGGCAATTGTCCGCGGCGAGCCAGCTCGTGCTCGCGGCGGAAGCGGCCGCTTTCCACAAGCGCTGGATGATCGAGCGTCCGCAGGATTACGGCGCGCAAGTGTTGATGCGGCTTCAGAACGGGCTCGCCGTTCCCGCCATTACCTATCTCGAAACGATGCGCTGGCGCGGCCCCGCGCTCGCCGCGCACAACGCGGCGACATCGAGCGTCGATGCGATCATCGCACCGGCTTCCCCGATCCCGGCGCCGACCATCGAGGAGAGCGATGTCGGCGGCGGGCCGAACGCGCCGGCCATGGTGCAGCGCCTGACGCTGTTCACCCGCCCGGTGAACTTTTTGGGCCTGCCGTCGCTCACCATCCCGTCCGGCTTCACCAAGAGCGGCCTTCCTGTCGGCATGCAGCTGATCGGCCGCTCCTTCGATGAGGCGACCCTGCTCACCATCGGCGCCGCCTTCCAGCGCGTCACCGACTATCACGATCGATTGCCGAAATTGCCGTCATGACCAACCTCGTCGAGATCTCAGGCCTCAACATCCGCTTCACCGGCGAGCGCACGGTCTATGCCGTGAACGATCTCAATCTCTCGCTTGGCAATAGTGAGGTGCTGGGCCTGCTCGGCGAGTCCGGTTCCGGCAAGAGCGTGACCCTGCGTGCCCTAATGCGGCTGTTGCCGAAGAAGCGCACGCAGATTTCCGGCAAGGTCAACGTGATGGGCCGCGACGTGCTCGCCATGAACGACGAGGAGCTGTCGTCGTTCCGTGGCCAGACCGTCTCCATGATCTTCCAGGAGCCGGCACTGGCGCTCGATCCGGTCTACACCATCGGCGCGCAGATCGCCGAGAGCGTGGTGCGCCATGAAGGCAAGTCTTTTGCAGAAGGGCGCGCGCGTGCGCTCGAAATGCTCGATGTCGTGCGCATCCCCTCGGCAAAGCGCCGGCTGGATGCCTATCCGCACGAGATGTCCGGCGGCATGCGCCAGCGCGCGATGATCGCGCTTGCGCTCGCCTGCCGGCCCAAGATCTTGCTCGCGGACGAGCCGACCACCGCGCTCGATGCCACCGTGCAGATCCAGATCCTGCTGCTGCTGCGCGAATTGCAGCGCGAATTCGGCATGTCCGTGATCTTCGTGACCCACGACATCGGCGTTGCCATCGAAATCTGCGACCGCGTCGCGGTGATGTATGCCGGCCAGATCGTGGAGCAGGGGACGCTACGCGATATCGTCCGCAGCCCCGTGCACCCCTATGCCAAGGGCCTGCTCGCCTCCACCATCCACGGCGCCAAGCGAGGCGCACGCCTTGAAACCATCCCCGGCACCCCGCCGTCGCTGGCCGAAAAGCCCCACAACTGCTCCTTCGCCCCCCGCTGCAAGCTCGCCGAGCCGCGCTGCCTGGAGCGGCTGCCCGCGAATGTGGAGGTGGGCCCGGGCCGGGCGGCGCGGTGCGTGCTGGCGGAGCAGGTCGCGGCGTCGTAGCCGGTGCGCTCCGTGGCGAGCGTGTTTTGTCAATGTGAGCCGAGCTTCAACCAAGCGCACGATTGCGCTCCCTCCCCCCTTGCGGGGAGGGCGGGGAGAGGGGTAGCCCAGCAAAAGGCATTCGTTGTCGGCGGTGAGCGGAGCGGCGCCACGGAGAGAGTCCCCGTGTGGTACCCCTCTCCCTGCCCCTCCCCCGCAAGGGGGGAGGGAATGAGAGAGAAGTGCGCCCGTCACTCCGGACGAAATCAGCGCGCAACGCGTCCCTCACGTCGAACTGCGCGCTTCCTCGAAATTCTTCCACGACAACACCCAGTTGTCACACTCCACCTCGCACCGACCGCCGGCGCAGCTCCTACTGTGCATGGGGTTGTTTTCGACGTTTTTTGTTTTCGCAGTCGCAACCGGGGCGTGGGGAACTGCATTCAGACCCCATTCATCCCGGTTCCCGTTCCATGCGGGCCGTTCACTTAGAGGGACTTAACTGATGTACATTTCTAACGAAGGCCTGCTTGTCATCCTGTTCGCCGGCCTGGTGGCCGGCTGGCTCGCCGGCAAGGTGGTGCGCGGAACCGGGTTCGGCATCATCGGCGATATCGTGGTCGGCATCGCCGGCGCGCTGGTGGCGAGTTTCCTGTTTCCCAAGCTCGGCATTCGTCTCGGGACGGGCCTCGTGTCCGAGATCGTCTATTCCGCCATCGGCGCGGTGATCCTGCTGCTGGTGGTTCGGCTGGTGCGCGGCGGCGGCAGGTTCTAGCCGCCCCCCGTTCGGAACCTTCCGCCTCTCTCCGCGCTGGGGCGAGGCGGAAACCTCTGCTATAAAAAGCCGCAAAGCCTGTGAAACACCGGACTTGCGCGCGGCGCCACCAGGGGTAGATGTGGCTCATCGGGGTCCTGGATTAATTCGGCTGCGTTTCATCGCAGGAGAGAACACGATGTTAATCCCGGTCGAGTACCCCCTGAAGCTGTGAAATCAGGGGCTTTGCCCCTTACCCGAAAGAGATCAGACTGATGGCAGCCGTACCTGGCGTCCGCCGTTCAGAGCTCGGTGACGCCTTGCGCGCGTGTCGCACGGCGTTCCTCGGCGTCGGCTTGATGAGCTGCATGATCAACCTGCTCTATCTGACCGGGTCGATCTTCATGCTGGAGGTCTATGACCGGGTGCTGCCGAGCCGCAGCATCCCGACCCTGGTCGGCCTGATCATCCTCGCCAGCTTCCTCTATATGGCGCAGGGCGTGCTCGACATGATCCGCAACCGCATCCTCGGGCGGGTCGGCACCGCGCTGGACGACGCCCTTAACAAGCGCGTGTTCGACACCATCGTCCGCCTGCCGTTGCTGGTCGGCAGCCGCAACGAGGGCCTGCAGCCGCTGCGCGACCTCGACAATGTCCGCTCCTTCCTCGGCAGCATGGGCCCGAGCGCGTTCTTCGACCTGCCCTGGCTGCCGCTCTACCTCGCCATCTGCTTCGCCTTCCACGTCATGATCGGCGTCACCGCCCTGGTCGGTGCCATCATTCTGGTCGGGCTGACGCTGGTCACCGAATTCCTGTCCCGCCAGCCGGCGAAGGAGGCGATGGGCCTTGCCGCCCAGCGCAACGATCTCGCCGCCGCAAGCCGCCGCAACGCCGAGGTCATGGTGTCGATGGGCATGGCCGGCCGCATGAACCAGCGCTGGAGCGAGGCCAACGAAAAATACCTCGCCGGCAATCAGCGCGCGAGCGACGTCGCCGGCGGCCTCGGCGCGGTCGCGAAGGTGCTGCGCATGATGCTGCAATCGGCCGTGCTCGCGGTCGGCGCCTATCTCGTCATCCACCAGGAGGCGACCGCCGGCATCATCATCGCCGGCTCGATCCTGTCGGCCCGCGCGCTGGCGCCGGTCGATCTTGCCATTGCGCACTGGAAATCCTTCGTCGCGGCGCGCCAGAGCTGGCAGCGCCTCACGCGCCTCCTGGAGCAGATGCCGGCGCAAGCGATGCCGACCCAGTTGCAGGCGCCCACCAGCCGCCTGTCGGTCGAAGGCGTCGCCATGGTGCCGCCGGGCGACCAGCGCCTGATCGTGCAGGACGTCACCTTCGCACTCCAGGCCGGTAACGGCCTCGGCGTGATCGGGCCGAGCGGCTCCGGCAAGTCCTCGCTGATCCGCGCCCTGGTCGGCGTCTGGCAGCCGGTGCGCGGCAAGGTCCGGCTCGACGGCGCAGCGCTCGACCAATGGTCGTCCGACGCGCTCGGCCGCCACATCGGCTATCTGCCGCAGGACGTCGAGCTGTTCGGCGGCACCATCGCGCAGAACATCTGCCGGTTCGATCCCGAGGCGACGTCCGACGCCATCATCGCCGCGGCGAAAGAGGCCGGCGTGCACGAGATGATCATCAAGATGCGCGAGGGCTACAACACGCAAGTCGGCGAGCAGGGCGCTGCGCTGTCCGCCGGCCAGGCGCAGCGCGTGGCGCTGGCGCGCGCGCTCTACGGCAATCCGTTCCTGGTCGTGCTCGACGAGCCCAATTCCAATCTCGACACCGAAGGCGACGAGGCGCTGACCCGCGCCATCCGCTCCGCGCGTGAGCGCGGCGCGATCGTCGTCGTGGTGGCGCACCGCCCGATCGGCGTCGAGGCGGTCGACCAGATCCTGGTGCTGCGCGACGGCCGCATGCAGGCCTTCGGTCCGAAGGAGCAGGTGCTCGCCCAGGTGCTCCAGCCGCGCGCGGTGCCGGCGGCACCGATCAAGGTCGTCAGCGAAGGCGGAGCCAAGGCATGAGCACGGTGGCCATTGGCGGGCCAAAACCCGCGGCGACGAAGACGGTGCGGCAGTCGATCAGGTTCCACCTGATGCTCGGGCTCGGCATCGTGCTGGTGCTGGCCGTCGGCCTCGGCGGCTGGGCATCCACCGTGCTGATCTCGGGCGCGCTGATCGCGCCCGGTCAGATCGTGGTCGAATCCAACGTCAAGAAGGTGCAGCACCCGACCGGCGGCGTGGTCGGCGAGCTGCGCGCCCGCGACGGCGACGTGGTCAAGGCCGGCGACATTGTGGTGCGGCTCGACGACACCGTGACCAGGGCGAACCTCGCCATCGTCGTCAAGAATCTCGACGCCGCGCAGGCACGCACGGCGCGCCTCCAGGCCGAGCAGCGCGGCATCGACAGAATCGAGTTTCCGAAGGCCCTGCTTGATCGCGCGGACGACCCCGATGTCAAGGCGCTGCTCTCCGCTGAGACCAAGCTGTTCGACGTCCGCGTCAACGGTCGCGCAGGCCAGAAGGCGCAGCTGCGCGAGCGCGTCCTGCAGCTCAACGAGGAGATCGAGGGTCTGTCAGCGCAGGAGACGGCCAAGGACAAGGAGATCGCGCTGGTCCAGAACGAGCTCACCGGCGTCCGCGACCTCTACGACAAGCGTCTGGTGCAGATTTCGCGTCTGACCCAGCTCGAGCGCGATGCGGCCCGCCTCAATGGCGAGCGCGCGCAATACATCGCCTCGCGCGCTCAGGCCAAGGGCAAGATCACCGAGACCGAGCTCCAGATCATCCAGGTCGACAAGGACATGGTCAGCGAGGTTTCCAAGGATCTGCGCGAGACCAACGACAAGATCGGCGAATTGATCGAGCGCAAGGTCGCCGCCGAGGATCAGCTCCGCCGTGTCGATATCCGCGCGCCGCAGGACGGCATGGTGCTGCAATCGACGGTGCACACCGTCGGCGGCGTCGTCACCGCCGGCGACACGCTGATGCTGATCGTGCCGCAGGCCGACGATCTCCAGGTCGAGGCCAAGGTCAATCCGGTCGACATCGACAAGCTCCAGATCGGCCAGAAGACGCTGCTGCGCCTGTCTGCCTTCAACCAGCGCACCACGCCCGAGCTCAACGGCGTCGTCAGCCGCGTTTCGCCCGACGTCACCACCGACCAGCGCACCGGCCAGAGCTACTACACCATCCGCGTCTCGATGCCAGCCGAAGAGGTCGCCCGCCTCGGCGACGTCAAGCTGATCCCCGGCATGCCCGTCGAAGCCTTCGTCCAGACCGGCGACCGCACCATGCTGTCCTACCTGATGAAGCCGCTGCACGACCAGCTGATGCGGGCCTTCCGCGAGAAGTGACGCGCGACAGCGCGTGATTCCGGAGCTCCGTGCTCGCTGTCATCGCCCGGCTCAAGCCGGGGCATGACAGCGGTGTGATCTCGTAGGGCGGGCAAAGGCGCAACGCGCCGTGCCCACCATCTTTCACACGTCGCGCATGTGGTGGGCACGCTTTCGCTTTGCCCACCCTACGGCGCCGCCTTCTTTGCTATAGTTCGACTCAAGCCCACAACCCGGCGGTCGAACCATGCAATCTCCCCCCTCCATCGCCACCAAATCCTTCACCGATGCTGACCTCGCCGTCGCCCGGCTCGAGGAGATCTACGAGCGCAACACGAAATTCCTGCGCGAGCGATTCGAGGCTTACGTTGGCGGCGAAGCCGTCACGACGCGGGTGCGGGCCTATTATCCCTTCGTCCGCGTCACCACCGCGACGCATGCCCGGCTGGATTCGCGGCTCGCCTATGGCTTCGTCGCCGGACCCGGCGTGCACGAGACCAGCGTGACGCGGCCGGACCTGTTTCGCGCCTACCTCACCGAGCAGATCGGTCTCCTGATCCAGAACCACGGCGTTCCCGTCGAGATCGGCGAATCCGCCGAGCCGATCCCGATCCACTTCGCCTATCGCCGCGACATCAATATCGAGGCCGCCATCACCACCAGCGAGAATTCCTCGCTCACGCGATCGCTGCGCGATGCGTTCGACGTGCCCGATCTCGCCACCATGGACGATTCCATCGCCGACGGCACCTTCGAGCTCCAGCCCGGCGCGCCCGAGCCGCTGTCGCTGTTCCGCGCGGCGCGCGTCGATTATTCGCTGCGCCGACTCTATCACTACACCGGCACCGATCCCGAGCATTTCCAGAACTTTGTCATTTTCACCAACTACCAGTTCTATGTCGATGCTTTCGCGCAGCTCTGCCAGCAGCGGCTTCAGTCGGGCGAGGCCGGTCTCGACTCCTTCGTCGCGCCCGGCAATGTGATCATGCAGAATGGCGGTGCGACCAGCGGGACGGCGCCCGTGCGTGCGCCACAGATGCCAGCCTTCCATCTTGTCACGCCGGGCTATCGCGGTATCAGCCTGATCAACATCGGCACCGGCCCGTCCAACGCCCGCAACGTCACCGACCACGTCGCCGTGCTTCGGCCGCACGCCTGGCTGATGCTCGGCCATTGCGCAGGGCTACGCAACACGCAGCGGCTCGGTGATTACGTGCTCGCGCATGGCTATGTGCGCGAGGACCATGTGCTCGACCGCGAGCTGCCGCTCTGGGTGCCGATCCCGGCGCTGGCCGAGATGCAGGTCGCGCTCGAACAAGCGGTCGAGGATGTCACCGGGCTTGAGGGGTTCGAGCTCAAACGCCTGATGCGCACCGGCACGGTGGCGAGCGTCGACAACCGCAATTGGGAGATCTCCGGGCCCGACGTGATCCGCCGCATGTCGCAATCGCGCGCGGTCGCGCTCGACATGGAATCGGCCGCGATCGCCGCCAACGGTTATCGCTTCCGCGTCCCCTACGGCACACTGCTCTGCGTCTCCGACAAGCCGTTGCATGGCGAGATCAAGCTCGCGGGCATGGCCAGCGAATTCTACCGCCGCCGCGTCGGCCAGCATCTCGAGATCGGCCTGAAGGCGCTGGAGCGGCTCAAGCAGCAGGAATCGGAGCGGCTGCACTCGCGAAAACTCCGAAGCTTTGCCGAAGTCGCATTCCAGTAAGGGACAACAGACCTGCCGCATGAACGCTGACGTCTCCGTGAACACAGCGTCCTGGAATATTGCTGCCACGACAGGGTTATCACCTCGTCCGGGGCCGCTAGAAACAGGACAGGAGACCGAGATGCTCACGACGATGATCAGGCTCGTCGCGCTGGGTACGTTTGCGGCAGCCTTGTTGAACGCGCCAGCGCTGGCCGCCGGCGGAGGCGGAGGCGGAGGTGGTGGAGGCGGCGGTGGCACCGATCCCTATGCCGGCGCCTATTCGGATCAGAAACCGCAGCCGACCTATCCGAAGCGCCCGGGCAGCAGGGCAACGCAGAAGGGCAAGAAGCCGAACAACCAGTCCAGCATCGGCGATCCCGCATTCGCGGCCGGCTATCGCGTCGCCTATGACACGATCTACGAGCGCAACGACTATGCGGCCGCGATCGCGCAACTGAAGTCGCTCGGCCATGACGACCATCCGAACGTCGCCAACCTCATCGGCTATTCCTATCGCAAGCTCGGCGATTACGAGCAGTCGCAGGTCTGGTACCAGCGTGCGCTCAAGGCTGATCCGAACCACGTGCTGACCTGGCAGTATTATGGGCTCTGGCAGCTCGAGCAGGGCAATCGCGAGCAGGCGATGTATCATCTGAACCGGATTGCCGCCATTTGCGGGACCGCTTGCGATGAGTACAAATCCCTGGCTGCGGCGCTGGAGAAGCCGACCGGCACGGCGCTCGTGTACTGAACGCGCGGGGTGGGTTGGCCGCGAAGCCAAGCCACTCCAGACATGGTGACAAGTCGTCAAAATTTCAGCATTGTCCGGCGCGGGGCGCGACAGGGACGACTTGATGCCACTCTTGCGCGACAGAATCATCGGCCATGATCTCGAACGGCTGGCCTTTCGCTTCACGATGATGCGTGACGACGAGGTCGTGCAGTGCCAGATCTCTGATGCCGCGATGGACGAGCTCGCGGGCATGCAAGGCACCGAAGGCAGCGCGCGCCAGGCGCAGTTCCTGTCGCTGCGCGAAACCATCGAGCGCATCGCGTCGGACATTTACGACGAGGCGCCGAGGGTGCAGGGCTATGTGGTGCGGATTTTCATGCGGCATCTGGGAAGGTAGTGTCTGCCCGCCCACCGCTGTCATGCCCCGGCTTGACCGGGGCATCCAGCACTCCGAGGCCTATCGATTCAATCACAGCCACCGCGGAGTACTGGATCGCCCGAAGGCGGGCGATGACAGGATTGTTGGTGGCGAGACGGTCCCGACACGCTCACCGGCGCGGCAGCCTCACCCCTCAAGCTTCCTCAGCAACAACCTCAGCGCGGTTGCCGCAAACACCTGCATGTTCGCAAACCGGTCGCTGCTATCAGTCTCCAGCGTCATCACCTCCGCCGCGGGCCCTGCGACCGCCATGCAGCTGTGGCCGGCGGCGTCGCCGTAGCGGTTGCCGGTGGGGCCGGCGGCGCCGGTCTCCGAGAGGCCCCAGTCGGAGCTGAAGCGGCTGCGCATCCGTTCGGCGAGCAGTTTCGCGTAGGGCTCGGATGAGGAACGAAAGCCCTTCATTCCTTCATCTGAAATATCCATCAGCACGCGCCTGGCATCGCGGGTGTAGACCACGGCGCCACCGAGGAAATAGGCGGAGGCGCCGGGCACCGCGAGCAGGCTCGCCGCGATCAGGCCGCCGGCGGAGGATTCGGCGACAGCAATGGTCTGTTTGCGCGCGATCAGTTTGGCCGCGACCTGTTCCGCAATGCCGACGAGCTCTTTCATCCCTTTGACCCCATATGCCTTCGCAACTGAGCTCAGCCTTCCTAGCATATGACAGAAGCCTTGGCCGAGTTGCGGGCGAGGGGCAGGCCTGCTTCAATGGCGGAGAGAACAAGACAAGACGAGGAAACGTGAAGGAGACGTCATGGCGTCCCTGATCGCCGGCGGGGTGGATTGCGATGTGCATCCGGCCGTGCCGCATCTGACCAGCTTGCTGCCGTACCTGAGCGACTATTGGCGCGATCAGGTGACGACGCGCGGCATGGTCGATCTCGTCTCGCAATCCTACCCGAAGAACTCGCCAATCGTGGCGCGCCCTGACTGGCGTCCTGAGACTGGCAAGCCGGGCGAAAGCCTTGAGGACATGCAGCGCCATGTGCTCGATCCCTTCCAGCTCGAGCTTGCCATCTGCAATCCGCTCTACGGCGTGCAGATGGTATTTTCCGAGGACATGCAGGCAGCCTTCTGCCGCGCGCTGAACGATTGGCTCGTCAAGGAATGGCTCGATCGTGATTCGCGGCTGCGGGGCTCGATCGTGATCCCGACGCAGAGCGTCGAGAAATCAGTCGCCGAGATCGAGCGCTGCGCGGCGGACAAGCGCTTCGTGCAGGTGCTGATGCTCGTGATGGGCGACATCCCGCTCGGCAAGCGCGCGCTGTGGCCGATCTATGAGGCCGCGGAACGGCTGGAACTTGCTGTCGGCATCCACGCCGGTTCCGCCTATCACAATCCGCCGACCGCTGTGGGGTGGGGTTCCTACCACATCGAGGATTATGTCGGTCAGGCCCAGGCGTTCCAGACCCAGCTCACCAGTCTCATCGTTGAGGGCGTGTTCGCAAAATATCCGCGGCTGAAAATGGTGATGCTGGAATCCGGCGTCTCCTGGATTGCGCCCTATCTCTGGCGCCTGCACAAGTTCTGGCGCGGGGTGCGGATGGAAACGCCGTGGGTCGATCGCGCGCCGCTGGAGATTGTGCGCAGCAACATCCGCTTCTCGTTACAGCCTTTTGATGTGCCGCCGCAACCTGAGACATTAATTCGCCTGTTTGATCATATGCAGTCCGACGAATTGGTCCTATTCTCCACGGACTATCCGCACTGGCAGTTCGACGCCCAGGACGCGCTGCCCGAAGGTCTGTCCCCCGATCTCGTGCGCAAGATCATGATCGACAATCCGCATGCAACCTATCCCCGCCTGACGTGAGCCCGCTGCCAAAGGAGGCAAGGCGATGAATATTCAGTTCCGCGAGAGCCAAGAAGCCGCTTCCCCCCTGACGACGAAAACCGCGATTGCGGACTGTGACATCCATCCGGCACGCGCCACCCGCACCGAGCTCTATCCGTACCTCGCCAAACGCTGGCAGCATCATCTCGAAGTCTACGGCGTCCATGCCTATCAGGGCATGATGGAAGGCCCGCCCTATCCAAAAGCCCAGCCCAACGCCTCGCGTCGCGACGCCTATCCGCCGGAGGGTGGGCCGCAGGGCTCCTCGCTTTCCTTCATGCAGGAGCAGCTGCTCGATCCCAACAATGTCCAGCTTGGCGTGCTCAATCCACTCAACACGGGGCAGGGCATCCGCAATCACGAGCTTTCGGCTGCGCTGTGCTCGGCGATCAACGACTGGCAGATTGACAAATGGACCAGCAAGGACAAGCGGCTGAAGGCGTCGATCGTCGTCGGCAATGAGGACGGCCTGTCGGCCGCAGCCGAGATCCGCGAACGGGCCGGCGACAAGAATTTTGTGCAGGTTCTCTTACTCAGTCGCAATGTCGAGCCGCTCGGCCAGCGCCGCTACTGGCCGATCTATCAGGCCGCGGAAGAGGCCGGCCTTCCTGTCGGCGTGCACGCGTTTGGCTTCGGCGGCAACCCGATCACGCCGTCGGGCTGGCCGTCCTACTACATCGAGGAAATGGTCGGCCACTCGCAGTGCCAGCAATCGGCGTTGGCGAGCCTCGTACTCGAGGGCGTGTTCGAGCGCTTCCCAAAATTGAAGATGGTGATGATCGAAGCCGGCTTCGGCTGGGCACCGTCACTGGCGTGGCGGCTCGACAAGGCCTGGCAGCGGCTGCGCAGCGAGGTGCCGCATGTGAAGCGGCCGCCGTCCGAATATATCCGCGAGCAGGTGTGGTGGACGACGCAGCCGATGGAAGATCCTGAACGGCGCGAAGATCTGTTCGACGTCATCAAATGGATCGGCTGGGATCGGCTCTTGTTCGCGACCGACTATCCGCATTGGGATTATGACGAGCCGTCGCGCGTGCTGCCGGCGGGCGTCAGCGAATCCAATCGCGAGGCGTTCTATCTCGGTAATGCGAAGAAGCTGTACGGGATCGCCGCATGATCCGAAAAAGTGTGAAGCGGCTTTTCGATCAGACCAAGCGGAAGACATAATGGCGCGGCATGTGATTGCCGCGGTCGATGAGCTTCCGCCGGGCACGCGAAAATTTCTGGAGATCGACGGCCGGCCGATCGCGGTCTTCAACATCAAGGGCGAATATTTCGGCCTGATGAACCGCTGCCCGCATCAGGGCGCGGCGCTGTGCGAGGGTCCGCTGATCGGCCTCGCGCAGTCGAGCAATCCCGGCGAGATCGAATATACCAAGCTGGGTGAGATCATTCGCTGCCCGTGGCACGGCTGGGAGTTCGACATCCGCACCGGCCAGTCCTATTGCGACCCCCGCCGCTTCCGCGTGAAGGCCTATCCGGCCCATGTCGAGCCGGGCGCGAGCGTGGTGAAGGGGCCGTATGTTGCGGAGACGATCCCGGTGAAGGTCGAGAGCGATTACGTGGTGGTGGAGCTGTAGGCGGCACCGACGGTGCGCCCACTCGCCCCGTTCTTACGGGGAGAGGGTTGGGGTGAGGGGCTTCTCTCCACACGTGAGATCCCTGAAGGACCTGTACCCCCTCACCCGAATTCGATCTGGGATCGAATTGGATCTCTCCCCGCAAGCGGGGAGAGGTGAAGGCAGACCATCAATGCCCAGCAACCGGCTCCGCCACCGGATCATACGTCGGCACCGTCTTGCCGCCGCCGCGATAGACGATCAGCGCTGCGATGATGCCGAGCACGGCCGCGAACATCAGCCAGGCGCCGGGTGCGGCCTTGTTGCCGGTCTGCTCGATCAACCAGGTCGAGGCGAACGGTGTGAAGGTGCCGAACAGCGCGGCGGCGAGCGCGAAGGCCAGCGAAAAGCAGGTGGTGCGCACATGCGCCGGCACGATCTCGACGAGGGCACCGAGCATGGTGCCGCTGTACATGCCGAAATAGAACGAGAACATCATCTCGACCGCAAGCAGCTTGCCGAAGGTCGGCGCCGCCACCAGCCAGGACAGCGCCGGATAGGCCGTGAGCAGTGCCAGGGTCGCGATGGCGATCAGCACCGGCTTGCGGCCGATGCGATCGGACAGCGCGCCACCGACCGGATTCCAGATGAAATTGGTGACGGCGACCAGCAGCGTCACCAGCAGCGCGTCCTGCGTCGACAGTTTCAGCACGGTCTTGCCGAAGGTCGGGGTGTACACGGTGACGAAGTAGAACGTCGTCGTGGTCAGGATCGCGATCATCATGCCGAGGATGACGATGCGCCAGTTGGCGAGCGCAGAGGCGAACACCTCGCTCGCGGTCGGATGCTTCTTCATCGCGAGGAATGCGGGCGTTTCCTCCAGCGTCCGCCGCAGGAAGAAGATCAGGGGAATGATCAGGCAGCCGACGAAGAAGGGAATGCGCCAGCCCCAGGACGCCACGGTATCGGCCGGCATCAGTTCGGAGAGGATGTAGCCGAGGATCGAGGCGACGAAGATCGCGACCTGCTGGCTCGACGACTGGAATGAGGTGTAGAAGCCGCGATTGCCTGGTGTCGAGATCTCCGCGAGATAGACCGACACGCCGCCGAGCTCGACGCCGGCCGAAAAACCCTGCAGCAGGCGGCCGATCAGCACGATGACCGGCGCCGCGATGCCGATGGTCGCATAGCTCGGGCAGAACGCAATCACGACGGTGCCGAACGCCATGATTCCCAGCGTGACGATCAGCCCCTGGCGGCGGCCGATGCGGTCGATATAGGCCCCCAGCACGATCGCACCGACGGGGCGCATCAACGCGCCGAGCCAGAACACGCCGAACGTATTGAGCAAGGACGCGGTCTCGTTGGTCGAGGGGAAGAACGCCTTGCCGATCGCGGCGGCATAGAAGCCGAACAGGAAGAAGTCGAACTGCTCCAGGAAATTGCCGCTAGTGGCACGCAGGATCGCGCCGATGCGCGACTTGATTGCGGGCGGATTGGTTGTTGGTCCAGCCATGGCGTTGCTCCCCTTCGAGACGTGGCCGGACCGGAACTCATTTCACGGCAAGGCGACAGATTGATGCTGCGACAATCTGTCTTACCCCTTCCCGCGCGAGGGGCTGCGAGTCAATTGAATTTGCCGCGGAAGCTGATGATTTTTCAGGCTTTATTTTGCGTTGCAGCGACCAGCCATTGGCGGAAGGCGGCAAGCTTCGGCGCCTCGCGGCGGCCCTCCGGCGCAACCAGGTAGAAGCCGGCATCGGCTGGCAGCGCGATCTTGAAGGGGACGACCAGCCGGCCCTTGGCGATGTCGTCCTGGACGTAGGAGGTCCGCCCCATCGCAACGCCAATGCCGTCGATCGCGGCCTGGATGGTCATGAAGATCATGTCGAAGGTGATGCCGGGCTGCCGCGCGATATCGGCCGGCAGGCCAGCCGCGGTCAGCCACAGCCGCCAATCGTCGCTGTTGGCGTTGGAGGTGTGCAGCAGCGGATAGCCGCGCAGATCCTCGGGCTGGCGCAGCGGCTTGTCGCCGCGCAGCAGTGACGGGCTGCACACCGGAAACAACTCGTCGGCCATCAGCCAGTCGGCGCGTAGGCCCGGCCATTGCCCGCGGCCGTAGCGGATCGCGGCATCGACGTTGTCGCGCTGGAAGTCGACGAGGCTCGTCGATGTCGTGATCCGGACGTCGATGCCGGGATGCTGCTCCTGGAAATCGGTCAGCCGCGGCAGCAGCCATTTGGCGGCGAGCGATGCCAAGGTCGAGACCGTCAGCACCTTGTCGTCGTCCTTGCGCAGCAGGCGGTCGGTGGCAAGACGCAGGTCGTTGAAGGCGGCGCGGACGCCCGGGAGGTAGTCGCGCGCCTCCGGCGTCAGCGCCAGCGCGCGGTTCTGCCGGATGAACAGGCGGATGCCGAGCTCCTCCTCGAGCCGCCGGATCTGATGGCTGATCGCGGTCTGGGTCACGTTCAGCTCCGACGCCGCCAGCGTGAAGCTGAGATGGCGCGCAGCGGCCTCAAACGCCCGCAATCCGTTCAGGGAAGGCAATCTGGCAGTCATTTGGCAGCAGGATGCATGAGCTTATTTCATGCGAAAAGGTACAAATTGTCGTTTGTCGCAGCGCGTCGGGAGGCAGATATTAGCGGTTAAGTTAGCTCGAGGAGCTGAAAATGTCTACGCTGACCGACAATTCGATGACAAATCATCATGCACCCGGCCTGATCCAGCAGATCGGCGAGACGCTTCACGTCTGGCACGAGCGCTACCGGACCCGGCGCGAGCTCACCAACTGGACCGCCCGCGACCTCCACGACGTCGGGCTGTCGTGGTCCGACATTGCCTACGAGGCTGAGAAACCCTTCTGGCGGGCCTGATAGGCCGCCAGGCCGGCGCCGCCTGACTGTGGGGGCGCCGGCGGTCCCTTCTTCCTCTGGTCCCTTTGGGGGCATGTGTCATGAGCACGCTTCGCCTGGAAGACCTGAATCAACATTCGGACACGCTGCGCACGCGTAACGGCGAGGTGGTCGACGTTCGCTTCGTCGAGCCGCGCGACACCGAGGAGCTTCAGCACTATTTCCGCTCGCTCACGACCCGCTCGCGCTACAACCGATTCTTCGGCGCGATCAGCGAATTGCCGAAGGGCCTGCTGAGCGAATTCCTCGACGTTGGAGCGCACGAACGATTCACGGTGGTCGCGACCAAGATGGTCGACGGTTTCGAGACCATCGTCGCCGAGGCCCGCTATGCCTTCCATGCCGAGACCTCGACGCTCGAGTTCGGCCTGTCGGTCGACGATCGCTGGCAGGGCCATGGCATCGCCACTGCGCTGATGAAGAATCTCGAATGCCGTGCCGCCGCGCTCGGCGCCGAGCACATGTTCGGCGACACGCTGCGCTCCAACGAGAGCATGATCGCGCTCGCGCGCAAATCCGGCTTTGCCTTCGTCAACCATCCCGACGACTGGAAGCTGGTGCGCTTCGACAAGGAGATCAACGTCGCGCCGAAGGACATTCCCTGCGCGAGCTGGCGCCTCGCTGCTCTTTCCCGTCAGGCCGATAACCCCTCAGCCTCGGCCTGACACCACTCCGAGCCCGGCCTGGCCAAGCCAGCGCCGGGCGTTTTTTTGCCTTTACTTTGCAGCGTCGTCGGTGAAATCGGTCGAGGTCGCGACCGACCGCCATCCTGCCAGCTCCCGCGCCACGAACGTGTTCTTGGCTTCGATCCGCTCCACGGTGTCGCTGCCGAGCGGCAGCCGCAGCGGCGGATTCTTCGCATCGACCAGCTTCAGGAAGGCCTGCGCCAGCTTGCGCGGATCGCCGCGCTGGCCGCCATTGACGTCGGCCGCGTGCGCGCGGGTCTTGCCGACGCTCTCATGATAATCGTCGATCACCTGCGCGGTGCGCGACAGCGAGGTCTCGTCGAGGAAGTCGGTGCGGAAAAAGCCGGGCTCGACCACGGTGACCTTGATGCCGAGCGGCGCGACTTCGCCGGCCAGCGCTTCGCTGATGCCTTCGACCGCGAACTTGGTCGCGCCATAAACGCCCCAGCCGGGATAGCCGGCGTAGCCGCCGACCGACGAGATGTTGATGACGTGGCCCGCGCGCTGGCGGCGCATATGCGGCAGCACCGCGCGGGTGACACCGAGCAGGCCGAACACGTTCGTGCTGAACAGCTTTTGCGTTTCCGCGTTGCTGGCCTCCTCGATCGCGCCGAGCAGGCCGTAGCCGGCATTGTTGACGAGGATGTCGATGCGGCCGAACTTCTCCACGGCCTGGCCGGCGGCCTCATGCGCTTCGGCCTCGCTGGTGACGTCGAGCCGGGTGGCGAGCAGCCGCTCGTGGCTGCCGAGCCGTGCGGTGACGGTCGACGAATCGCGCGCGGTCGCGACCACGGCATCGCCGGCCTTCAAGGCTGCCTCGGCGATCAGTGCGCCAAATCCGCGGGATGCTCCTGTGATGAACCAGACACGCATGGTGTTGCTCTTTCCATTTGGGCCCGGCGATTGCCGAAGCCGATGGGCAAGGTGTAGCGGCTCGCCATAGCTGAGATAATCCGCTATATATTTTGCGAGCTGTTGAGTGAAATTCATCAATGCGGATCGACCCGTCCGACCTCGCGACCTTCCTCGCCATTGCCCGCCACCGCAGTTTTCGCGCGGCGGCGACCGAGCTCGGCGTCACGCCGTCGGCGCTGTCGCACGGCTTGCGCAATATCGAGGAGCGGCTGGGTCTGCGGCTGGTGAATCGCACCACCCGCAGCGTGGCGCTGACCGAGGCCGGCGAGCGGTTATTCGCCCGCATCACGCCGGCCTTCCGCGATATCGACGATGCGCTGGAAGACCTCAACAATTTCCGCGGCAAGCCCACCGGGACGCTGCGCTTCACCGCCGCGCGCCAGTCGGCGCAGCTCGTGCTGCTGCCGATTGTGACGCGCTTCCTGAAGGAATTCCCCGACGTCAGCGTCGAGCTCGTCATCAACGATGCCCTGATCGACATGGTCGCGGCCGGCTTCGATGCCGGCGTGCGCTTCGGCGAGACGATCGCCGCCGACATGATCGCGGTGCCGATCGGCCCCCGGCACCGCTTCGCCGTGGTCGGCTCGCCCGCCTTCTTCAAATCGCACAAGGCCCCAGGCACGCCGCACGACCTGAAAAACCTGCCCTGCATCCGCTACCGCTTCACGTCAGGCGCGCTCTATCACTGGGAGTTCGAGCGCGGCGGCATCGAGCTCGCCATCGACGTCACCGGCCCGCTGACGATGAACGACCAGGACCTGATGGTCGATGCCGCGCTCGACGGCGCCGGCCTCGCCTATGTCTTCGAGCAGCAGGTCGAAGCGTTGCTGGCGAAACGCAAGCTAATGCGCGTGCTCGCCGACTGGTGCCCGGCCTATCCCGGCTTCTTCCTGTACTATCCGAGCCGTCGCCAATTGCCGGCCGCGCTGCGCGCGTTCGTGGATTTCGCGCGGGCGCCTGCGGGGTAGCCCGGATGGAGCGAAGCGCAATCCGGGATTCGTGCCGCCATCGCGGACCGTCCCGGATTACGCTGCGCTTCATCCGGGCTACGGATAACGCGCTACTTTCCCGTGAACACCGCCTTGCGCTTCTCGATGAACGCCTGCACCGCCTCCTTGTGATCGGCGGTCGTGGTGAGGCGGATCAGCCGTTCGGCCTCATGATCCCTGGCGGTCTCGAAGTCGAACAGCAGGGCCTCGTCGAGATTGTCCTTCATGTAGCGCAGCGCGAGGCGCGGGCCTTCGGCGAGCGACTTTGCCAGCGCGAAGGCCTCGGCCTGCAGCTGGTCGTCGGGCACGACGCGGTTGACGAGGCCGATCGCCTCGGCCCGCGCGGCATCGACGCGGTCGCCGGTGAACATCAATTCGCGCGCACGCGAGGTACCGACCAGCCGTGTCAGCAGCCAGGCGATGCCGTAGTCACCGGACAGCGCGACCCGGGCATAGCCGGTGGTGACAAACGCCGATTGCGCGGCGATGCGGATGTCGCAAGCCATCGCGATGGCGAGCCCCGCGCCAACCGCGGGGCCGGGCAGGGCGGCGATGGTCGGCTTGCGTACCGACACTAGCGCGCCGGTGAGCAGCCGCTGCCGCTCCTGGAGATCGGCGACCTTGTCGTCGAACGACATTTCTAGCTTCTTCGGATCGCGATGCGCGCCCATGCCCTTGACGTTGCCGCCGGCGCAGAACGCCTCGTCCGCCCCGGTGAGCAGCAGCGCGCCGACATCAGGGCTTTCGCCGCAGGTGCGGATCATCGTCCGCAGTGCCGGCGTCAGCGTGTCCGACAGCGAGTTGCGCGCCTCCGGCCGGTTCAGCGTGATCACGGCGACGCGGTCGCGGATGACGCAGAGGAGTTCGTTGGTGCCGGTGTCGATGGTGGTTTCGCTGCTCATTGTTCCTCCCTGCTCTCGTAGGGTGGGCAAAGCGCAGCGTGCCCACCATTGGTTCTTAAGTTCGAGATCGTGGGCACGGCGCTACGCGCCTTTGCCCACCCTACGGCAGCTTCGCATCGCCCCTGAATGACAAACTCAATTTAAAACTTCTCCACCCAGGGCCGCAGCTCGATCTCCCAGCTCCAGGCGCTGCGCGGCTGTTGCAGCACGTTCCAGTAGCTCTCCGCGATCGCGTCGGGATCGAGCATCGAATCCGGCTTGTCGGCAGGTTCAGTCCGCGCCGCGCTGCGGATGCCGCCGTCGATCACGAAATGCGCGATGTGGATGCCCTGCGGCGACAATTCGCGCGCCAGGCTCTGCGCGAGGCCGCGCAGCGCGAACTTGCCCATCGCGAACGGCGCGGATTGCGCGTAGCCCTTGACGCTCGCCGAAGCGCCTGTGAACAGGATCGCGCCGTGCTTGTTCGGCAGCATGCGTTTTGCCGCCTGCTGCGCCACCAGGAAGCCGCCATAGGCGCTGACCGCGATCGCGTTCGCGACCTCGGCCGGCACGAGATCGACGAAGGGGCCGCGCGAGCGGCCAGAGGCATTGTAGACGACGAGGTCGGGCGTGCCGATCTCGCGTTCGACGAGGCCGAACAGGCGCTCGACCTCGTCAGGCTCGGTCGCGTTGCAGGCATAGGCTTTCGCGCCGGTCTCGGTGCAGAGCGCGCCCAGCTTCTCGACCTTGCGCGCGGCCAGCGCGACGCGGATGCCTTGCGCGGACAACAGCCGCGCCAGCGAGGCGCTCAGGCCTTCGCCGGCACCGACGATGAGCGCGATCTTGTATTTCGGGTGTTCCATGGGGTGATCTCTCGGGGACGGGACGCCGCTGATCTATGCATGGCCTGCGCGGACGACCAGACGGGTCGATCACAATTCCGCAGAGCGAATTGCTCCTTCACGGCGATCATGCCTCCCTGACAATTTGCGGCTTTATCCGCCTTTGCGATCGGAGCATGATCGACATCATCCAAAGCGGCAAGCGATAAGAATTGCCGCCGGGCGGAAACGAAGAGGACGATCATGCCCAAGCCGGTCACAGCGCAGCCGAAACATGTCGCGGCCGAGCCATCGGGCCTGCTGGCGCCCGATACCACGGGCATGAATTTCTACCGCGCCGATCCCGCGTTGACGGACCTTTTACGCATCCATCTGCCGGACAATCTGTTCCGCCACATCGAGCCGCATCTCGACCGCCTCGGCGAGCTCGCCGGCGGTCATCTCGACGAATGCGCGCGGCTGGCCGACAGGCACACGCCGGTGCTGCACCAGCGCGACAAGTTCGGCCGCGACGTGCAGTGGATCGAATATCACCCGGCCTATCGCGAGCTGGAGAACGCCGCATTCGGCGAGTTCGGCATCCACGCGCTCTCGATCCGCAAGGGCATCATGGGCTGGCCGGACAAATATCCTGTCGTCGCCAAGCACGCCTTCACCATCCTGTTCAACCAGACCGAATTCGGCATGGGCTGCCCGATCAACGTCACCGACGGCTGCGCCAAGCTGCTCGCAACTTTCGGCGACGAGGCGCTGAAAGCAAAGTATCTCGACGGCCTGACCTCGACCGACATGAGCAAGCTGACGCAAGGCGGCCAGTTCATGACCGAGAAGGAGGGCGGCTCCGATGTCGGCACGCTGACGACGCGCGCGGTGCAGGAAGGCGACCATTGGCGGCTCTACGGCGAGAAATGGTTCTGCTCGAATGCCGACGCCAAGGTGGTGATGCTGCTCGCGCGCCCTGAAGGCGCGGGCCCCGGCACGCGCGGTGTCGGCCTGTTCCTGATGCCACGCTTCCTCGACGACGGCGCGCAGAACCACTACCGGATCGTGCGCCTGAAGGACAAGCTCGGCACCCGCTCGATGGCATCAGGTGAGATCAAGCTGGAAGGCGCGATCGCCTACGCCGTCGGCAAGCTCGACCGCGGCTTCGTGCAGATGGCCGAGATGGTGAACTCCTCGCGGCTCTCCAACGGCGTCAAGTCCACCGCGCTGATGCGCCGCGCCTATCATGACGCCATGACGGTGGCGAAGAACCGCGTGGTGTTCGGCAGCCGCATCATCGACCTGCCGCTCGGACGGCGGCAGATGCTGAAGATCATGCTGCCGGTCGAGCAGGCGCTGTCGATGAGCTTTCTCACCGCTGACGCGCTGGACCGCGCGGAAGCCGGCAGCCAGGATGCTGCGGCGCTTCTGCGCATCCTGACGCCGACACTGAAATTCCGCGCGACGCGCGATGCGCGAAAGGTCTGCGGCGATGCGCTCGAGATGCGCGGCGGCATCGGCTATATCGAGGAGTTCGCGACGCCGCGCCTGCTGCGCGACGCGCATCTCGGCTCGGTCTGGGAAGGCACCGGCAATATCGTCGCCATTGATGCTCTCCGTCGCGCCGTCGGCCGCCACGGCGCCGAATCCGCACTCGCCGCCGACCTGCACGCGCGGCTCGATGACAGTGTCTCCGTGCCGCAGGCCTGGCGCGACAATTTGCGCGGGCTCACCGGTCGTGCCGTCGGCTTCGCGCGCGAGGTCGCGGGCAAATCCGAGAATGAGGCCGACGCGCGCCGCGCCACCAGCCTGCTCTATCATGTCGCCAGCGCCGTCGCGCTCGCCTGGGAAGCGCATCGCATCCACGCAATGCGCGGCGATGCGCGCCGGTTGCTGCTGTCGCGCCTCGTCATCGACCATCGCGTGACGCCGAGCGATCCGTTCCGGCTGACGGAAAATGCGGCGCAGGCGAAGATCGCGGCGCTGCTGCTGGGTGATCGCGATGCCGGCATGAGCGAGGTTGGCGAACTGGTTCTGGCAGCGTAGGCTCTCTTCTCGCCTCTCCCGAAGGGAGAGGTCGGATCGCTCCTGGCGATGCGAAGCATCGTCCAGTGCGATCCGGGTGAGGGGGTGCGCTCCAACGAGAGACCTGAACCCCTCACCCGGAATCGCATCTGTCGATGCGCTTCCGACCTCTCCCTATGGGAGAGGTGGAAACGACCGCTCAACGACAATCATAACAATGAGGAAACACCGATGAAGGCCGCCGTCCTCTATGAAGTCAACACGCCCCTGGTCATCGAGGATGTCAGCCTGCCGAAGCCCGGCCCGCGCGAGGTGCTGATCCGCACCGCGGTCGCCGGCCTCTGCCATTCCGACCTGCACTTCATGGAAGGCCTCTATCCGCATCCGCTGCCCGCGGTGCTCGGTCACGAATCCGCCGGCATCGTCGAACAGGTCGGCTCCGACGTCACCTATGTGAAGCCGGGCGACCACGTCGTCACGTGCCTGTCCGTGTTCTGCGGCACCTGCGACAATTGCACCACGGGCCGCACCGTGCTCTGCACCGACACCACGGTGAAGATGCTGCCGGGCGCGTCCAATCGGATGCAGTGGAACAGGCCGGAGAAGCTGAACCAGTTCCTCAATCTGTCGTCCTTCGCCGAACAGATGCTGGTGCACGAGAACGCGATCGTCAAAATCAGGAAAGAGATGCCGCTCGACCTCGCCGCGCTGATCGGCTGCGGCGTCATCACCGGCTACGGCGCGGTGGTGAACACGGCGAAGGTGACGGCGGGGGAGACAGTTGCGGTGATCGGCTGCGGCGGCGTCGGCATGGCCGCGATCAACGGCGCACAGATCGCCGGTGCCGGTCGCATCATCGCCATCGATACCAATCCGGCAAAGCTCCAGCTCGCGACCAAGCTGGGCGCGACCGACATCATCAATCCCGCCGACGGCGACGTCGTGAAACAGGTGCGCGACCTCACCAATGGCGGCGTGCAGCACGCCTTCGAGGTGCTCGGCCGCAAGGAAACCGCCGAGCAGGCCTTCGCCATGCTCGCCGCGGGCGGCACCGCCACCATCGTCGGCATGATCCCGTTCGGCCAGAAGATCGAGCTGCATGGTTTCGACTTCTTGCGCGAGCGCAGGATCCAGGGCTCCTCGATGGGCTCCAACCATTTTCGCGTCGACATGCCGCGCCTGGTCGATTTCTACCTGCGCGGCCGGCTGCACCTGGAGGACTGGATCTCGGCCAAGCTGAAGCTCTCCGAGATCAACGAGGGCTTTGCCAACATGAAAGCCGGCAAAACGCTGCGCAGCGTGATTGTGTTTGATAGCTGAGCCGCAACACAGGTGTCATCGCCCGGCTCGACCGGGCGATCCAGTACTCCGCGGCGCCAGTGGTGTGAATGAACTACCGCCACGGAGTACTGGATGCCCGGTCAAGCCGGGGCATGACAGTGGAGAGTGCGCGGCCGATATGTCCTCGCTCACCGCGACACGTGCGCGGACACCGCCAGCCACTTGCCGTTCTGCTTTGCCCAGCAATCGGTGTATCGCCCGGTCGCCTGCTGGCCGTCCGCGGTGGTGTAGCTCGTCGCCGCGTGGATGATGGCGAAGTCGCCCATGATGCGGATGACGACGTCGTACGCGTGCAGATTGCGGATCGCGATCGGCCGCGCGGTCTGCTCCAGGAAGGCGGCGCGGTCGACCAGCGTCTTGTCGGGATTGGAGCAGTAGAATTCCGGCGCCAGGATCTCGTCGAAACGTTCGACGTCGCAGTTTTGCACGGCGGCGATGTAGTCGCGGTTGAGCGCTGTGAGCTGCTCGAGGTCCTGGCTCATGACGTTTCACTCCCTGTCATTCCGGGGCGCGCGAAGCGCGAACCCGGAATCTCGATATTGTTTCACTCCGTCATTGCGAGGAGCGAAGCGACGAAGCAATCCAGGCTGTTGCCGTCGAAAGACTCTTGATTGCTTCGCTGCGCTCGCAATGACGAGGAGGCATCAATCATCAAACATCTTCGGCGGCACGAACCCGCCGAATTCGCGCTCGATCAGCTCGGCCAGCTTTAGGGGCGTGCGATCCTCCAGCCACGGGCCGACGATCTGGACGCCGATCGGCAGCCCATCCGGCGCAAAGCCGGTGGGGATTGCGGTCGAGGGCAGGCCGGGCAGCGTCGCGATGCCGGGCCAGGCGAGCTGGTCGGTATAGACGTGCTCCTTGCCGTCGATCTTGATCCGGCGC
The DNA here is from genome assembly GCF_029714425.1 of Bradyrhizobium sp. CB2312. NCBI lineage: Bacteria > Pseudomonadati > Pseudomonadota > Alphaproteobacteria > Hyphomicrobiales > Nitrobacteraceae > Bradyrhizobium > Bradyrhizobium sp. CB2312. Next base: position 9,238,167 of record NZ_CP121668.1, on the reverse strand, counting down.
TGTTCCTGGTCCGGCGAATGGTCGTGCGGATAGGCGGCCGTCGGCATCACCGGGCAGATCACCGCGTCGAAGGTCTTGAAAAGCTCGCGCCATTGCGCGCGCAGCCGGGTGCGGCCGGCATTTGCCGCCACCCAGTCGCGATGGCTGAGCGCGATGCCGCGCAGCCGTTCGGCGGCGAGGCTGTTGTCGCCCTCGGGCAGCGCCGCCGCGGCCGCCTTGGCGCCGGCATAGACATCGGGCGCAAAACTCGCGGCAAGGAACGACATCAGCATCCGCATATAGAGTCGCGATGACGCCGCGAAGTCCGGCAGCAGCGGACTGCTGCGCTCGACCTTCACACCCGCCTTGGCGAGCTTGTCGGCAAGCGTGTTGATCATGCCGCGCACCGCCGTGTCGGTCGGCAGCACCGGATCGCTGTCGATCACCAGCACGCGAAAATCCCTGAATGCGGCGTGGCGCGCTGCGGGAAGATCGAGCTTGTAGGCGATGCCGGCTTCGATCGGGTCGGGGCCGGCCATGACGTCGAGCACAAGTGACAGATCGGCGGCACTGCGTGCCATCGGGCCAATCACCGAGAGATCGCGCTCGAACGGCAGTGGCGGCGCCGGCGGCGCGACATGCCCGCGCACTGCAAGAAGGTTGAAGGTCGGTTTGTGCGCATAGATGCCGCAATGGAACGCCGGCACGCGCAGCGAGCCGCCGATGTCGGAGCCGATCGACAGCGGGCCATAGCCCGCGGCGAGCGCGGCCGACGAACCGCCGGAGGAGCCGCCGGGTGTGCGGCCGAGATCGTAGGGGTTGTTGGTGGTGCCGTAGATGTCGTTGTAGCTCTGCCAGTCGCTGAGCACGACCGGCACGTTGGTCTTGCCGAGGACGATGGTGCCGGCGTCCTTTACGCGCGTGACCGGCAGCGCGTCTTCCTTGGCGATGAAATCCTCGTGCGCGGGAATGCCCCAGGTCGTCGGCAGGCCGGCGATGTTGTAGGATTCCTTCACCGTCATGGGTAGGCCCAGCAACGGCTTGCGCTCGCCGCGGGCCAATGCGGCGTCTGCCTCGCGCGCGGCGCTCAGCGCACGGTCGAAATCTCGCACGCAGATCGCATTGATCTTGCCGTCATGCCGTTCGATGCGATCGATCGCATCCTGCGTGAGCTCGACCGCTGAGACCTTCTTTGCGGTCAACGCGGCCGACAGCTCGACCGCACTCTTGTAGCTCCATTCCGATTTGGCCACGGCATGCTCCTGCATTTCACTGACGGGATGATGCGCAGTTTGGCGGAAGGCTGCAACCGCCGTTTGATGGCGATTGATATGTCAGCAGCTGTCATCGCCCGGCTCGACCGGGCGATCCAGTATTCCAGAGACCCGCGTTTAAGATCTCGCTTTCACCATATCCGCCGCGGCGTACTGGATCGCCCGCCTTCTGTTTAGTCCGGAGACATGGCTGACACCTGTTCGGACACATCACTGACAGGTTGGTCGTTGGTCAAGTCGATCGATGCGACCTGCCAGCTGGCGAAGAAGATTCCGTAATGGCCGTCGCGGTCCAGCGGGCGGATCGCGAGATGTTCGCGTGCGAAGGCCTGGGGAACCTTCCAAAATCGTCCCTTGAAAGAGATATAGGGTCTGGTCGATGAGACCCTGCGCACGATCTCTGTGCTGTCGTATTCGACCTTCGGAATGCGCGCCGGCATGGCACGGGCGCTCGGCCGGAAGCGATCGGCGGGGACGTGCATATCGATGCCTTGGTGGGGGCGCTCCAGATTGTAGACCGGTCGCCAGGCGTCGAAGGCGCGCTGGACTTCCGCGAGGGTACGGAAGCGACGCATGGCAAAAACCTCGGCCTTCAGGGTGCGATGGAAGCGTTCGTTCTTGCCGCGGGCCTGCGGGTGACATGGCCTGGCGTGCACCACCCTGACGCCGAGCTTGAGCAGCCACACCTTCAGTCCGGTCCAACGAACGCCGGACGTATCGCCCCAAGGTGAGCCGTTATCGGTGTAGAAGGCCTCCGGCAGGCCATAGCAGCGGAACGTCGCCGTCAGGTGATCCTGCACGGTGAGACGCTGCTCGTCGGCGCAGGCCTTCAGGCACAAGACATAGCGCGAGTGATCGTCGACGACGGTCAGCGGATGGCACCGTGTCCCGTTGGCGAGCGGCAGGTGGCCCTTGAAGTCCATCTGCCACAGCAGATTGGGAGCTTCCTTCTCGAAGCGGTGCCCCGGATTGGGTGGCGCAGTCTCACTCGGTGTGACCCGGCCGTTCCGGCACAGGATCCGGTGCACCGTTGACGGCACCGGCACCGTCTGGCCATCCCGCTTCAGGCAATGGGCGATCTTGCGTGCGCCCCAGGCGGGATGCTTGTCCCGCACAGCCAGAACCTGTGCCTCGACCGCAGCCTTGCTGCGCTTGGGCATCGCATGCGGGCACCGGGAACGGTCGGCCAGCTCCCGATCGCCAGCCTGCCAGCGCCGCAACCACTTGTAACCGACATCAGGACTGATGTTGAACCGACGGCAGAGCTCGCGCCGGTTGACGCCTTCCTGCAAAGCCAGCCGCACGAACTCGTGGCGCTGATCCATTGCTGACACCTCACTCCAAGGCATGGACGGCCTCCCGAATCGGACCAATCCAGCCAATGTTGATGTGTCAGCTATGTCTCCGAACACCCGTCAGTGATCTGTCCGGGCTAAACACTTCGCGGGCGATGACAGCGAGTGTGAGGCTGGCGACCTACGCCGCCCCGATCAGGATCCCCACCGCGAGCACGATGGCGCCGCCGAGCACGATCTGGAATACGGCCTGGAGGAACGGCGTGTCCATGTAGCGCGAGCGGATGAAGGCGATCGCCCATAGCTCGAAGAACACGACGACGCAGGCGATCGCGGTCGCGATCCAGAATGCATTGGGCCAGCTGTCGGGTACGAGATAGGGCGCGGTGTGGCCGAGCCCGCCGAGCGTCGTCATCGCGCCGCAGGTGACGCCGCGCAGCCAGGGCGAGCCACGCCCCGTCAGCGAGCCGTCGTCCGACAGCGCCTCGGCAAAGCCCATGCTGATGCCGGCGCCGATCGAGGCGGCAAGGCCGACCAGGAAAGTCTGCCAGTTCTGGTGCGTGGCGAAGGCGGCCGCAAACAGCGGCGCCAGGGTCGAGACCGAGCCGTCCATCAGGCCGGCGAGGCCGGGCTGCACATATTGCAGCACGAACATCCGCCGCCGGGTGCGGTCTTCCTCGGCGCGCACGTCGGGCTTCAGGATCTCGTCGGTCAGCGCCACCGCGCGGTTCTCGTGGTGCTTCTCCTCCTCGGCGAGATCGCCGAGCAGGCGGCGCACGCCCACATCCTCGGCCTGCTCGGCGGCGCGCGCGTAGAAGCGCTCGGCCTCGAGCTCCATGGTCTCGACCTCCTTGCGGATCGTGTCGAGCGGCAGGTTTTTAGTCAGCCAGATCGGGCGGCGGCGCAGGAATCCTTTGACGTCTTCCCGGCGGATCGGCGGCAGATGCGGGCCGAACCGCTCCTCGTAGAGCTTGAGCAGCCGGTGCCGGTGACCGCGCTCCTCCTCGGCCATCTCCTCGAAGATTTTTGCCGTGTCCGGATAACGCTCGCGCAAATCCTCGGCGAAGGTCATGTAGATGCGGCTATCCTCCTCCTCGGAGGAGATCGCGACCGCAAGTACCTCGCGCTCGGTCAGGTCGGAAAAATTCTTCACGGGGGCCCATTTCACTAGTTTAGAATAATTCTAAACTATATAGGGCGCCGCGGTTCGCCGGTCAAATCAGGCCGTGCGGGCCTTTGCGAGGAAGTCGAGCAGCAACCGGCTGACCTCGGTCGGCTGCTCCTGCTGCACCCAATGGCCGGCGCCGTCGATGAGATGGCAGCCGAGCATCCTGGTGCAGCCGCGACCCTGCATCGCCTCGAACACGCCGGGGCGCTGATAGGTGCCCCAGTCCTGCTTGCCGGAGATGAAGCACGAGGGCACGTCGATGCTGCGGCCGGAGAACAGCTGCATCTCCTTGTTGAGTATGCCCGACGTGCCATAGCGGTACCATTGCAGCCCGCCCTGGAATCCGGTGCGGCCGTACTCGGCGCTGTAATAAGCAAGGTCGCTGTCCGGCAGCCATCGATTGGCGGCGATCACGGCCGGCGAGGGCATCTCCTTCGCGACCGTCTCGGCCATGGTCTCGTTCAGATCCATCACATAGTAGGTCGGCAGCTTCGCCAGCTCATTCGCGGACCACGATTGCAGCGGGTAGGGCTTGTTGTCGGTCCAGTCAGCGCTCTTGTGATGATAATAGGCACGCAGGAAATCGTGCACACCTTGCGGCGCGTGCCGCATGTCGTCGTTCGCGGGTCGTGTCGAATAGTACCATTGATAATGCTTGCGCGGGCGGGGCAATGCGGCGAGCTCGCGATGCACGGGATCTTCCACGGCAGGCTTTGCCGGACCATCGACCGTATCGAACGGCAATGTCGGCGCGCCGCTGAACGGCGCGCTCATCAGCGTCACCGATCGAAACACGTCGGGCCGGATCAGCGCGCACCACGCCGCGACCGGGCTGCCGAAATCATGTCCGGCGAGATCGACCTGCCTGTAACCGAACGCCGACACCAGGGCGAGCACATCGCGCACGAGGTTGAGCAGCGAGAATGGGGTGAGATCGCCGTCATAATCCGCGGTCCACCCGGTCGTGCGCCCGTAGCCGCGCTGATCCGGCGCGAGCACGTGATAGCCGTTGGCCGCGAGTGCCGGCATCACCTTGCGCCAGGAGAAGGCAAGCTCCGGAAAGCCGTGCAGCAAGAGGATGCAGGGCCGCCCCTTGGTCTCGAACCCGGCTTCCAGCACATGCATCCGCAGGCCGTTGATGCCGTCGACGTAGCGCGAGCGGATTCCGGCGGGGAGAGCGATGTCGGGGAGTGTTGTCATTGCTTTTCTCCACTCGGGTGGAATCGTAGGGTGGGCAAAGCGGAGCGTGCCCACCATAAGGAGTGGTGGGCACGGCGCGCGAAGCGCGCGCCTTTGCCCACTCTACGGCATCTCACACCGCCGCACACACGAACGCGCTGCCCTTGCGCTTGATCTTCCCCACCGACGGCGAGGGGAAATGCGCGGTGCAGCACAGCGTGTCGGTGTCGCAATAGCGCTCCGACTTGTCGTTGCCGATGCAGCTGTCGATCAGCATGGTGTGGTGCGGCGTCTTCACCACGTAGGACTGGAAGCACAGGATCAGGGTGTCCGCATCGTCCAGCGCCTTGGCCTGCCGCATCCACGCCCGGTTCTCGGCCAATATCTCCGCCGTCAGCCCGGGGATGAACTCCAGCGCCGGAAAGAACGGAGACTCCTGCTCGATGATGCGATGAATGGTGAGATCGCCGACCGCATATTTGAGGCTCATGCTCGTTTCCCTCGTGATCAGTGCGCGGATGGAATGACGATATTGGTGAGGATGTCGATCGCGGCCAAGCCTTCCTTCGGCTGGCCGTATTGCGCGGCTGAAGTCATCATGACGAGATCAAGCTCGGGCACGATGAAAATGCGTTGCCCGCCCCAGCCAAAAGCTCCAACCCATTTGATTTCCTTGCCATTGGCAAGCGAGCGGCCCATCCACCATTGATAGCCGTAGAACAGCGTGCCGCCGAAATAGCCGACCGCCTGGAAGCGCGGCGTGATCGATTGTGCGATCCAGTCGGCCGAGACGATTTGCTGGCCGTTCCACCGGCCATGATTGAGCACGAGCTGGCCGATCTTCGCGGCATCGCGCGGTCGCAAGCGCAGGCCCGCGGCCGCCGCGATCTTGCCGTTCTTATAGGCCTTCCACTCGAAATCGCTGATCCCGAGCGGCTGGAACAGCATCTCGCGAGCAAATGCCTCCAGCGGCTTGCCCGAGACGCGTTCGAGGATGTTGCCGAGCAGTTCAGTCCCGCCGCCATTATAGGTCCATAGCGCATCCGGCGGCGCAGCGACTGGTTTTGCGAGCACATAGCCGATCGGATCGGCTTCGAAGGTGAGATGCGGTTCGTCGTTTTTCGGATCGGTCCAGGCCCGCGCCTCGTCCCATTTGATGCCGGATGACATCGTCAGCAGATGGCGCAGCGTGATGGCCTCCCATCCCGCCTGCTTTACCGCTGTGGTGTCGGGGAAGAATTTGAGCACGGGCTCGTCGACGCCAGCGATGAGCTTGCGATCGATCGCGATTCCAACCAGCAGTGAGATCACGCTCTTGGATGCCGAGCGCATGTCGTGCCTGGTCGTCGCGGTGAATTCGTGCTGGCCTTCCGGTTGTCCCCAGGGCTGGTCGTAGCCGGGAAAATATTGCTCGAAGACGAGCTTGCCGTGCCTGACGACGACGACCGAATGGACCGCGGTTGCCCGCTGCTCGAGCCGCGCGGCGATGGTACAAAGCTGCGCGTCGTCCATGCTTACACTGTTGGGCGACGCAATCTCCCAGCCATCGTCGATCGATAATGGCGATCCGCAGGCCTGATGGGTTTGTCCAGGCGACATGCTCTCGGCCCGCAGATGGGTGGCTGAGACTGACAGCGCGAGCACGAGGCTCGCACTGAGACTTGTGAGACGGGAGAGATGATCGCGCATCGTCATTCTCCCGTCTATCCCGCTATGCCGCCGGCGGCACCGAGATCTTCACGGAGGGCCGCTCCAGCATCTTCTGGTGGAAAGCATCGAGCTTCGGATAGGCCTTGCGCCAGCCGCAATCGGCGAAGCGGAAATCGGCATAGCCAAGCACGCAGACGAGGCCGATCTGCGAGATGTCGAACGGGCCGTTCAAAACCTCGGGCATGTTCTCGAAGCGCGCCATGCCGGTCCAGGCCCGGTTCCAGTGGTCATCCGACCAGGCCTGCCATTGCAGGCCCTGCGGCCGCACCATCTTCTCGTAGCGGCACAGCAGCATGGAATCGAGCATGCCGTTGATCAGCGAGTGATTGGTCTTGGCCTTCCAGCGCCGCGGGCCGTAATCCGGGATCAGGCTGCCGCCGGCCATCTCGTTGAGATATTCGACGATGACGTAGGAATCCAGGATGACGTCGCCGTCATTGGTGATCAGCACCGGCAGCTTCTTCAACGGCGTGATGCGCGAATAGTCCTCATTGGCCGTACCCGGCGCCACGGTTGCGGGCATCAGCTCGATCTTGTCGATCAGGCCAAGCTCGATCGCGGCGATGCGCACCTTGCGGGCGAAGGGCGAGGCGGCGGAGAAGGAGAGTTTCATTTCAGATATCCGTCAAATGAACCGGTTTGGCTTGTCATTGCGAGGAGCGAAGCGACGAAGCAATCCAGGCTGTCTCTGAAGGACGATCTCTGGATTGCTTCGCTTTGCTCGCAATGACGGTGTGGCGACGGTGTGGATCGCGACCTTACGCCGCGATGATCTCCTGGCGTTGCTCGCCGAGGCCTTCGATGCCGAGCGTGACGACGTCGCCGACATTGAGGAAGGTCGGCGGCTTCATGCCGAGGCCGACGCCGGGCGGGGTGCCCGTGGTGATGATGTCGCCCGGCAGCAGCGTCATGAACTGCGAGACATAGGACACGCACTTGGCCATCGAGAAGATCATGGTCGCGGTCGAGCCGGTCTGGCGGCGCTGGCCGTTGACGTCGAGCCACATCGACAGGTTCTGCACGTCCTTGATCTCGTCCTTGGTGGCGAGCCACGGCCCGAGCGGGCCGAACGTGTCGTGCGACTTGCCCTTGGTCCACTGTCCCAGGCGCTCGGTCTGGAAGTTGCGCTCGGAGACGTCGTTGCAGACGCAATAGCCGGCGACGTAGTTCAGCGCATCGGCTTCCGAGACGTATTTGGCGCGAGTGCCGATGATGGCGGCGATCTCGACCTCCCAGTCGAGCTTGGTCGAACCGCGCGGCTTTTCGACCGCGTCGTTCGGGCCGGACAGCGAGGTGTTGGCCTTCATGAAGATGATCGGCTCGGTCGGGATCGCAGCGCCGGTTTCCTTGGCGTGGTCGCTGTAGTTGAGGCCGATGGCGACGAATTTCGAGATGCCGGTGACGGGCGAGCCGAAGCGCGGCTTGCCGGAAACGGCGGGCAGCGAGGCGGGGTCGAGGCTTGCCAGTTTCTTCAGGCTCTCCGGCGAATAGGCGTCGCCCGTGAGGTCCTTCAGATGCGCCGACAGGTCGCGCAACTGGCCGGATTTGTCGATCAGGCCGGGCTTTTCCGCACCCTTTTCGCCATAACGAACAAGCTTCATTCTCGTTTCTCCCTTGGGATGGACTGATCGGTTAAATAGCTTCATGGAACAGGGCGGCGGGAAATTCAACCGCTCAAACAGCGGTGCATTGCAGCCTTCTCAATTCGGGCGATCGTAGAGTGGGCAAGCCGCAAAGCGCCGTGCCCACGAGCTGTTTCCAGGAGCGCGGAATGGTGGGCGCGCGGAGCCTGTCATCGTTCGCGCGCCCCGGTGGCTTTGCCCACCCTACGATTGCAGCGCCACAAATCTGAACGCGTCGCCGTCGCGCTTGATGTGCCCGGCCGAAAAATGCCCGCCGATCACCAGCGTTGGGGTGTCGGCGAACCGGCTGAACAGGTTGCGGCGCGTCGCCGCCGATTGGGCGGGGTCGCTGTCGACGACCGAACACCAGTCGAGATGCGCCATCTGGCAGGGATGATGGGCGACGTCGCCGCCGAGCAACGCCTGTTCGCCGCCGGACTCGATCAGGACGCTCATGTGCCCGGGGCTGTGACCGGGGGTCGGGATCACGCTGATCTCGTCGGACAGGCGATGGTCGCCCGGGATCAGCTCGGCCCGATCCGCATCGACGATCGGCTGCACGGAATCGCCAAACACCACCGCCTTGTCCGGCTCGGTGGAATGATCGCGCCAGTACTCGTATTCGGTCTTGCCGAACAGGTAGCGCGCCTTTGGGAATGTCGGCACCCATTTGCCGTCGACCAGCTTCGTATTCCAGCCGACATGATCGACATGAAGATGCGTGCACAGCACGGTGTCGATGGTCTCGGGCGCAAAGCCCGCCGCCGTCATCGTCTGAAGGAACGGCGTGCTGCGGTTGTTCCAGGTCGGAAAGCCACGGCCTTGCTTGTCGTTGCCAAGCCCGGTGTCGACCACGATGCGGCGCGTCGGCGTTTCCACCACCAGCGAATGGATCGACATCTTCAGCCGGCCCTCGTCAGTGGCGAAATGCGGGATCAGCCAGGGCAGCTTCCGGATCTCGTCATTGGTCGCGGCCGGCAGGATGAAGCGCGTCGAGCCGACCGTCTCCATTTCCACGACCTCAGTGATTTTGACCCTGCCGATCGTCCAGTGCATGCGTTGGCCCCATGTTCTTGGTTTGCTGCCGAAAGATGCACATTTTCCCTCTCCGAGCGCAATGGATCATCTGTCGTGATGTTGCGTTATCGAGGGAACTTGGAACCACAGACGATGCGCCCGAGGTAGCCCATGCCAGAGCTTGCCATTTCCGCCGACAAGGTCGCCTTCATCATCGAGAAGGCGCGCGAATTCGACGTCAAGGAAGAGGATACCGATCCGGATTCGGGTTCGAATCCGAGCGATGACGATGCGGTCGATGTGCTCGAGGACGACGGCTCCGATCCCGTCGGCAGCGAGCTCGGCGGCTTCATCGTTGCCCTGAACGAGGACGAGCAGGTCGATCTCGTCGCGCTGACTTGGCTCGGCCGCGGCGACGGCACGATCGATGATTGGGACGATTTACGCGCGCGCGCCGTCGAAGCGCGGGGCGAGTATCGCAAGCCCCGGCACGAGACCGTGCAATATCTGCTCGGCGAGCCGATGCTGGGCGATCTGCTCGCGGACGGCCTCGATGCCTTCGGCATCGACTGGACCGATGAGCGCCTCACCGCCGATTCCTCCGATCCCAGCGAGCGGGACGAGGACGAGCCGACCAAGCAGCGGTGACTAGTCCGGCCTCGCGGTGAGGGGAATGATTGAGATCCGACGCCGCCGCATCGTCATGGCCGGGCTTGCCCCGGCCATCCACGTCTCACTTGGCCGCACCAAGAACGTGGATGCCCGGGACAAGGCCCGGGCATGACGGTTTTTCGCGGATTGCGCGGTTAAGGCACGAAGGCCTACAGCGTTCCCGGGAATGCGCCACCGTCGAGCAGAATGTTCTGCCCCGTGATGAAGCCCGCCTTGGCGCCGCACAGGAAGGCGCAGGCATAGCCGAACTCGTCGGGCTGGCCGAAGCGGCCCGCGGGATTGAGCTTGGCGCGCTCGGCCAGGATCTGCTCCGGCGTCGTGCCGCGCTTGTCGGCTTCGGCCTTGGCGGTGCCGGTCAGGCGATCGGTTTCGAACGGGCCTGGCAACAGGCCGTTGATGGTGACGTTGTTGATCACCGTCTTGCGCGACAGGCCGGCGATGAAGCCGGTGAGGCCGGCGCGCGCGCCGTTGGAAAGGCCGAGAATGTCGATCGGCGCCTTCACCGCGGCCGAGGTGATGTTGACGATGCGGCCGAACTTGCGCGCCATCATGCCGTCGACGGTCGCCTTGATCAGCTCGATCGGCGTCAGCATGTTGGCGTCGATCGCCTTGATCCAGTCGTCGCGGGTCCAGTTGCGGAAATCGCCGGGCGGCGGGCCGCCGGCATTGTTGATGAGGATATCGGGCTCGGGGCAGGCCTTCAGCACGGCCTCGCGGCCCGCCGGCGTCGTGATGTCGCCGACGATCTCGGTGACGGTCACGTCGGGATAGGCCTTGCGGATCTCGTCGGCCGTCTTCTTCAGCGCTTCGGCGCCGCGCGCGGTCAGCGTGACGTGAACGCCGGCGTCCGCCAGCGAGATGGCGCAAGCGCGGCCGAGGCCCTTGCTGGATGCGCAGACGATGGCGCGGCGACCTTTGATCCCAAGATCCACTGTTTCACTCCCGAAAATAGCAGGCAGGTTTTGGACGGCGCACTCTAGCCAACTGCGGCGCCCCTGATAAGGGAGAGGCCCGCGTCAAAATGCATGGCGCGGGCTGCGGCGATGCACTAGATGCGACGCTCCTGCTTGAGGCGGTCGATCGCCGCGGCGGCCTCGGGCGGCAGTGATTTGAATCCCATCTGTCCGGCCGCCGAGAAAAGCGGCCGCAGATGCGAGCCGGCGAGGAAGGGCGGCTGGCGGTTGGCCGGCACGATCTGGTCGAACACGAGAACCAGCGTGGTGGCGACGAGGCCGACCCGGACCGCGCCGAGCGCGGCGCCGCCGACGCGGTCGCCGATGCCGGTCTCGCCGAGTGTGTCGTTCAGCGCGACGCGGCCGATATGGCCGAGCAGCATGCCAATCACCACGAAGATGGCGAAAAACCAGATCCAGTTCTGGAGCAGCGGCGCGTTGGGATTGCCGGCGATTTGCGGCGCGATCATCGGCATCAGCGCCACCGCCATGGGCGCGGCGAGGAGATAGGCGAGGATGGTCATGGCGCTGCGCAGCAGGCCGGTCCGAAAGCCGAGGCCGACGGCGATGGCAAGCGCCGCATAGACCGCGAGATCGAAACTGTTCATCACTGCGAGCCCCTGTCTCAGGTGGAACGAATGAACGCCGAGCCGATCATTCCGGTTTCAGATCGTTAAAATCGTCGGTATTGATGGCTCCAAAGCTCAGGGAAATCGCTCGAGGACAGCATGTCAGACCTATTCGACGTCAGTAAGGAAATCATCCTCGTAACAGGCGCGAGCCAGGGGCTGGGGCGGCAGTTTGCCCGGGTGCTGGCGGCGCATGGCGCCGCGGTCGCGCTCGCGGCGCGACAGGCCGACAAGCTGAAGAGCCTGGAGGACGAGATCCGCGGCAAGGGCGGCCGCGCCGCCGCGGTCGCGCTCGACGTCACCGACACCGCATCGATCGCGAAAGCGGTGGATGCCGCAGAAGCGGCGCTCGGCCCGGTCACGGTGCTGATCAACAATGCCGGCATCGCCATCGAGAAGCTCGCGACCGAGCAGACCGAATCCGATTGGGACGCGGTGATCGGCGCCAATCTCAAGGGCGCCTATTTTCTCGCGACCGAGATCGCGCGCCGCATGATCGCGCGCAAGCAGTCAGGTAACATCGTCAACATCGCCTCCGTGCTCGGCACCGGCGTGCTCAAGGCGGTCTCGCCCTACGCGATCTCCAAGGCCGGCATCATCCAGGCGACGAAAGCGATGGCGCTGGAGCTCGCCGGCCAGAACATCCGCATCAACGCGCTCGCGCCCGGCTACATCGACACCGAGATGAACCACGCCTTCTGGTCGACGCCGGCGGGCGAGCGCCTCGCCAAACGCATCCCCCAGCGCCGCGTCGGCGCCGAGTCCGATCTCGACGGCGCCATCCTGCTGCTGGCCTCGCAGGCGTCGCGGTACATGACGGGGAGTGTGGTGACGGTGGATGGCGGGTTCTTGTTGAATTGAGCTTGTCTTCGCCTCTCCCCGCGTGCGGGGAGAGGCCGGAATTTGCGAGAGCAAATTCCGGGTGAGGGGGAGTCTCCGCGAGTGCAGCTGGTTGAGACAAGCACCGCTCTATCCACATCGTCATTGCGAGCGCAGCGAAGCAATCCAGAGTCGGGATTCTGGATTGCTTCGCTGCGCTCGCAATGACGAAGAGGAGGCGATGCTACCGCCTCTCCGCACCTATCATATCCGCCGCCTTCTCCCCGATCATGATGGTCGGCGCATTGGTGTTGCCGCCGATCAGCGTCGGCATGATCGAGGCATCGACGACGCGCAAGCCTTGCACACCGTGCACCTTCAGCGTCGGATCGACCACGGCCATCGCGTCCGCGCCCATCTTGCAGGTGCCGACCGGGTGATAGACGGTGTCGACGCGATTGCGCAGGATGGCGCGGATGTCGTCGTCGGTTCGCACGTCGGACGTGAACATGTCCTTCTTCTGCAAGGCGCGCAGCGCCGGCGTCTCCATCAGCCGTCGCGTGGTCTTGAAGCCGGCGACCATCGCTTCGAGATCCCAGTCCTCGCCGAGGAAATTCGGATCGATCATTGGAGCAGCCAGCGGATCGGCGTTCTTCAGCCATACGCTGCCGCGGCTTTTCGGCCTGAGCAGGCAGACATGGCATGAGAACCCTGCCTCCTTGTGCTTCTTGCGGCCGTGATCGTCGAGCATCGCGATGACGAAGTGCAACTGGATGTCTGGCACGTCGAGGTGGCCCTGCGTCTTCAGGAAGCCGCCGCATTCGGCGAAATTCGTGGTCATCAGGCCGCGCCGCTCGCGGCGATAGCGCTGGATGGCGCGGAGCAGGGACGGCAGCCGGCCGAGCGACGAGTGAACGAAGTGCGGATAATCTGAGGCGTAGACGAATACGAAATCCGGATGGTCCTGCAGATTGCGCCCGACACCCGGCAGGTGATGGGTGACGCCGATGCCGTGCGCGCGGAGCGCCTCGCCATCGCCGATGCCCGACAGCATCAACAGCTGCGGCGACTGGAAGGCGCCGGCGGCGAGGATCACCTCGCGGCGGGCGCGCAGCTGCTTCTTTTGCTTGCCCTGCACATATTCGACGCCGACCGCGCGCTTGCCCTCGAACAAAATGCGCGTGGCATGCGCCGCCGTCTCGACCCGCAAATTCGTGCGCTTGTCGATGTGGGGCTGCAGATAGGCGCGGGCCGCGCTCCAGCGCTCGCCATTGTGCTGCGTCACCTGATAGCTGCCGAGCCCTTCATGGTCCGCTTCATTGAAGTCGTCGCGGATGCGGAACTGCGCCTCGCGCGCGGCCTGATGGAAGACCTGATGGATCGGATTGTCCGAGCGCAGCCTGTTGACATGCAGCGGGCCGCCCTTGCCGTGATACTCGCCGTCGAAATCGCGGTTGTTCTCCGCGCGCTTGAAGTAGGGCAGCACGTCCGCGTACGACCAGCCGGCATTGCCGAGCGAGGCCCAGTGGTCGTAGTCCCATTTGTGGCCGCGGATGTAGACCATGGCATTGATTGCCGAGGACCCGCCGAGGCCCTTGCCGCGCGGCTGATAGCCGATACGGCCGTTCAATCCCTTCTGCGGCACGGTATCGAAGGCCCAGTTGGCCGCGCGGTAGGGCAGAGCGAGCCCGAACGGCGTGGTGATCCGCCAAGTGTCGTTGCGCCCGCCGGCATCGAGCAGCGCCACGGATGTCGCCGCATCCTCCGACAGCCGTCCTGCCACGGTGCAGCCGCCGGAGCCCGCGCCCACGACGACGAAATCGAATGTGTCGGTCAATTGTGCTTCCCCCTTGCGAGTCTTTGTTGTTGGCCGTCATTCCGGGGCTCGCGCTGCGCGCGCCCCGGAATGACGGCAGCCTCTCCAGCCGCCCGATCCTGGTCCCATCGGGCGGGGGCAGGTCAGCGGGTGGTCTACGGCATTCGCCCCGTTATCTTGTTGCCGCAAGCTCGCCCGTTGTGGAACTTCTGGCAAGAGCGCGCCAAACCGGTCGAAAACCGGCTCACCGCGTTGTCATAAAGTCGAAAAAAACGTCCCGGCGGCCCTTTCCAAAGCCACCCCGCCTTGATACATACGCCTCGCACCCGACGGGCTTTGCCCCGGGGTTGCCTTCCAAGGAAGCCTTTGGGACGGACGACAAGCCACGCGAACAGCGCCGGCCTTACCCCTTCGTCCCCGGGATTTTGCTGAAGGCGCGCAACGGTTTAACGCGGGGTGGAGCAGCCCGGTAGCTCGTCAGGCTCATAACCTGAAGGTCATAGGTTCAAATCCTATCCCCGCAACCAAATTCGGATTGACCGGATCCGATACGAAAATGGCCCGCGCAACGCGGGCCATTTTTGTTTTGGCGGAACGATCGTCGGGCGTTGCGGGCAGGCGCAGCAAAGGCGGGGATCGGCTATGCGCGTTCGCCTTGAACTCCCAAGAGCCCGGCGAGGCCAAGCATGACCGGGGTGAGAGCCAGACTGCCCCATCCCATCGCATTCACGCCCCAGCGCGTCACCACCCAGCCGCCGACCAACGCCCCGAGCGCGATTCCGAGATTGGCGGCCGAGATGTTCATCGCCATCGCAAATGCCGGCATGGACCGTCCGGTCAGCGTGACGCGCACCTGGCACAGCGTCACGCAGGCGGTGTGCGCCATACCCCAGATGCCGATCACGACAAGACGCAACAGGGGGGCGTCCACGAGCGAAAGCGCAAGTGCCGCAAGCGTCACCACGATGACCGCCAGTGCAGTGGCTGACAGCGGCGCCTGGTCCGCCACGCGGCCGGCCGCGGCGTTGCCGAGCAGGCCCGCGGCCCCGAATTCCAGGAGAACCAGCGCGATCTGCCAATTGGAGAAACCCGCTCGCTCCGCGAACCAGGCCGTCAGATAGGTGTAGGCCGAAAACATCGCGGCGAACACCGCGATGGACAGCATCAGGTGCATCACGAACCGCGGTTCGCACACAAGGCGCCACGCCTGCTCCGCGCGAGGCGCGCTATTCCCGCTGATACGCGGCAGGCCCAGTGCCACCAGTCCCGCTGCCGCCACGGCGAACACGATGAGCGCGACGAAGGATGGTGTCCATAGGCCGCCCTCGGCCAACGCGACGCCGGCGGGCAAGGCGCAGACCACGCCGACTGCAAAGCCGGTATTGGCGCGCGCCAGGGATCGGCCGCGTCGTTCCGGTGGCGACAACCGGCTGACGATCTCGGCGCCGACTCCAATGAACACCGGCAACGCTGCGCCCTGGATCATGCGCACCGTCAGCATCGTGCCGAAGCTTGGCTGCAGCAGGACCGCGAGATTGGCTGTGGCGAACAGCAGCAGGGTGCCGATCAGGACATTCCGTGGCGACATCCGTGCCGTGGCGAGCGTCAGCGGCGGTCCGAGCAGGGAGGCTGAGAGCGCGAAGGCCCCGACCAGGCGTCCGGCTACGGCGAGCGACACACCGAAATCCCGGCTCAGGACCGGCAGCAGACCCATGACGATGAACTCGGTCGCGACGACAATGGCGCTTGCCGTCGCCACGACCAGGAGCGCGAGCGGGAGTTCGCGCGCCTCGGTCACACTGGAGTTCGTCACGCGTTGGCGCCGCCGTCAATCGTCAGGCCGGTGCCATTGATCGAGCGCGCCTGCGGTCCGGCCACGTACGCAACCAGCGCAGCAACGTCCTCGGCCTTGCCGTATTGCGGGATCGCCATGCGCGAGCGTTGGCCTTCGGCCTGCGTGCCGTTGGCTGGGTTCATGTCGGTATCGGTCGAGCCCGGGTGCACGATGTTGACGGTGATGCCGCGGCCGCCGAGATCGCGCGCGAGACCTTGCGTCCAAGCGATCAGGGCCGACTTGCTCATGGAATAAAGGCTCATGCCGGGGGCAGGCACCTGCGTCGCGAGATTGCTGCCGATCGAGATGATGCGCCCGCCATCGCCCATATGTGCGAGCGCGGCTTGCGATGCCACGACCACTGCTCGAACATTCACCGCGAGCGTCGCGTCGACGTCTTCGATAGTCATCGTCTCGATGGGGCCGCCTCTGAAGATTCCGGCATTGTTGACCAGGATGTCCAGGCCGCCGAACGCCTCCGCGGCCTGATCCACCGCCGCCTTGACGGCGGCGGCATCGGCGCTGTCGGCCTTGATGGCGAGCCCCCGTCGTCCGAGTTTTTCGATCTCCGCAACCACCGCTTGCGCCCTGTCGGCCGAACGCTCGTAGGTGAAGGCAACATCGGCGCCGTCGGAGGCGAGGCGTTTGGCGATTGCAGCGCCGATCCCGCGGCTGCCGCCGGTGACCAGAGCCCGTTTTCCTCGGAGTGCGGTCATGGAGTTTCTCCTATTTATGTAACGATCGACATAAAAATAGCGATGGTTGCGCCGAACCGTCAAGTGAATTATTTTATCGATCGACACAGAAATCGAGCGGACGGAATGGAACGAGGTCGGCCCCGGAGTTTTGACAAGGAAGTCGCGCTCAAGCGCGCCATGGAAATGTTTTGGGCCAAAGGTTATGAAGGCGCCTCGATGGCCGATCTCACCGCTGCCATGGGAATTGCCTCGCCAAGCATCTACGCCGCCTTCGGCTGCAAGGAGGAACTGTTCCGACAGGCGCTGCAATATTACGTGGCCACCGAAGGGCCCGAGATCTGGAATGGGGTCAGGCAGGCGCCCACCGCCTTTGAGGCAATCGAAAGCTTTCTCATGCAGACCGCGCGGGCCTTCACACGGCGGAGCCGGCCGCCGGGGTGCCTCGTCGTGCTGGCAGCGCTGCACGCCACTGACCAGTCGGAAATGGTGCGGCGCGAATTGATCGCGATGCGGGCCAAGACCGTTGAAGATTTACGACAGCGTCTGGCACAGGGCGTTGCATCTGGCGAGATCTCGCCTAAGGCCGATCTCGCTGCCATTGCCAGATACTATGTAACCGTCCAACAGGGCATGTCGATCCAGGCGCGCGACGGCGCTAGCCGTCGGGACCTGGAGCATATTGCGGGCGCTGCGCTCGCCGCCTGGAAGTCGCTCACCGGTGCGTCTGACTAGCTTAGCGATCAGTCAAATATCAAAACTTAGCTATCGGGTAGCGTCGCGATGACCGCTCCATATGAGGCCGAGCGCTCCTTTAGACATCATGCAAACGGCCACGATCAGCGAACGTCGCTATCGGTGGTTGCGCCTCCCCGCGACCAAGGACACAATAAGTCCTCCAAACCGTTTCGATTTCGGGGGCTTTTGCATTCTAATGCGCCCCGAACTTGCGACCGACGCTGACGCCACCGTCGCGCCATCATGACCATGAGCCATCCCATGACCGAGATCGAGCTTGTCAACGTGTTCACCCACTTAGGCGCCGGTGGCAATCCATGTCCCATCGTGATCGATGCGTCGCATCTTGCAGGTGAGGGGATGCAGGCGGTGGCGCGGCACTTTGGGCATGAATCGGGTTTCGTCCTGCCGGCGTCAGGTCCCGAGTCCGACTATGTCTTCCGGTTCTGGGTGCCGCGGCACGAGATGGAGATGTGCGGCCACGCGACGATCGGCGCGCTGTGGGTGCTTGCGACCAAGGGGCGCCTGCCCGGCGAGCAGGTTCGCATCGAGACGCGCAGTGGGCCGGTGACGGGCTATGTCGATGGCGCCGGCTCAGGCGAGCCATCTGTCGAGATCAGCCAGCCGGCCGGCAAGGTCGTCGATCTCTCGCGTGCCGACGAGGAGGACGTGCTGTCGGCGCTGAAGCTGTCACGCAGCGATCTGCTCGACCTGCCGATCCAGAACGCCGTCACGTCGCGCGTGAAGACGTTGATCCCGATGAAAGGCGTCCGCGAGCTCAACGCGCTGGTGCCGGCGCCTGCGCAGATCGAGGCGTGCTGCGGTCGGATTGGATCCACCGGCCTTTATCCCTATGCCATCGAGCAGCAGGGCGAACGACGTTTCGAGGCGCGGCAATTCCCGAAATCGTCGGGCTACCCGGAAGATGCGGCCACGGGTATCGCCGCGGCCGCGCTCGCGTTCGGACTGCTCAGGAACGGCCTTGTGGAGCGCAACAGCGAGCGGATCACCATCATGCAGGGACGGGCGATGGGAGCCCTGTCCGAGATCGGGGTGCGCCTCGGCTTCGCCGGCGACAGGCCTGTCGGCTGTCTGCTCGGCGGCTCCGTCACGCGCGCGGAGACGCATGTCTTGCAGCCCTGAGAGGCTGGGCTGGAGCATGATCGCGGCAACATGCCGTGCTTGAGGCCCGCGCCGCTCAGAACTTCGTAATCCGCTTCCCGTCCGCCCCGACCAGCGTCGACGGGGCCTCGCCGAACACCAGGCTGTCAGGCTGAAACTTGATCGTCTTGCCGCCCTCGACGAACTCCGCAAAATTGCGCGGCGTCGCCGAGTGCACGCCGTTGTCCAGGAAGTCGGTGGTCTCGTAGCAGGTGTCGGGCTTGCCGCCGGATCCTTCGCTCAGGAATTTCTGGAAATTCTGGCTCGTCACCTTGGCCTTCTTGCGGGCCGACCAGTTGGTGTAGCGGCGGTAGAGCTTTGGCAGGATCACCGGGCCCTTGTCGGTCGCGAGCACACTGGTCTCGTTCTTTTTCGGCTCGATCAGGTCGAAGTCGAACGCCCCTATCGTCTTGGCGAGATGCTTCCAGACCGGCAGCTTCTTTCCCCGCGCGGTCTTGGTGAGGGCGAGGAAGGCCTTGATCTCGTCGTCGTTCATCGACGAATAGAACGTCGGATAGGCAAAGCCCTGCTCGACCAGCCAGTGGTTGATGTCGACCTTGTTGCCGCTGACCGTCACCTCGATGTCGCCGACCAGCCGGCCATAGGTGTCGAACACCTCGTTCGGCGTATCGACATGGGTGAACACCCGGCAGGCGAGCGCCGCTTCGCCGGGGCCAGAGAGGAAATCATGCAGCGCCTTGCTCGCGGTGGCGCCGAGGAATTGCCGGTAGGAATGGGTGACCTCGTGATAGGCCTGCTTCTTGGCATCCGGCAGCCCCTTCTTCTCGGCGGCCGAGAGCGGCGACGGCATATAGTGCAGCTCGGGCGCATCGACGCCCTGGAGGCGAATGGTGAGCTTGCCGTTCTTGATCGGCGGTGTCGCGGTGCGGCCCTTGACCTTGGCGTTGTCGAAGACATGGGTCGGATGGAATGGCGCCGTGTCGCTCTTGCGGAAGCGGATCGCGTCGGGCGCGACGTTCACGATCACCTTTGTGGTGTCGGCGTCCGACCGGCCCTCCGGCCAGAACTGGCTGACATCGATGGTGCCTTCGACTTCCAGCAGTCCAACGGGCATCGGCCGCTCCTCCCCATGAGCGCGTCGGTCGCTTCGACACCGCGACGCGCGCGCACAATCGGCAGACAACGGATCATCTTCATGCGACAGGCCCGTGACGGCAGACGGGACAGGCGCGACACGTTGTTGGGCGACCCTGTAGAGGGGTTGGCCGCCAGGGCGGCCGCCCGCCGCTTGTGCGGCGCAAGGCGGAAGCTGCCGCGACGGCGGCGGCCGTGTCCACAAAATCCCTTGCGCGGGCCTCAAGGTCGGCTACCGTTGGTACGCTAGCCGCAGGGTTAGGTGACGTATTGATCGCGATTTTTTAGCATCCGATTTTTCGGCGCCGCGACGGCGCGACGCCCAGCAAGCGAGGCGGGGCCATGATCACACGGGACCAGTCAGCTCTGTTGGCGCCGGTCGAGCGCGACCTGCGGCTCGATCTGTTTCGCGGCATCGGGCTGTGGATGATTTTCCTCGACCACATCCCGCACGACGTCGTGGCCTGGCTGACCTTGCGCAATTACGGCTTCAGCGACGCCGCCGAGTTCTTCGTCTTCATCTCGGGCTACCTCGTCGGCTGGATCTACGGGCCGATCGTTGCGGGCGGCTGGTTTCTCGCCGCCGTCAAGCGGCTGTGGCGGCGCGCGGCCGAGATGTATGTCGCCCACATCATGCTGTTCCTGCTGTTCACGGCGCAGATCGCGCGCACCGCGCGCCGCTTCGACAATCCGATGTACGAGCACGAGTTCAACGTGTTCAATTTCCTCGCGCATCCGGACGAGCTGATCGGGCAGGCGATCGTGCTCAAGTACAAGCCGGTCAATCTCGACGTGCTGCCGCTCTACATCACGCTGGTGTTCGCCTCGCCCTTCATCGTCTGGTGCCTGGTGCGCCGGCCGACCCTGACGCTCGCCGCGTCCGTCGTGCTCTATCTGCTGTCGCGCTGGTTCGATTGGAACGTCGCCTCCTATCCGCCCGGCACGACCTGGTACTTCAACCCGTTCTGCTGGCAGCTGATGTTCGTGTTCGCGGCCTGGTGCGGCATCGGCCAGATCGAGAGGATCGCGACCTTGGTGTGGTCCAGGGCCGCGATGGCGCTGGCGGCGGCCTGGCTGGTGTTCGCGTTCCTGATCGTGATGACCTGGCACATCCCCGCGCTCGAGGCCTTGATCCCGAAATGGATGATCAAGCTGATCTACCCGATCGACAAGACCGATCTCGACATGCTGCGCTTCACCCATTTTCTGGCGCTGGCGATCTGGGTGACCCATTTCGTCCCGCGCAAATGGCGGGCGCTGCACGCGCCCGGGCTGCGCCCCGTGATCCTCTGCGGCCAGCACTCGCTGCCGATCTTCTGCCTGGGGGTGTTCCTGTCGTTCTCCGCGCATTGGATCCTGACCCAGTACACCAAGGGCGTCTGGGAGCAGCTTGCCGTTTCCGTCGTCGGCATCGTCATCATGATCGGCGCGGCCTGGCTGCTCGACCGCGCCGGGCGGGTGCCCAACCTGTTCGTGAAGGTGACGGAGGTCGAGGAGGCCGACATCGACTTGGACAGGGCGTCGGCCGCGACGCCCGCAGCCCGTTGATGCAATCGCCAGCCCGTATTCTCGTGGAGAGGGCCATGTTCAGACCTGTGTTGACGATCGCCGGCGTCCTCCTGCTCCTGGTCTGCGGGGCCTCCGCGCAAGCGCCCTCGCCGGAGGCGATGAGCGCGGCTCGCAAGCTCGTGGTCACTCTGAAGATCGCGGATCAGTATCGCGCGCAGCTGCCGCAGCTGCTGCTCAAGCTCCGCCCCGTGGTCGCGCAGGACAGGCCGGAGATCGAGCGCGACTACGACGCGCTGACGGCGCCGGGCTCGGAGATCTATGCTCCGTTCGTTGCGTCCATGATCGACCAGATCGCAACGCTCTATGCCCAAAGCTTCACGGTGGACGAGCTGCGCCAGATCGAAGCCTTTTACGCCCAGCCAGCCGGCAAGAAGTTTCTGGAGAAGTCGGATGCACTGGCGCAGGCGAGCGCGCAAATTAGCCAGGACGTCAGCCAGAAGGCCGCCGACGAATTGAAGCAGCGCCTGATCGAGGCGCTGCGCCAGAAGGGGCACAAGCTCTGAGTGCGGGGAGGGCGCGCGCGAGGATGCTTCGCGCCCGCCCGCCTCACTTCACCAGCGGGCAGCCGCCGTCCTTCAGCGGCCGGAAGGCCTGGTCGGCCGGCACCTCAGCGAGCAGCTTGTAATAGTCCCACGGGCCTTTCGACTCCTCGGGCTTCTTCACCTGGAACAGGAACATACTGTGCACCATGCGGCCGTCCTCGCGCAGGATGCCGTTGTCGGTGAAGGCATCCTTCACCGGCAGCTCGCGCATCTTCGCCATCACCGTCTTGGTGTCCTTGGTGCCGGCGGCCTGCACGGCCTTGAGGTAATGCAGGGTCGCGCTATAGGTCGCGGCCTGGTTCATCGTCGGCATCCGCTTGACGCGCTCGAGGAAGCGTTTGCCGAAGGCGCGGGTCTTGTCGTTGAGGTCCCAGTAATAGGCCTCGGTGATGATCAGTCCCTGCGCGAGCTTCAGCCCCAGGCTGTGCACGTCGGAGATGAACATCACGATCGCGGCGAGGTTCTGGCCGCCGGCGACGATGCCGAACTCGCCGGCCTGCTTGATCGCGTTGATGGTGTCACCGCCGCCATTGGCAAGCCCGATGATCTTGGCCTTGGAGGCCTGGGCCTGCAGCAGGAAGGAGGAGAAGTCCGCCGTGTTGAGCGGATGCTTGACGCTGCCGAGCACCTTGCCGCCCGCCGCCTTCACGACGTCGCCGGTATCGCGCTCGACCGAATGGCCGAACACGTAGTCGGCGGTGAGGAAGAACCAGGTGTCGCCGCCGTTCTTGACGATGGCGCTGCCGACCGTGTGCGCATTGGCATAGGTATCGTAGGTCCAGTGCGCGGTGTAGGGAGAGCACGACTTTCCGGTGATGTCGGAGCTCGCCGCATCGGTCACGATCATGATCTTCTCGTACTGCTTCGACAGCTCCATCACCGCAAGCGCGGTGGCCGAGGTCGGCAGGTCGATGATCATGTCGACGCCCTCGGTCTCCCACCATTTGCGCGCGATGGTGGAGGCGACGTCTGCCTTGTTCAGCACGTCGGCCGAGACCATGTCGATCGGCTTGCCGAACATCTGCCCACCGAAATCCTCGATCGCCATCTTGGTGGCTTCGACATTCCCCTGACCGCCGATGTCGGAATAGACCGAGGAGAAGTCGGAGAGCACGCCGATCTTGAGTGGCGTCTGCTGGGCGGAAGATGGACTAGCAAAGCACGCAAGAAGCAATCCGGCCGCGAGCACGGCGCGAGTATTCCGGTACATGAACATTCCCCCTTTTATGTTTATGATTGGTGCGCAGCCTAGATTTGCTCCGACCAGGCGTCAAATCTTGCGTGATGGCGCCAGTCCACCGGCCGATTTGACGCGCACGTTGGCCCCCTCTACGCTTCTCGCAAACTCAAAAGTGCGCGCGTGCCAGGACCTGACGAGCGTCAAGGTTGGCATCTGCGCAAATCGTAGAGCTCAGGGGAAACGAAAATGTCGAGCGACACCGCAGCCACCATCTCGAAAGCGCGCGAGCATTCCATCGGCGATCTCTTGCGCCGCTCGGCGGGCCGCGAGCCGAACAAGCTCGCGGTGAGCTGCGGCAGCTTGAGCTGGACCTTCGCCGAGATGGACGCGATCTGCAATCGGCTCGGCCGCGGCCTGCTGGGGCTCGGCGTCGGGAAGGGCGATCGTGTTGCGGTGCTGTCGCGCAACTCGCATGCCTTCGCCGCGCTGCGCTTTGCGGCGGCGCGGATCGGCGCGGTGCTGGTGCCGATCAACTTCATGCTCAATCCGGACGAGATCAACTTCATCCTGAAGAGCTCCGGCGCAAAGCTGCTCGCCACCGGGCCTGACTTCGTCGAGCCGGCGAAGGCCGCTTCGGCCAAGGATTGCGCCGTCGAGAAGATGATCTGGCTGCCGGGCGAGGATCCCGCCAGCGCGCCCGCCGGTCTCACCACCTTCGACGATCTGCTTCATGCCGATGGCTCGTTCCTCGAGGCCTCCGTCGACAGCCGAGATCTCGCGCAGATCGTCTACACTAGCGGCACCGAATCCCTGCCGAAGGGGGCGATGCTGACCCATGAAGCAGTGATGTGGCAGTATGTCAGCTGCATCATCGACGGCGGCATGAGCGTGGACGACAAGTTCCTGCACGCACTGCCGCTCTATCACTGCGCCCAGCTCGACGTCTTCCTTGGGCCGCAAATCTATCTCGGCGCTTCCGGCGTCATCACGGGCAAGCCGACCGCCGACAACATCCTGGCGCTGATCCAGGCCCACAGGATCACGTCCTTCTTCGCGCCGCCGACGATCTGGATCGCGATGCTGCGCTCGCCGAACTTCGACAAGACCGATCTGTCGACGCTTCAGAAGGGCTATTATGGCGCCTCGATCATGCCGGTGGAGGTGCTGCTCGAGCTGCAGCGCCGGCTGCCCAACGTCAAATTCTGGAACTTCTACGGCCAGACCGAGATCGCGCCGCTCGCGACCGTGCTGCGTCCCGAGGACCAGCTCCGCAAGGCGGGCTCGGCCGGCAAGCCCGTGCTCAATGTCGAGACGCGCGTGGTCAACACGTCGATGGAAGATGTGAAAGTCGGCGAGGTCGGGGAGATCGTGCACCGCTCGCCGCATCTGTTGTCGGGCTATTACAACGATCCCGTGAAAACGGCAGCAGCGTTCAGCGGCGGCTGGTTTCATTCCGGCGATCTCGCCACCGTTGACGCTGAAGGCCACATCACCGTGGTCGATCGCGTCAAGGACATGATCAAGACCGGCGGCGAGAACGTTGCGAGCCGCGAGGTCGAGGAGATGGTCTACCGTATCCCTGAGGTCTCCGAAGTCGCGGTCGTCGGCCTGCCCGATCCGCGCTGGATCGAGGCGGTGACTGCGATCGTCGTGGTCAAGACCGGCGAGACGCTGGATGAGGAGTCCGTCATCAAGCACTGCGCCGGCCAGATGGCGCATTTCAAGGTGCCCAAGCGCGTGATCTTCGTGGATGCCTTGCCGAAGAATCCGAGCGGCAAGCTGCTCAAGCGCGAGTTGCGCCAGCGCTTCGTCGGCAGCGAGACACTCGACAAGGCGGTCCAGAAGAGTTTTGGCACCTGAGGCGGAGCGCGTCCCATGAAGACCTGGCAGGTTGCGCGCGACTGGTCGATCGAGGGGATGGAGCTGGCTGATCTGCCAGAGCCGACGCCCGGCCCCGGCCAGGTCGCGGTGCGGATGAAGGCGGCATCGCTGAACTATCGCGATCTGCTCACGATCCAGGGCAAGGGCGGCGTCAGTAGATTGCCGCTGATCCCATTCTCGGATGGGGCCGGTGAAGTCATTGCGGTTGGCGAGGGCGTTACGCGCGTCGTGGTCGGCGATCGCGTTTGTCCGATGTTCTTTCAGTCCTGGATCGACGGAAAGGTGTCGGCGACCAGCCGGCGCTACGCGCTCGGCGGCACGCGGCCGGGCGTGCTGCAGGAGGTCATGGCGCTCGACGCCGAGGGCGTCAGCCGCATTCCTTCGCACCTGTCATTTCAGGAGGCCGCGACGCTGCCCTGCGCCGGGCTCACCGCCTGGCGCGCACTGTTCGAGGAAGCAGATGTAAAGCCCGGCGACACCGTGCTGGTGCAAGGCACCGGCGGCGTCTCGATCTTCGCGCTGCAATTCGCAAAGCTCGCCGGCGCGAGCGTGATCGTGACCTCGTCGAGCGACGACAAGCTCGAGCGTGCGAAGGCGCTCGGCGCCGACCACACCATCAACTACCGCTCGGTGCCTGAGTGGGGCAAGGCCGCGGCGGAGTGGACCGGCGGCGGCGTCGACCATGTCGTCGAGGTCGGCGGCAAAGACACGTTTGCGCAATCGCTGGAGGCGGCGCGGGTCGGCGGCACCATTCTGGTGATCGGCGTGCTCACGGGCTTTTCGCAGCAAATCGCGATCCCGACTTTGTTTGCCAAGAATTTGCATGTGAAAGGCCTTTCCGTCGGCAGCCGGCGTATGTTCGAAGGTATGACGGCTGCGATCCGACGCAACGGCACGAAGCCGGTGATCGATCGCGTGTTCGGTTTCGACGCCGTGTCCGATGCGCTGCGGCTGATGCAGCAGGGCGGCCACTTCGGCAAGATCGTGGTGGAGTTTCCCTAAGGCTTCTTCGCCTCAGTACTTCTTCACGTGCGTCCCGAACGCCAGCCACAGCGCCATCGACGCAAGGCCGAAGCTGCCGAGCAGCAGGAAGGTCGGACCGTAGCCGATCCATTGCGCGATCCAGCCGCCGAGCGCGGGGCTTAGGCTGGCACCGACGCCTTGCACGGTGATGACGGCGCCCTGGCCGAGATTGATGCGGCCGGTGCCGTCGAGCGAGCGTGCCACCATGCCGGGGACGGCGACAGTCTGAAGCCCGGTGCCGATGCCATCGAGCACCTGCATCGGCACCACGCCCCACCACCCCGTGACGAAGAAGGCGAGCACGCCGCGTATGGGTAGGAACATGAAGGACACCAGGATCACCGGCCAATAGTTGCGTTTGCCCGCGACCTGCATGGCGACCAGCGACGTCACGACCATGACGCCCTGCGCAATGACGACGGTGGTCGCAACGAAGCTCGGGCCATTGGCCTGTCCCTCAGCCACGGCCGCCAGGCCATAGAGCGGAACGATCGCAGCATTGCCGAGATGGAAGATGGCCAGCGCGAGCGCCAGCACCAGGAGCGGCTTGTGCTTGAGGAGGACGGACATGGCGTCCGGCGGGTTCTTGCTTTCGTCCTCCTTGCTGCCGCGGGCCTGGCGATCGTCGATGGCCTTGGCGGGAATCATCAGCACGCAGGCGATGGCGATCGCGCCGAACACCGCCGCCAGCACGAACACGGCGACATATCCGTATCTGTAGCCGAGATAGCCCGACAGCGCGGCGCCGACCATGTTGCCGGCGTGGTTGAAGGCCTGGTTGCGGCCGTTCAGCGCGTTGAAGCCTTTTTGCTTGGCGATGCCGAGCGTGATGCCGGTCACCGCCGGCACGATCGCAGCACTCGCCAGCGATTGCGCGACCTGCGAGAACGTCACCGCCCAGAAATTCTGCGAGAGCAGGATGATCGCGGACGCGAGCACCACGCAGATGCCGGGGATGACGACCCATAGCCGCTTGTTGCGGCTGGAATCGATGAAGCCGCCGATCGGCGTCGTGACCAGCATGCCCGCGACATTGCCGACCGTCAGCGCGGTCCCGATCAGCCCGGTCGCCCAGCCGCGCTCCTGCAGGAACACGCCGACGAACGGCCCGATGCCCGACTGCATGTCGGCCATGAAGAAATTGACTGCAAACAGCGGCCAGATGCGGGGTGGTGAGGAGCGTGATGTCATCGAGACGCTGAAATGTTCCTGCCGGTCGAGAGAGGTCTCGTGCAAAGCTGATCGTGATGACCGGCCGATTGCGCCGGCATGGACGAAAACGTAACCTGCGTTCACAGCGTTGGTTCCTCCCGCTTGCGGCTGCGGGACAATGTCGCGTCGCGCGATCTTTTTGGATCCTGACCATGCCTCTCTGGACCTGCGAAACCTGCGGCGCGCAATTTCCGGCCGGCGAAAAGCCGCCGGCGTCCTGTCCGATCTGCGAGGACGAACGGCAGTTCGTCGGCTGGAAAGGGCAGACCTTTCTCACGCGCGAAGCATTGGCTGACGGCCATCGCCTGGTCTGGCGCGACGATCTCGGCCTTACCGGCCTCGCGCTCGAGCCGAGCTTCGCCATCGGCCAGCGCGCGCTGCTGGTGCCGCTAACCGACGGCTGCCTGATGTGGGATTGCATTCCATTGGCGACGCCGGAGGCGGTCGCACAGGTGCGTTCGCTCGGCGGCCTGAAGGCGATCGCGATCTCGCATCCGCATTATTATGGCGCACTCGCCGACTGGAGCGAGGCCTTCGGCGGCGTGCCGGTCTATCTGCACGCGGATGATCGCCAATGGGTGACACGACCGCATCCCTCGATCGTGCACTGGACTGGCGATCAGCATCGCATCTCCGACGACGTGCTGCTGCTCCGCACCGGCGGTCATTTCGCCGGCGCCACCATGCTGCATTGGTCGCGCGGCGCAGACGGCAAGGGCGCGCTGCTCACCGGCGACATCGCGCAGGTGACGATGGACCGCCGCTTCGTCAGCTTCATGTACTCCTATCCCAACTACATGCCGCTCAATGCCGCCGCGGTGCGGCGCATTGCGGCCGCCGTCGCGCCGCTCGCCTTCGACCGCATCTACGGCGCCTGGTGGGGCCGCAACATCGCCGCAGGGGCCAAGGCCGCCTTTGCAGCCTCGGTGGAGCGGTACATCGCTGCCATCGCGTGAGCTGCGCGACGGCCGAAATCCCCGTTGCCTTGCTCTAATAAATGTACTACAAGTACAGTTATTAGGTGCGGCGCAACGATGCGTTTGCCGGTCCGGCACGATCGATGCATCGTTGCCTCGGCGGGCGCGTTCTGCGGCCGCGCGAGGGAGTTGGTCCATGACCGGGCAGCGCGACTACGAGATCTTTGAGGCTGGCGACGTCACGCTTCAGTCCGGTGCCATCTTCCCCGCGATGAAGCTCGCCTACAAGACCTATGGCACGCTCAACGCGGCCAAGGACAACGTCATCCTCTATCCGACCTCGTTCAGCGCCCAGCACTTCGACACCGAATGGCTGATCGGACCCGACGGCGTGCTCGATCCCACGCGCTATTTCATCATCATCCCCAACCTGTTCGGGAATGGCCTGTCGTCCTCGCCGTCGAACACCGCCGGCCCCTATCCTGCGATCACCTATCACGATGCAATCGCGGTCCAGCATCGTCTCCTCACCGAGCGCTTCGGCGTCACAAGGCTTGCTCTGGTCTATGGCTGGTCGATGGGCGGCATGCAGACCTATCACTGGGCGGCACTGCATCCCGACATGGTCGCGCGCGCCGCTGTGGTCTGCGGCAGCGCGCGCTGCGCGCCTTACAATCATGTCTTCCTCGAAAGCGTGAAGGCCGCACTATCAGCCGATCCCGCTTTCCGCGACGGCCGCTTCGTCGAGAAGCCGGTTGCCGGCTATCGCGCGATGGGACGCGTTTATGCCGGCTGGGCGATGTCGCACGGCTTCTATCGCGACGAGCTCTGGCGCGAGGCCGGCTTCACCTCGCTCGAGGATTATCTCGCCCGCAACTGGGACACGACCTTCGCCCGCCGCGACGCCAACGATCTGTTGGCGCAGGCCGGCATCTGGCAGCGCGGCGACATCAGCGCATGCGCGGCGTTCGGCGGCGATCTCGACCGGGCGCTGGCCGCGATCAGTGCGCATATGCTGCTGATGCCGGGCGCGACCGACCGCTATTTCGACGCGCGCGACAATGAGGCCGAGCTTCCCAAGCTCGTCAACGCCAAATCGGCGGTGCTGCATCCGATCCCTTCGCAGCACGGCCATCGCGCCGGCAACCCCGTCAATAATCCGCGCGACACGGCCTTTCTCAAGGCCGAGGTCGCGGCGCTGCTCAGCAAGTAAGGCCGATCATGACTGACGCGACCGTTTCCGAGCCCGGCCATCGCCTGAAGCCGCTCACGACCGCGATGCTGCGCGAATTGTCGGTGCGCTCGAACCTCAGGGGCGCGGCGCAGAGCATCAGTCATTACGGCATGATCGTATTGGTCGGCGCGCTGATCTGGATGGTCACGTCCCGCTACGGCATCCTATGGGCGCTGCCGTTGGTGGCGGCGCAGGGCTATCTCGTCGCCTTCCTGTTCATGGCGGTGCACGAGACCGCGCACAAGACCGCGTTCAGAAGCCGGGGCCTCAATCTCGCGGTCGGCTATCTCTCCGCCTTCATCATCGGATTGCCGTACGAATATTACTGCCTGTTCCACTGGGACCATCACCGCTACACCCAGGATCCCGACAAGGACCCCGAGCTGATCGTCGGCGTGAAGCCGAGATCCGACACCCAGCTCGCGATCGCCTATAGCGGCCTGTTGCAGGTCGCCGGCCGCCTGCGGCTGATGCTCGGCCATGCCGTCACCGGCAAGGTCGTCGTGCCCTGGATCCCCGAGACCAAGCGCGCCACCATCGTGGCCGAGGCGCGCGCCTATGTCGCGCTCTATGCGCTGCTGCTCGGGCTCTCGCTGTGGTTCTCCTCGGCGCTGCTGCTCTGGATCTGGATCGTGCCGCTCGTCATCGGGCAGTTCTTCCTGCGGCCCTATCTCTATGCCGAGCACACCGGCTGCGATCGCACCCGCAGCGCATTCCAGAACACCCGCACCACCTATACCGGCGGGGTGGTCAAATGGATCGCGTGGAATATGCCCTACCATGTCGAGCACCACGCCTATCCCTCGATCCCGTTTCACGCGCTGCCGAAGCTGAATGCGATCGTCGACGACGAGATCGTCCATCGCGGCCGCGGCTACATTCAGACGACGCGCGAGACCTGGGGCTGGTTTCGCCGGTATCGGCAGAGCATTTAGCTCAAAGCAAAGCTCCGGCCGCAGTGCGACCGGAGCTTTGTCGAAGAGGTGAGATATCAGTAGATCCCGTAGGCGCAGACATTCACGACGCGAACGCGCAGGCCGTGGCGGGTCTGGACGACGCGCTCCTGGTAGCAGTTGTTGATGCCGGTGTTGACATAGATGCCGCCATAGCCAAAGCCCCAGCCGGGACCCCAGTGATGATGGAAGCCGTGAGCCGAAGCGGCGGTGGGCGCGAGAGCGGCAGCACCGAGCGAGCCGGCAGCGATCAGACCAAGAGCAAGCTTACGAAACATTTGCATTCTCCAGTGGCGCTAAGGCCGTTGTTGTGTCCCTGCATCTCCGTCGGGTCGAAACGCGAATGCGTTCACGACGCGAGCCGAGAATCGTGTTTCAGGAATGTTTCGTGGGCTGCGGCGAGGTGCGCCGATATCAGGCTTTCTGCGCCGCGCGATAGCGCGCGGCCATGGCCTGCGTCATCTCCGCCATCTTCTCGCGGAGATCGGCGGGCTCCAGCACTTCCGCCTCGGACCCGAGCCGCAGCAATTCGGCCGCAGCGTGCGAGGAGGTCTTGCCGGTCGGCAGGCGCGCGATGCGCCAGCCGTCGGCATCGGTGGTCTCTTCAAGCTGCGTGCGCGCCTTGACGTAAGGCTGGCTCAGCGCGTCGAGCAGCTTCACGCCGAACGGCGACAGCCGTACGATCGCGACATTGGGATGCATCTCGGCCTCGAGGCGCAGCGTCGCGGCCTGCCAATAGGTGGCGAGATCGAAATCGGCGGGACGATCGAAGCGGTCGTCGAGCGCGGTGCAGTCGAGCACGCGCGCGACACGATAGGTGCGCACGCTGCCGTCGACCTGCCCGGCGAGATACCAGCTGCCGCCTTTCAGCACGAGGCCGAGCGGCGCCACGCGGCGCTGCTTCTCGGCGCGCCAGCTCCGGTAGCGGATCTTGATCAAGGTGCCGCGCAGAGCCGCACCGGCAATGCTGCGCAGGTGCTTCGGCTCTTCCGCTTCGCCGAACCAGCCAGGTGCATCCAGATGAAAGCGCTCCTGCATCCGGCCGGCGTCCTCGCGCAGATTGGCGGGCAGCGCGGCCATCAGCTTGTTCTGCGCGGCGATCATCGCCGCATCGAGCCCAAGCGCCGCGGCCGGCCCGGGGAGCCCTGCGAGGAACAGCGCGCCCGCTTCGCTCTGCGACAACCCGTTCAACCGCACCCGATAGCCGTCGAGCAACCGGTAGCCGCCCTCGGCGCCGCGGTCGGCATAGACAGGAACGCCGGAGGCCGCGAGCGCGTCGATGTCGCGATAGATCGTGCGCACCGAGACCTCGCAGGCCTCCGCAAGCTCGGGCGCAGTGACCTGCCCCCTGGCCTGGAGGGTGGTGAGGATCGACAGCATCCGGCTCGCGCGCATGATCCCTTAAACCATACCTGACACAGGATGTCAGGTATCCTCCGTTACAAGCTGAGCCATCGCCAGCCGGCCAGATGGAGACCTGCCATGACTGATTCCAATCGCATCACGCTGTATTATTCGCCGCAGAGCCGGGCCACCGGCACGCGGGTGCTGCTGGAGGAGCTCGGCGCGCCCTACGATCTTCACGTCTTCAACATGAAGGCCGGCGAGCAGCGCCAGCCGGCCTATCTCGCGATCAATCCGCTCGGCAAGGTGCCGGCTGTCAAGCACGGCGAGGCGCTCGTGACCGAGCAGGTCGCGATCACCATCTATCTCGCCGATCTCTTTCCGCAGGCCGGCCTCACGCCCGCGCTGAGCGATCCGCTGCGCGGTCCTTACCTGCGCTGGATCGCCTATTACGGCGCCTCGTTCGAGCCGGCCCTGATCGACAAGTTCATGCAGCGCGAGCCGGCCCCGATCACGCAGTCGCCCTATGCCGATTACGACACAATGCTGGGCCCGCTCGAGGCGCAGCTTGCGAAGGGGCCGTATCTGCTCGGCGAGCGCATGACGGCCGCCGATGTGCTGTGGGGCATCGCGTTCAGCTGGACCATGATGTTCGGCATCGTGCCGAAGAAGGACGTGTTCGTGCGCTATGCCGAGCGCATGACGTCGCGCCCGGCGTTCCAGCGCATCACTGCGGCGGATGACGAGATGGCGGCGGAGCATGCCAAGGCTGTGGGGGCCTGAGGCCGCGCCTCAACCTCCGCCGTCGTCCCGGGGCGCGCAAAGCGCGAACCCGGGACCCATAACCACAGGGAGAAGTTTGGCGAAGGCTTGGAGTGAGCTGCCTTGCCCGATAACCACTCCCTGTGGTTATGGGTCCCGGCCTCATCGCTTCGCGATGCCCCGGGACGACACCGAGCATGAGGCGCGTCTTCGCACTCCCTCACTCATCTCAAAACCTTGGCGCCCGCTTCTCCGCGAACGCCTTGATCCCTTCCTTGATCTCGGCGCCGCGCATGCTGTCGCGGTGGCGCTGGTCGGCGGCCGCGTCATCGAGCTCGCCGCGGGCGAATTCGTTGATAGCGCGCTTCATGCCAGCCATCGCCTGCGGCGCATTGCCGGCGAGGATAGTGGCGAGCTTATCGACCTCCTCATCGAGCGTCTCCTCCGGCACCATCGCGGTGAGATAGCCGATCCGCAGCATCTCCGGCGCGCTGATCTTCTGCGCCGTCAAAAACAGCTTCTTCGCATTGTCGACGCCGAGCCGCGTGACATAGCGCTTGATGCCGCTCCTGTAGTAATGCAGCCCGAGCCGCGCCGCCGGCATGAACATCTCGGCGGTGTCGACGCCGATGCGGAAATCGCAGGCCAGCGCCAAGTCGGTCGAGCCGCCATAGACGCCGCCGTTGAGCCGGCAGATCGTCGGCACGCCGAGATCCTCCAGCCGATTGACGACCACCTCGAACGCCGAGCCCGCGCTCTGCTGTTCGGTCGCGCTGACCGCGCGCTCGGCGACCGAGTTGAGGTCATAGCCGGCCGAGAAGGCGCGCCCAGTGCCGGTCAGCACCAGCACGCGGATCGCAGGATCGGCTTCGACGGCGTCGAACAGCTTCAGCAATTCGTCGAGATCCTCGGCCTGAAGCCGGTTGAGATGTTTTGGACGGTTGAGGCGGACGGTGGCGCGTGCGCCGTTGATCTCGAGCACGGGGCCGGAAGCCGCGTCGGCGTGATCCGACATTCTTGTCTCCTTTTATTTATTTTCCAGCGCGCGGCGCTTTGCTTCGGCGTCGATGGTTTCGGCGAGATCGGGATGCCGTGCCATCAGCACGCGGAAATCGACGAGGTCGAGCACCAGGAGCCGCGACACCTTCGTGGTCGAGACATTGGCGCCGCGCATGTTGTTGCCCAGCAGCGCCATCTCGCCGAAGAAGGCGCCCTCGCCAAGCTGCACCTTCTTGCCGGGCAGGTCGACCTCGACCTCGCCGGCGGCGATGAAATACATGCAGTCGCCTTGCGCGCCCTTGCGGATGATCATGGTGCGCGCCGGCAGCTCCATGGTGCGCAGCATGTGGGTGACGTCGGCGATCGCCGCCGGTCCGAGCGCGGCGAAGAACGGCACCTTGCTGACGGATTCCCAGGTCTTGAGGAAATTGTCGCGCCTCGTCTCGGCGGCGAATCCGGTCGCCAGAATACCGGTCCAGAGGCCGAACACGCCGAGGCCGGAGATCATCACCAGCGCCGCCACCATGCGCCCGAGCGGCGTCACCGGCACGACGTCGCCATAGCCTGTCGTGGTCAGCGTGACGACAGCCCACCACAACGCGGCCGGCACGCTGCCGAAGGTCTGGGGCTGCACGTCCCGCTCCAGAAAGTATTCGGCAACCGAGGCCAGGAACACCACCATCAGGAAAATCACGAGCACGCTCACCAGCGGCCCGGATTCCAGCACCAGCACACGGCGAAGCTGGCGCAGGCCGGGAATGCCCGGCACCACCTTCAGCACCCAGAGCACGCTGAGCAACCAGGCCGTGTTTGGCTCGACGCCGAGTGTCAGCGCGAGGGGAACGGCCAACGCACCGATCGCGTCGACGATGCCGGCGGAGGAGGACAAATAGAGCGACAGGCGCTCCGTTCGCGCCATGTGGCGCAGCCGGACCACCCATTCGAATACGAAATAGGCGAGGCAAGCCCACAGCAGGGTGTCGACCCAGTGATGCGCCGCCTCGTAGGCCGGGCCAATCGTCAGCAGCACCATGCTGAGCACGCCGACGCCCACCGCCACATAGGCCGCCTTGGTCATGTTGCGGCCGGCCGTGGCGGCCGCGAACTGGGCCAGTGCAGAGATCAGCGGCTTGGACATGCGGGAGAGCGGCTCGGTTTGGCTTTTGCGGTCCCGGCTGGGACCGCGGCGCCAAAGTGCCTGCCCGGGCCGGGGTCGTCAACGACGGGCTCGGCGTCGCCAATCGCGAGATGGAGGCGGGGTTACCTGAAATGCGGCGGCTCGTCGTAGCCGCGGCGGCTGCTGAAAAACAGCAGGATCATCAGGCCGATGCCGACGATGACGGAGAATCCGGCCCCCAGCGCCAGGGCGACATAGCCTTCGGTTGGGATCGGGTCCCCTTCGACCGCCATCGCGGAATAAGCAAAATAGCCAACCGCCGCCAGCATTCCCAGAAGGAAGATGATGAGGAGTGTACGCATGGCGCGTTCTCCGGTTGTAACAGGAGCCAACGGTTGCGGGAGGAGACGGTTCCGGGAGTTCCGGCGATGATCCGGTCTCGTGCCCCGGACACAGCGGCGGCCGTAGTGATGCGCTGCAGAGCCGGGGCCATGCGGCAGCGGACGGTGGGGCTTTCTGGGTTCCTGCTCGGCGCTGCAATGCCTTGGCATTGCAGCTTGTCCGGGACACGAGATGGGCGGTTGTCCCGACCTCTCGGATCAGGCGCTCTGCGCGGTCTTCACCACCACGACCTTGCTGTCGTCGGGCGGGTGGAGGGCAGCAGGGCCCGAGACCTTGTCGGCCTCGTCGCAATGGCGCTTGAGATAGTCGCGGCGCATGCCGATCTCGTCGCGGACGAATTCGTAGCCGAGCTTGAAGGTGTCGAGCCCGTCGGTGCTGATGGTGCCGTCCCTGAGGCCGACCACCGCGCCGCGCAGGATGCCTTCCAGCTCGTCCTGGAGACATTCGAGCTGATCGAGCGAATGGGCGTGCTCGATGCGCTCGCCGATGTCGAGAATGGCAGTGGAGAGCTCGCTGGCTTTCTCCGGCGCGATGCGGGTGATCTTGGCGTAGATCGCGGCGAAGATCGAGCCGATGACGCTGAGCGCGGCGGCGCCCAGATACATCATGTCGCTGTACTTATCCATGAACGACTTGGTGTCGTCGTTGATGTAGTCGGCCGCGCCTTGATGCGCCATCACGTAGGCGTCCTTCTCGACCGAGGCCGGCTCGATCTTGCTGGCAAAGCCGTTGTCGAGCCCGAGCGCCGACTTGTTCTCGTAGACGATGCGGGCGAGATCGCCGGCCGTGGACGCCGACATCCTGGATTGCGCGACCAGCAGCCATTCCAGCCCGATCGTCTCGAGGTCGTCGTCGGGAATCTCGGGCGAGGCCGACAGCGTGCCTGCGGTCAGCGTCTCGTCGGAAATGCCAGGGAATTTGCGGGCGAGTGCCTTGGTCTCGTCGATCGCATTCAAGGTGAAGCCGCCGCGCTTGGCGACCTGCTCATAGGCTTTGTCACGCACCGCCTTCGAGGCGTGGACGATGGCGATTACCGCGCCGTATCCGTTCGCCGGCGCAAACAGCTTGTCGAGCGTCGCGCCCTGCGGCGCCATCTGGATCTTCGCAGCGTCCGGCCCGTCGGGAATATCGAGGATGCTGCGCACGAAGGCGAGCGAGGAGTCGTTCTCGGCGAGGACGGCGACCTTCTTCTTCTTCAATTCCGCGAGCGACTTGATCTTCTTGTTGCCGGGCCCGAGCAACAGCACGAGATCGTGCTCGAGGATCGCGAGCGTGCGCGCCCGCAGCGGCACCTTGGCATCGGTGCGCAGCACGGCGAGGTCGGCCTGCTTGCGGTCGAACTGCGCGAGCGCCTTGGTATTGTCAGGGCTGTTGACGATCTTGATCCGGAAGCGCGAGGCGTTGTTCTTCAGCACCGCGGCGAGCTTGGCCGCGAACAGGGCCTCGTCGCTGTTCGGGGCACCGACCGCAAAGGTCAGTGTCTCCGAATTGTGCAGCATGGCGCGCCCGCCCCAGACGGTGGCGAGCGACAGCAGCAGGGTCAGCACGGCGTAGAGCAAGACCTGCTGCTGGTTGGTCTTGATCACCTTGGGACGCCGCGGCTGCGGCTCTGACGGTGACGAGGCGGGGCCCTCAGTACTCATGCTCAGTACTCATGGCAGCACGCTGGCCTTATTCCTGGGCGGCAGGCTCGCGGATGTGGTCTGCGGCGCGCGCCGTGCAATTTCTAAGCGATTGAAAAAAGAACGATATTCTCTGTCTTCGATGATAGCGCGCCGCAACCGGAATGCAAATTTCGAGCCGAAGGTAACCTTACTCCTCCCGACCGCGGCGATTGGTCATCCTATCACCAGTTAGCCACAGTTGGCGATTTTCCGGTTCCCCCCGGCTGCATTCTGCCGCAGGAGATGTCATAAATTGGAGGTCCCGGCGATTTGACCGGTCCAAGAAGAAGTTGCGCTGAACGCTCCGAGCTTTCTTGTCACGTCAATGAGGCGTCAGCTTTGTCGTTTCCACCCATGTCATCGGCGGTTCCGGTCGAAGCGCTCATTGGCTGGATGTTGCTGCTCACCTTCAAGCACATCATCGCCGATTTCGTGCTCCAGACCGCCTGGATGGCGCAGGGCAAGGACCAGAAACACGGCTGGGCCCTGCCGCTTCTGGTGCACTGCCTGATTCACCTTGCGGTTGCGCTGCCGCTGATCCTGCTCGTCGCGCCGCGATTCTGGTTCGTCGCCTTCATCGACTTCGTGATCCACATCACCATCGATCGCGCGAAGGGATTCGTCTCGGCCAATCTCGGTGTCGACCTGCATCATCCCTGGTTCTGGACCCTGATCGGCGTCGACCAGGCGCTGCACCATCTCACCGGCTTCGGCCTCTCCATCTTCATGGCGGCGAACTGAGGCTGGGCCTTTTCTCGGCCTCTAGGTGGAGGCAGTCGCTATCGGCACAGAAGGTCGTCATGCCCGGGCTTGTCCCGGGCATCCACGTTCTTCGCGCCGCTTGGCTCTCCGTGGATGGCCGGGACAAGCCCGGCCATGACGCCGTGGAGCCTTTGACCCCTCACTAGCGCCCCTCTGATTCGCGGCCGGCGCGCAAGAACCCCGGGTGACTACCGGGCAGCGTGGTTAACCTTTCATTAGAGAATTGCGTTGCATCTTCCGCACCACGAGGGAGAACTGTAATGTTTTCAAGCCGCGACGCTTTTGAAAGCGATTTCTGCCCGGTTCGCGACGAGCTCCTTGGCGAGATGTATCGCGCCAGTGAGAGTGGCCTGCCGAGGTTGGTTGAGAGTGTTTCCCCTGAGGCACGCGCCCGCCTGGCGCTGTTCTGCTATCGCCGCAGCCATCTGCACTCGCTGGCGGTCGCCATCGCTGCAAGCTGCAGCGAGCGCGACCTGATCGAGAACGGCGGCCGCGTCGGCTCGACGCTCTACGCGCTGTCACGTGCGAGCTCGGCCAAAT
The DNA here is from genome assembly GCF_029714425.1 of Bradyrhizobium sp. CB2312. Lineage (NCBI taxonomy): Bacteria > Pseudomonadati > Pseudomonadota > Alphaproteobacteria > Hyphomicrobiales > Nitrobacteraceae > Bradyrhizobium > Bradyrhizobium sp. CB2312. The sequence goes on along the minus strand of NZ_CP121668.1, from coordinate 9,200,410 downwards.
CGTCGCCGTCGCTATCGGGCGGCCGCAAGCCGATCACGGTGTCGACCAAGCCGCTCTCGGTGCTCGCACCGCTGGACGACGAGCTCGACGACGAGATCGCTGAAGTCGTTCCGGCCTAAGTTGGTTCGATCGCCGGAAGCCTGAACTTCCGCCGCGCCATCGTGCATTCGGCATCACCCGGCATGCAGGTGCGGCACACCTCCGGCCGCACGGCGTAGATGCCGCACGCCGTCGCCTTTCCAATTTCGCCTTGCAAGGCCGAGCAGCGATCGCCCTCGCAACGCATGCCGGATTGACGCGCATTGACGAGCGCTTCGGGAATCGCCGCAAGCTCCTCGTCGCTCTCGATCGAGAAGCGCGGCCAGTTCTCCGAATAGCCGCAGCACGCGCCGCAGCTCTGGCAGTAGCTCGACAGATCGATCTCTTGCATCGTCCTCACGTGTCCTTTGGCGGGCCCCAGACCAGGCTCTGCCGCCATCTCGCGCGCAGCACGTCGCGCCTTTCAGGATATTTCTCGTCGAGATAGGTCGCCTCCACCACGCGATCGGTGCGGAAGCTGCGGAAGTCGCTGCGCAGCTCGCACCACGCCGCAAGCAGGCGCACGGCCTCGAGATAGCCGACCGAGATCGGCCAGATCATGCGCTCGCTGGGGCGGCCCTGCTCGTCGCGATAGCGCAGCATGATCTTCTTGCCTTCGTGGATCTGGGTGCGCGTGCGCACCATGTCGAGACGATCCGGCTCCCTGTTCCAGCTCGGCCGAGCGCGGCTCGCGGGCTCCAGCACGAAGGGACGCAGGCGCTCAGGCACGGTGTCGGCGATCTTGGCCATCAGATCTTCGGCGGCACGCGCCAACGCGGAATCGGCATGGCCCGCCACCCATTGCGCGCCGAGCACCGCGGCCTCGATCTCGTCGGGTGTCAGCATGAGGGGCGGCAGGTCAAAACCCTTTTCGAGGATATAGCCCATGCCGGCTTCGCCGCGGATCGGCACGCGCTGGCCCATCAGCGTCGCGATGTCGCGATAGATCGTGCGCTTGGAGGTCTCGAGCTCGGCCGCGATCGCGTCCGCCGTCAGCGGCTTACGCGTGCGCCTCAGCACCTGGATGATCTGAAACAGCCGGTCGGCGCGTCTCATGACAATTCTCTTATCGGGATCGGATCAGAAAGCGGCGCGCTGCTGCTGACAGGATGTTGGCAGCAGGGGGGTTCTATACCGGGACAACACATCGACTGAAGAGGATTTGTCCATGATCATTCCAACCCATTTCGGCCCGGCACTTCCGATGCTGCGGGCCCAGGCGTGGTCCGCATCGGCATTCGGCCGCCTCGTTTCGCTCGATCTCATGGCCGTCGACCTCCGGTTTGCGCTTGCAAGCGTGGTGGCACGCTCGCTGACCCAGGCTGCGGACGCGCTGGTCCGCCACGTCATGGCCCGCGCCTGGCGGGGGGCCCGTTTCGCAGAAGATATCACGGCTGCTGCCACCATGGTGGCAGCAGCCCGGCACTAGGTTCCGTCAAAGTTTTCGGTAGACCAGGAGAACGCGCATGATCACGCTTTATGGCTTTGGCACCGGCTTCGGCCTGCCGGAAATCAGCCCCTTCGTCACCAAGACCGAGGTGCAGCTCAAGATGGCAGGGCTGCCCTACCGGAAGGAGCGCGCGATGCCGCCCGCGTCCCCGAAGGGGCAGCTGCCCTTCATCGACGATGGCGGCGAGGCGGTGGCCGATTCCACCTTCATCCGCGCCCATATCGAGCGCCGCTACGGCTTCGATTTCGACGCCGGCCTGTCGCTGGCCGAGCGCGCGCAGGCCTGGGCGTTCGAGCGGATGATCGAGCATCACGTCTATTGGGCGCTGGTCGGCGCGCGCTGGGTCGATCCGGTCAACTTCGCCAAGGGCCCGTCGCATTTCTTCGACGGCGCGCCGGAACACAACCGCGAGAAGCTGCGCGAGGACGCGCAATTCCGCGTCGCCGAGAATTATCTGCTCTCCGGCCTCGGCCGTCACGCGCCCGACGACGACGTCGATCTCGCCGTGCGCTCGCTGTTCGCGCTCTCGGTGCAGCTCGGCGACAAGGCCTATCTGATGGGCAACAAGCCCTGCGGCGTCGATGCTGCCGCCTTCGGCATGCTCGCGGGGATCCTCACGCCGTTCTTCGAATCGGCCTTGCGCCAGCGCGCCGAGGGATTTCCGAACCTCACCGCCTATGTCGACCGCATGATGGACAGTTATTATCCCGAGTTCGCCTGGACCCCGCTGCGGCAGGCGGCCTGAGGCCTGATGGATGAGACCAGACTCGCGCTGCAGTGACGGTGCGTTCCCTCCCCCCTTGCGGGGGAGGGCAAGGGAGAGGGGTAGCCCAGCAAAAGGTGCCGGTTGTCGATGAGGCGCCAAGAGCAGGTGCGGGATCGATAGAATCCCCGTGTGGCACCCCTCTCCCTGACCCTCCCCCGCAAGGGGGGAGGGAACGGAGAGAGCGCTGCTTTTGGCCGAACCCGATTCGACTTCACGCTCGCTAATCTCAGATCCAAAAACAAAAGAGCCGGCCCGTCGGGCCGGCTCTCGTCGTCTCGAACTGTCGCTGTGCCTACTTCACCAGCGTGTACTTGCCGTTCTTCACCGTGAGCAGGATGCGCGCGCGCTCGTCGACGCCGTAGCGGTCCTTTTCGGTGAAGTTGTAGACGCCCTGGCTCGCCGCGAGTTCCTTCTCCGACAGCAGCGCCTGACGGATCGCTTCGCGGAATTCCGGCGTGCCCGGCTTGGCCGTCTTCAACGCCACCGGGATGATGCGCTTCAGGATCTCGAAGGCATCGTAGGAATGGCCGGCGAACTGGCTGCGGCTGTTCGGGCCGTACTTGGCCTCATAGGCCGAGTTCAGCGCGAGGCCCGGCCTCTTGGTGGCGGCTTCGTCCGGCTGGTCCTCGGGGTCCATCACCGGGCCGGATGCCATCAGCACGCCTTCGGCCGCTTTGCCGGCGATGCGGATGAAGTCCATGCTGGCGGCGCCATGGGTCTGGTAGATCAGGCCCTGATAGCCGCGCTCGCGCAGCTCGGTCTGCGGCAGCGCGGCCGCGGTGCCGGAGGCGCCGACCAGGATCGCGTCGGGATTGGCGGCGACGAGCTTGAGCACCTGTCCGGTGACCGACGTATCGGGACGAGCGAAGCGCTCCTCGTCGACGATGGTCATGCCCATCGGCACCGCCTGCGCCTTCAGATCGTTGAACCAGAGATCGCCGTAGGAGTCGGAATAGCCGATATAGCCGAGCGTCTTCACACCCTTGGACTTCATGTGGTCGTACAGCACCTTGCCGACGATCGGAATCGGCTGCGGCATCGCCACCGACCACTTCATGCGCTCGGGCGTGATCGGGAACGGCGCCAGACCGAAATGCGGAATGCCGGCTTCATTGGCGACATTGGAGACCGCGATGGTCGGCGGCGTCAGCGCCGAGCCCATGATGATGTCGGCCTTCGATTCCGTCACGAAGCGGCGGGCGTTGGTCGTCGCGGTGGTGGGATCGCCGCCGTCGTCGAGCACGATCACCTTCAGCGGCACGCCGCCGATTTCCTTCGGCACGAATTCCAGCGCGTTGCGCTCGGGAATGCCGAGCGCCGCGCCCGGGCCGGTCGTGGTGGTGGTGATGCCGATGGTGATTTCGGCGGTCTGGGCCAGCGCTGGCAGCGCCGGCAGGGCGAGCGTCGCGGCGGCAATGGCGGCGGTCAGGTAAAAGCGTTTCATCTATTCCTCCCTTGACGTGTTTTCTTTGAAAGCAGAAATCGGACGTGAATTCAGCCCCGTCTTTTGGTGATGCGGCGATTTAGCTCCAGGCCTAGCTCCCGGTGAATTTGGCTACCATTTCCGCAGGAAACGGTGCCGATTTCAGCTTGTCGGGGTTAACGGGATCGCGGCCGACGAGGACGCGGGTCTCGAAACCCTCGATCGCCAGTGCCTCGCCCTTGTAGACATTGTGCTTCACCTCGAAGCTCGAGCGCTTGATGCTCTCGATCTTCGTCTCGATGGTGATCCAGTCGCCATAGGTCGAGGGGATGTAGAACTTGGCCCGCGTGTCGACCATGGGGATGCCCACCAGGCCGTATTTGCGGACCAGGTCCTGCTTGGAGAAGCCGGCGACCTCGAACAGGGTCGAGGTCGAATCGTCGAACATCGCGAAATAGCGCGGGTAGTAGACGATGTTGGCGGGGTCGCAATCGCCCCACTGGATCTGGACCTCGCGCCGGTTCACGAACATGCGTTATCTATCCACTAGCGCTGCGCCACACCTCTCCCAATGGGAGAGGTAAGGTCGAGATCGCTGCTGCAATCCCGCTCATCATTTACTTCGGCGCCATGCGCAGCGAGCCGTCGAGGCGCACCACTTCGCCGTTCAGGTACGAATTCTCGACCATGTGCAGCGCGAGCGCGGCGAATTCGTCGGCGTTGCCGAGCCGGCGCGGGAAGGGGATCGCGGCCGCGAGCGAATCCTGCGCTTCCTGCGGCAGGTTGGCGAGCAGGGGCGTCAGGAACAGGCCGGGCGCGATGGTCAGCACGCGGACGCCGAACTGCGCCAGCTCGCGCGCGATCGGCAGCGTCATGCCGACGATGCCGCCCTTGGAGGCCGAATAGGCGGACTGGCCGATCTGGCCGTCATACGCAGCGACGGAGGCGGTGTTGATGATGACGCCGCGCTCGCCTGATGCCTGCGGCTCGAGCTTGGACATCTCGGTCGCGGCAAGGCGCAGCATGTTGAAGGTGCCGATCAGATTGACCTTGATGACCTTGTCGAAATCGGCGAGCGCCATCGGGCCGTCGCGGCCGACGACGCGTTTTGCAACGCCGATGCCGGCGCAGTTCACCAGCACGCGCGCCGGGCCATGGGCCTTGGTCGCCTGCGCGATCGCGGCTTCAGCGGAGGCCGCATCGGAGACGTCGCAGGTCACGGCGACGCCCTTGATCTCGGCGGCAACGGTTTCAGCGAGCTTGGCGTTGAGATCGCACACCGCGACCTTGGCGCCCTGCGCCGCCAGCTTTCGCGCAGTCGCCGCGCCCAGTCCCGATGCGCCGCCGGTGACGATGGCTGCCTGATCCTTCAACAACATGGCGTTCTCCTGTGGCGATGATTTCTTAAGCGACCGATATCACACGGTCCGACGGATTGGCAGCGTAGAGCTCGTCGATCAATGCCGTGCGATGCTCCAGCACCGCGCGCTGGTTGATCGAGCCCTTGTCGGTGACCTCGCCCTTGTCGATCGAGAGCGGCGTGTCCATCAGGATCGCGCGTGTGATCCGGGTCGAGGATCCCGTGGCCTGGCTAAGGAAACGGGTCAGGCGCTCGCGGAAAGCCTCGCGCACCAGCCGGTCGCGCGTGGCGACGACGAGATCGTCCGCCGGCAGCGTCGGATTGATCAGGCGGCAGCCGTCGAGGTCGAGCACGACCAGCGCGGAGATCTCGTCGCGGTTGATGCCGGCGATGACGACGTCGCGCACCAGCGGCGCGCAGGCGGCGGTGAGGCGTGCACGCAGCGGGCCGACGCTGACCCAGGTGCCGCTGGCGAGCTTGAAGTCCTCGCTGACGCGGCCGTCGAAATCGAAGCCGGCGTTGAGATCATCAGGGTCGGACGGCTTGAGCGCATCGCCTAACTTGTAAAATCCTTCCTCGTCGAAGGACTTTGCGGTGATGTCGGCCTGGCGCCAGTAGCCGGGCATCACGTTCGGCCCCTTGGCGCGGACCTCCAGCTTGCCGTTGTTCGGCACCAGTTTTGCGTCGTTGCCCGAAACGGGCAGGCCGACATGACCGGAGCGGCTGGTGCGCGGATTGACCGACATGAAGAACGGCGCGGTCTCGGTCGCGCCAAGGCCGGTCAGCATCGGCACGCGATAGCCTTTTTCCTTCACCGCGAGCTCGTCGAGGCTGTTCCAGACGAACGGCGACAGTGCCGCGCCGGAGAAGAACATCGCGTGCAGGCGGTCGAAGAATTTTGCGCGCAGGCCCTGGTCGTCGCGCAAGTACGGCAGCAGCGATTCATAGCCCTTGGGCACGTTGAAATAGACCGTCGGCGAAATCTCCTGGAGATTGCGCACGGTCTCCTCGATGCCGCCGGGCACCGGCTTGCCGGCGTCCAGATACATCGAGCCGCCATTGTAGAGCGTCAGCCCGATATTGTGGTTGCCGCCAAAGGTGTGGTTCCAGGGCAGCCAGTCGATGATGACGGGGGGCTCGTCCTTGAGGAAGGCGAGCGTCTCGCGCAGCATCACCTGGTTGGCACAGATCATGCGCTGGGTATTGATGACGGCCTTGGGATTGCCGGTCGAGCCCGAGGTGAGCAGGAATTTTGCGATGGTGTCGGGGCCGATCTTGCCGTGCACTGCGTCGAGGTCGTCGCGGATCGGCGTCGCCATGAGATCAGCGAGCAGGGTGACGTCGCGGCCGGGCACGCTGCCGTAAGACGCCGCGATCTCGGTGCCGAGCGAGACATTGGCCGCGAGCGCATCGGCAAACTTATCGGCATCGTCGGCGAAGACGAGGCCGGGCGTCAGCAGCTTCATCAGGTAAGAGAGCTTGCCGTAGTCCTTCGACACCAGCGAATAGGCAGGGGACACCGGGCAGAACGGGACGCCCGCATAGAATGCGCCGAACGCGAGCAGCACATGGTCGATCGAATTGCCGGAGAGGATCACGACCGGCCGCTCGGCCGACAGGCCGCGCGCAATCAGGCTCGATGCGATGTGCCGGCTCGCGGTGAGCAGCTCGGCATAGGTGATCTTGCGCCAGGAGCGGCCGCCGTCGCGCTCGGCCATGAAGACGCGGTCCGGCGTCGTCGTCGCCCAATGATGCAGGCGGTCGGTGATGCGAGCCGGATAGTCGCCGAGCGGCTGCTTGGGCCTGAGATAGATCGTGCCGTCGTCGCGCCGCTCGATGTTGACGACGGGATCGCCGAACGAAATGGGCCGTAGCGGGGAAGTGCTCGCGCCGCGCTCCATGCTGGACGAAGAGGACGGCTGCGCGCTCATGACTTCGGCTTTACCTTGGCGGTCTTGTGTTCGAGGAACTCGCGGATCCTGCGCTTGGCCTCCTTGTCGCTCTGCGCGACGGTCGCCATGAGCGACTCCATCAACAGACCCGTTTGAGGATTGGCCTCCGCGATCATCGGCAGTGCCTGGAGCACGGCGAAATTCGTCAGCGGCGCGTTGGAGGCGATCTTGGTCGCAAGCTCCAGCGCCTTGCCGAGCCCGTTGCCGGCCTCCGTCAGATATTGCGCGAAGCCATAGGAGGCGCCTTCGGTCGCGCTGTAGACGCGCCCCGTCAGCATCATGTCCATCATCCGGGCAACGCCGATCAGCCGCGGCAGCCGCACCGAGCCGCCACCGCCGACGAAGATGCCGCGCTGTCCCTCCGGCAGCGCGAAATAGGTCGAGGGCTCAGCGACGCGGATATGCGCGGCGCAGGCGAGCTCCAGTCCGCCGCCGATCACGGCGCCCCTGAGCGCCGCGATGACAGGCACGCGGCTGTACTGGATGCGGTCGAACACGCGGTGCCACATCTGAGAATGCAGGAGGCCGCCGGTCGCGTCATGCTCGGTCAGCTCGGAGAGGTCGAGGCCTGAGGAGAAATGATCGCCGATGCCGTGGATCACGACCGCGCCGATGTCCTCGGGCAGCGACGCGAAACATTCGCCGATTTCCAGGATGATGCCGTCATTGAGCGCATTGCGCTTGGCCGGCCGGTTCAGACCCACGGTCAGAACCCGGTCCGCCCTCTCGATCCTCAACAGCCCAGAGGCGCCCGCATCAGCGGTCTCGGCGTTTCCCTGTGTCATTTGCGTCCTTGTCAGAATAGTTATGTTGTATAACGAATTTCGGGGGAGTCAATATGGCGCCGGTGTGTAAAGTGCGGGCGTTGCCGCATCCTCCGTCATTGCGAGCGCAGCGAAGCAATCCAGACTGCCCCCGCGGAAACAGTCTGGATTGCTTCGTCGCTTTGCTCCTCGCAATGACGAGGTTCCTGCTCAGACCGTCTCGGTCATCAGCTTCTTGGCGGCTTGCGCAAGCAGGCCCGATCGCGTGTAGCCGTGGGCCTCGGCGTATTTATCGATTTGCTCCAGCACATCGCCGGGCAAGGTGACATTGACGCGGACGATCTTTGGCTGCGCGTCCTTCACCGACACCAGAATGGCAACGCCCGAGCGGTTCTCTGGATCCGACATGATCTGCTCGAGCGACGATGGCGCGGGAATGGCTTCGCCGTCTTGAGCCATGCCTTCGAGATGAAGCGCTAGCGCTTCCTCGGCCACGTCGCGCGCTTCATCGAGCGTGGTCCCTGCGGTGACAAGGCCCGGCAGATCGGGAAACGACACGCCGAAATCGCTGTCGGCATCTTTATGGATGAGACCGATGTAATGACGCATAGCGCTCACCTCAGCTTCAGGCCGGACGGCCGCTCGATGCTCTTTAATGTCCCTAGCGGGATGTCCCGATTCGGATGAGGGACGGTGACGCGACCTGGTTTCGTTGGGTGCTTGAGTTGGACGTGGCTGCCTTTTTGAGCCGCCTGGACCCAGCCATCCCTCTGAAGGGCCGAGATGATGTCTCGGCTATTCATGGTGTGTATTTATACACATTTGCGTATATCTGTCAACGAACAGGTCAGATCACCTGATGCACGTCGATCACCACCCGGTCCGCATGCCGCGCCGCCGAGCCGACAAAGATGTGCTCCATCAGCCAGCGATATCTCTCGTGCCCCGTCTCGAACCGCGGCACGGTGCGGAAATAGATCAGCTTCGGATCGACCGGCTCGCCGCGCTTGAGCTTTTGCAACAGCTCGACGGGGCCGAAGCGCAGGCCCTTGTTCTCGACATAGACGGTCGCGCCGTCGTCGGTCTCGAAGGCGTATTTGGCTTCGAGATCGATCAGCTCGTTGGGGCGGATGGTCTGGAAGTCGGCGCCGAACGGCAGCACCTTGCCGGTGATCGTGCCCGTGACTTCGCCGCCGATGATCGGGATGATGCGGCGAACGCCGATCCCGGTCTCGCCGGCGGTGACGACGTCGCCGATGCGGGCAGTGATGGTGAAGACGTATTTTGTTTCGAGGGTGGGAGCCATTGGTTATCTCCAATCCATCGCGCCAAGCGTGGTGCCCTTCCTTCTCCCCTTGTGGGAGAAGGTGGCGCGAAGCGCCGGATGAGGGGTTGTCTCCGCAAAGGCAAGTGTGCATGCGGAGAGAGACCCCTCACCCGTCTCGCCGCTTCGCGGCGAGCCACCCTCTCCCACAAGGGGAGAGGGAAGAGAGCTCGCCATGCGGCGCGCACTCATACAGACCCCATCAATGCGCCATCATCCGCGTCGGCAGCCACGTTGCCAGCAGCGGGAACGCGATCAGGATCAGTAGCCGGATCAGGTCCGTCGCCACGAACGGGATCACGCCCTTGAAGATGGTGGAGAACGATACGTCCTTCACCACGCTCTTGATGACGAAGACGTTCATGCCGACCGGCGGGTGGATCAAGCCGAGCTCGACAGTCATCACGATGATGACGCCGAACCAGATCGGGTCGAAGCCGAGATGGGTGATCACGGGGAAGATGATCGGCACGGTCAGGATGATCATCGCCATGGCGTCCATCAGGCAGCCGAGCACGAGATACATCACCATGATCAGCGCCAGCACGCCGTAGGGACCGAGGCCGAGCCCGGTGAGGAACTCCGTCACCTTCTGCGGCGTCTGCGTCACCGTCAGGAAATAGCCGAAGATCAACGCGCCAATCAGCACGGTGAAGACCGCGGCCGCGGTGCGCGTTGCCTGGAGCAGCGAGGCCAGGATCTTCTCGCGGTCGAGCCGTCCCGTGACCACGCCGATGATGAACGCGCCCGCGGCACCGACGCCGCCGGCTTCCGTCGGCGTGAAGCGCGGCAGGAAGGGCAGGCCGTAGAGGCCGCCGATCACGAACACGAACAGCAGCACCGGCGCCCAGATGTCCTTCAGGCCGGCAAAGCGCTCGCGCCACGGCAGCACCTTGCCCTTGGGCAGGAAGTCGGGCCGGAAGTATCCGATCAGGAAGATCGTGATCATGTACATGGTCATCGCCAAGAGGCCCGGAATGATGCCGGCGATGAAGAGCTTTCCGATGTCCTGCTCGGTGATGATGCCGTAGACCGCGAGCACGGTGGAGGGCGGCAGCATCGCGCCCAGCGTACCGCCGGCGGCGATCACGCCGGTCGCAAAGGACTGCGGATAGCCGAAGCGGCGCATCTCGGGATAGGCGACGGCGGAGAAGGTTGCGGCGGTCGCCACCGACGAGCCGCAGATCGCGGCAAAGCCGCCGCAGGCGCCGACCGTGGCAATGCCGAGCCCGCCGCGCAAATGTCCGACAAAGCCGTTGGCGGCGCGGAACAGCTCGCGGCTCATGCCGGAATGGCTGACGAAGGAGCCCATCAGCAGGAACATCGGGATGACGCCGAAGGTGTAGTCGGTGACGGTGCGCATCGAGGTCTGGCCGACCAGCTTCAGCGCCGCCGTTCCGTTGACGAGATAGGCAAAACCGGACACGCCGACGAGGCCCATGGCCATGCCGACCGGCACGCGCAGCAGCATCAGGACGAACAGGGAAACGAAGCCGATAACGGCGACGGCATCGGTGCTCATGATTACTCCGTCGCCTTCAGCTTGGGGTCGTGCATCTCTTCGGGATGGAAGATCAGCCGGTAGGTGCGGATCGCGATCAGCAGCACGGCCGAGACGTCGCCGATCCAGGCGATCGCGAAGAATGGCCAGGTCGGCATGTGCATGTCGAACGTCTGGACGTTGTCGTTGTAGGTGCCGCGCACCTTGTCGAACAGCGTCCAGGTCTGCACCGTGACGACGAACAGCAGCACCAGGGTTGCGAACACGTCGATCCAGCGCTGATAGCGCGGCCCGACATTGCCCCAGACGAGGTCCACGGTGATGTGGGTGCCGCGATAGGAGGTCGCGGCGATGCCCCAGAAAATCAGGATGCCGAGCAACATGCGGCCGATGTCGAAACTGTCGGGGATCGAATAGTTCAGCGTGTTGCGCAGCAGCACCGACAGGAAGATGTCGAGCGCGACGATGCCGACGAAGCCGGCCGCGATCCATTCGATCGTGTCGATGATGCGGTCCATCCAGGAGCGCTTTGTGCGAAGTGTGTCGTCGTGTGAGGTCATTGTTTGATCTCGGTCTCGCCGCGGACTTCACCTCGCCCCGCTTGCGGGGAGAGGTCGAATTCGAGCGTAGCTCGAATTCGGGTGAGGGGGCCTCTCCGCGAACGCGCTGTCACCGTCTTTGTAGAAGCAGCCCCTCACCCCAACCCTCTCCCCGTAAGGACGGGGAGAGAGGGAGGAAAGACCCATCGCGTCGCGGCCTCACTCCGCCAGCGCGTTGTACTTCTTCAGCGAGGCCTTTAGCTCGCTAAGCGCCGCATCCGGATCGGCACCGGCCTTCTTGGCGCCGTCGCCCCAGGTCTTCACCAGCGGCTCGGACGCCTTCTTCCAGGCGGCAGTCTGTTCCGCCGTGAGCTTGTAGACCTCGTGACCGGATTCCGCCTTCACCTTGTCGATGCCGGCATCCTCGAACTTGCCCCAATGCTCGCCGACCGCGCCGGCCATCTCGACCGTGCAGTTCTTGTCGATCGCGGCCTTCTGCTTGTCGGACATCGCATTGTACTTGTCCTTGTTGATCACGAACACGAAGGTCGTGGTGTAGAGCGGCGCCTCCATGTCGTACTTGGTCACCTTGTCGATGCCGAACAGCACCAGGGAGCCCCAGGGGAAGGTGACGCCGTCGGCGACGCCGCGCTCGATGATGTCGCGCACTTCCGGCGCGGACGACTGCACATTGGTGCCGCCGAGCGAGGTGACGAAATTCGCCATGGTGGCGTGCGCCGGGCGGATCTTCAGGCCCTTCACGTCCTCCGGCATCACGATCTTCTTGGTCTTGGAGTGGAAGGAGGAGGGCGAATGGACGAAGGCGAGGCAGTATTTGACGTCCTTCATCTCCTTCTCGGCATATTTGCGATACCAGGCGTCCAGCCCCATCGAGCCGCCCTTGGCGTCGGAGATCAGGAACGGCAACTCGCCGGCGCCGATGATCGGGAAGCGGCCGGGCTGGTAGCCGGGATTGACATAGGTGACGTCGGCGATGCCGTCGCGGGCCATGTCGTAATGGTCGAAGGCCTTGCCGAGTTGCTGGGCCGGAAACACCTTGCCCGTGATGGTGCCGCCGGAATCCTTGTTCACCGCGGCTACCCAGTCCTCCAGGGATTTCTGCAGCGGGTGCGACGCCGGCACCCAGTGCGAAACCTTCAGGTCGAAGGTCTTGTCCTGCGCGAACGCGGGCGTCATGCTTGCTGCCAGCAGCAAAGCCAGACAGGCTTTCCTCATCACACGTCTCTCCCTCTTTCTGACCGCGGGCTTCGCTGGCCCGGTCTCGTTAGTTAACATGTTATCTAATTGGCCGGCGGGTTCAAGCCGGAACTGGCGCGCACCTTGTCGCGTCATCTACGTCAGCGATGTTGCACGGGTTTGTCGCGGTGCGGCGACGAGCGGTCCCCTTTTGCCCAACGATTATATGATATAATTATCGTCTGCGGATCGACGCGACAAGCGTGACCGCGCCGCACTCTACAAAATCGGGAGGAGCAAGTATTGCGGACAAAAGTCGCAATCATCGGGGCCGGTCCGGCCGGATTGTTGCTTGGGCAACTGCTGCATCAATACGGCATCGACAACGTCATTCTGGAGCGGCAGAGCCCGGACTACGTACTCGGGCGCATCCGCGCCGGCCTCCTGGAGGAGGGAACCGTGGCGCTGCTCGACCAGATCGGTGCCGGCGGACGGGCGCATGCCGAAGGCCTGGTGCACGAGGGCATCGAGCTTGCCTTCTCCGGACGCCGTCACCGCATCGACATGAAGGGCGCGACCGGCAAGACGGTCATGATCTACGGCCAGACCGAGGTCACGCTCGACCTGATGAATGCGCGCAAGGCCGCCGGTCTTGTGTCGGTCTATGAAGCCAGGGACGTGCGGCCGCATGATTTCGACGGCGGTCACCCGCGCGTAACCTATGTGAAGGACGGCGTCACCCATACCCTCGATTGCGATTTCATCGCCGGCTGCGACGGTTTTCATGGCGTTAGCCGCGCCAGCGTGCCGGCCTCCGCGATCGAGGAGTTCGAGCGGGTCTATCCGTTCGGTTGGCTCGGTATCCTCTCCGAGACGCCGCCGGTCAGCCATGAGTTGATCTATTCCAACCACGCCCGCGGCTTCGCGCTCTGCACCATGCGCTCCATGAAGCGTAGCCGCTATTACGTGCAGTGCTCGCTCGACGACCATGTCGACCAGTGGCCGGACGACCGCTTCTGGGACGAATTGAAGAGCCGGCTCGACCAGGAGGCGGCCGACAGTCTCGTCACGGGCCCGTCGATCGAGAAGAGCATCGCGCCCTTGCGCAGCTTCGTCGCCGAGCCGATGCGCTTCGGCAAGATGTTCCTGTGCGGCGACGCTGCCCATATCGTGCCGCCGACCGGCGCCAAGGGCCTGAATCTGGCGGCCAGCGATGCGCATTATTTGTCCAGCGCGCTGCGCGAGTTCTATGACGAGAAATCCAGCGCCGGCATCGACGCCTATTCCGCCACGGCGCTGGCGCGGGTCTGGAAGGCCGTGCGCTTCTCCTGGTGGATGACGTCGATGCTGCACAAATTCCCCGACACCGGCACCATCGGCGCACGGATCCAGCTCGCCGAGCTCGATTACGTCACGCAGTCGCAAGCCGCCATGACCTCGCTGTCGGAGAACTACGTGGGCCTGCCATTTTAGAGCGGCACAGTCGGTGCCGTAGGGTGGGCAAAGCGAAGCGTGCCCACGAGCTTTCGTAATGATGGGAAGATCGTGGGCACGGCGCTTCGCGCCTTTGCCCACCCTACGGCGCTGTCATTGCGGTGCTATCCATTTCAAACACCCGCGCAAATCCCGTTTAAAACTTTGTAGGCGGTGAAACTGTCATCCACATCGCGTTCAATGGCGGCAGCCAACGACACGCGAGACAGTCATGACCTCCACCGACATCCCCGACGGCTTCGAGCCGCTGTTCCGCAAGAGCCCGCTCACCGAACCCTGGGAGCCGCTATACGCGAAGAAAACCGACAAGGCCGTCATCATCGGCCTGCGGCTGGCGAAGCCGCACACCAACGGGCGCGGCCTGATCCATGGCGGCCTCATCACGGCGCTCGCCGACAACGCGATGGGCTATAGCTGCGCACAGGCGACGGGCTGGACCACGTCATTCGTGACGGTCTCGCTCTCGGTCGATTTCGTCGGCTCCGCCGAGATCGGCCAGTGGTGTTCGATCGAGAGCGATGTGATCAAGACCGGCAAGACGATCTGCTTCGCGCAAGCCCTGGTGAAAGCCGACGACGTCGTGATCGCGCGCGCCAGCGGGACGTTTAGGGTGGTGCCGAAGCCGGGGTAGCCGGTCTCGTGCCCCGCACGCGGCGCAGCGCTCCCGGCGATGCGTAGCATCGTCCGGTGCGGTGCGCTGCAGAGCCGGGGCCCATCCATCCGCAGCTTACGGCGTGGCCTCCTGGGTCCCGGCTCTGCGCAGCAACGCTACGCGTTGCAGCGCGTCCGGGACACGAGACCTCACCCAAACCGCCACTCCGCCGTCTCCACCACGAGATCGATGAACGCGCGCACCTTGGCCGAGAGCAGGCGCGAGGTCGGGTAGACGATGTGGACCGGCAGCGCCGGCTGCTCGTATTTCGCCAGTACGATTTTGAGCCGCCCGCGCTTCAGGCCTTCGGCGGCCTGATACGCCAGCACGCGCGTCACGCCGCCGCCGGCCTCGGCATATTGCAGCGCTGCGTCGGCGCTGTTGCTGGTGAAGCGGGGCGACGGAGTCACCTCGATCTCGCGGCCGTCCTGCTCGAAGCGCCAGCCGGCCGACGGGCCGAACTGGATGGTCTGATGGTCGGGCAGCGCCTCCGGCGTCTTCGGCTCGCCATGGCGTTTGAGATAGCCCGGCGCGGCCACCACGAGGCGCCGCATCTCGCCGACCTGGCGCGCAACCAGCGAGGAATCCGCGAGATGGCCGATGCGCACGGCGGCGTCGACCGCGTCCTCGACGAGATTGACGAGATTATCAGACAGTCGGAGCTCGCAAGCGATCTCTGGATAGCGTTTCAGATATTCGGTCATGACCGGTCCGACATGCAGCCGGCCGAAGCCGACCGGCGCCGACACCACGAGGCGTCCGCTCGGCCGGTTGCGCTCCTCCTGCGCCGAGCCGTCGGCCTCCTCGACATCGGCGAGGATGCGCCGCGCGCGCTCCAGATAGCGCGTGCCGACATCGGTCAGCCGCACCTGCCGCGTGGTCCGTTGCAGCAACCGGGCGCCGAGATGCTCCTCCAGCGCCGCGATCAGCCGCGTCACCGCCGAGGGCGACAGCCGCAGTTTTCGCGCCGCCGGCGCAAAGCCACGCAGATCGGCGACGGTGACGAAGACGTGCATGGCCTCAAGGCGGTCCATGGCATTATTGCATATTACGCAATGATGAGGTGTCAAGCGGCGAGATTGTTTTAATCGCCGGAAGGTCCATTTTAGTCACCGAAAGACGCAGAAAATGCGCCGGAATTTCAGGAGATGTTCCGATGACCGCAGTCCACACCTATGCCAGCGACGTCGCCTTCTCGCCGGCCGTGAAATCGATCCAGACCCGAAAGGGATCGCGCGAGGGCTATGCCCATGCCGAGCAGCGGGGATGGCGCACCGAGGTCGACGAGAACCTCGCGGCGTTCCTGGCTGACGCCAACAGCTTCTATTTTGCGACGGCCTCGGCCGACGGCCAGCCCTACATCCAGCACCGCGGCGGGCCCAAGGGCTTTCTCAAGGTGCTGGACAAGCAGACGCTCGCCTTCGCCGATTACGCCGGCAACCGGCAGTACATCACCCAAGGAAACCTGTCCGAGAATCCCAAGGCCTACATCTTCGTCATGGACTACGCCCATCGCCGGAGGGTGAAGATCTGGGGCGAGGCGCGCGTGGTCGAGGACGACGAGGCGCTGATGACGGCCCTGATGCCGAAGGGTTACCGCGCGAGGCCGGAGCAGGTGATCCTGTTCAAGATCGCAGCCTGGGACACCAACTGCCCGCAGCACATCCCGCAGAAGTTTGATGCGCCGGATGTTGCAGCGGCACTCGCGGCGCGGGATCAGCGGATCGCCGAGCTTGAGGCGGAGGTCGCGGCGCTGAAGGGGAAGGCGAGTCCATCCGCTAACGAAAGCTAGAGCGGCTTGCTCGGTGCACCCTCTCCCCTTGCGGGAGAGGGTGGCTCGTCGCGTAGCGACGAGACGGGTGAGGGGTCTCTATCCTCACAAACACAGTGGCGAGCGGAAAGAACCCCTCATCCGGCGCTTCGCGCCACCTTCTCCCGCAAGGGGAGAAGGGAAGAAGAGTCGGCCGCGAAATCAGATCACACTCGCGGCTTCGTGCTGGAAGCCGAGATAGCTCGCCGCCACCCGTTCGTTCGCGGCGATGTCGCTGGCCTTGCCGCTCAGCACGAACTCGCCGAGCTCCATCACATAGGCATGGTCCGCGATCTTCAGCGCGGCCTGCGCGTTCTGCTCGACCAGCAGCACCGAGACGCCGGCAGCCCGCAGCTCGGTGACGATACGGAAGATGTCGGCGACGATGATCGGGGCAAGGCCGAGGCTCGGCTCGTCCAGCATCAGGAGCTTTGGTTCGCCCATCAGCGCACGCCCCATCGCCAGCATCTGCTGCTCGCCACCGGACAAGGTGCCGGCGAGCTGCTTGCGGCGCTCCTTCAGGCGCGGAAACAGCGTGTAGATCCGCTCGATCGAGGTCTTCGCCCTGCTCTTCTCGATCCGGAACGCGCCGAGCTCGAGATTGTCCTCGACATTCATGGTCACGAACAATTCGCGGTGTTCCGGCACGAGGCCAAGCCCCATCGCGACGCGATCCTCGATGTCGAGGCGGGCGAGATCCTGGCCCGCAAAGGCGACGCGGCCCTTCAGCGGCAGGATGCCCATGATGGCCGAGAGCAGCGTGGTCTTGCCGGCGCCGTTGGCGCCGACGATGGTGACGATCTGGTTGGCGCCGACCTCGAGCGAGACCGAGCGCACGGCTTCGACCTTGCCGTAAGACACATGCGCGTCGGTGACGGACAACAGGGCGCTCATGCCGCCACTCCGAGATAGGCCTTGATGACTTCGGGATTGGTCTTGATCGTGGCGGGCGTGCCTTCCGCGATCTTGGTGCCGAAATCGAGCACCACGATGCGGTCGGCGAGGTTCATCACAAAGCCCATGTCGTGCTCGACCAGAAGCACGCTCATGCCGCCGTCGCGCAGCTCGCGCAAGAGCGTCGCGAGCCGCTGCTTCTCCATGTGGCGTAGGCCAGCGGCCGGCTCGTCGAGCAGCAGCAGCATCGGATCGACGCAGAGCGCGCGGGCGATCTCGACGATGCGCTGCTGGCCGAGCGACAGCGAGCCCGCCAGCTGGTGCATCTGGTCGGCAAGGCCGACGCGCTCGATCTGGCGGGCGGCCTCGGCGATCAGCTTTGCCTCGTCGGCGCGGTCGAGCCGCAGCATCGAGGAAACGGGTCCGGAATGGCCGCGCAGATGCGCGCCGATCGCGACATTCTCCAGCACGGTCATGTCAGGCACCAGCTTCACATGCTGAAAGGTCCTGCTGATGCCGAGCTTGACGATTTCCTGCGGCGGCGCCTTGTCGACTTTCCTGCCGAGCACCGAGATCGAGCCTGATGTAGCCGACAACACGCCGGTGATCAGGTTGAAGGTCGTGCTCTTGCCGGCGCCGTTCGGGCCGATCAGCGCGACGATCTCGCGGGCCTGGACGTCGAAGGAGACGTTGTTGACCGCAACCACGCCGCCGAACTGTTTTCGCGCCTTCTCGACCTGAAGGAGGATGCGGGACTCGCCGGACGAGCGCGGGCGGTGCTCCAGCTTCAACGAGGTGTCGGGCTTCTTGCCACCGCTGCGCTCGGGCAGGAACGACATCAGCCAGGGCCACACGCCGCCGGGCGCGAGCTGCAGCAGCGCCACCAGCATGATGCCGAACACGATGGTCTCGACCTGGCCGGAGCCCGGCAGGATCAGCGGCAAATAGCTTTGCAGCACCTCCTTCAGCACCACGACGATCGCCGCGCCCAGCACGCCACCCCAGACGTAGCCGGCGCCGCCGACCACCGCGATGAAGAGATATTCGATGCCGGCCTGCGCACCGAACGGTGTCGGGTTCACCGCGCGCTGGAGATGGGCGTAGAGCCACCCGGAGAGGCCGGCGAGCACCGCGGCATGGATGAACACCAGGAGCTTGGCGCGCGGCGTGTGCACGCCGAAAGCTTCCGCCGCGACATGACCGCGCCGCAGCGCGCGGATGGCGCGGCCGGTGCGGGAGTCCAGCAGGTTCATGGTCAGAAGCGCCGAGACGATCACGGCGACCCAGATCGCGTAATAGATCGAGCCGGGCGACAGCATCTTGAACGTGCCGACCGACAGCGGCGGGATCGCCGAGATGCCGTCGTTACGGCCGAGAAACTCCAGCTTGCTGAACAGGTAGAACAGGCCGAGCCCCCAGGCGAGCGTGCCGAGCGGCAGATAGTGCCCGGAGAGGCGGACGGTGATCAGCCCGAGCAACACCGCCAGCGATCCGCTGACCACGAGCGACAGCGGCAGCGTCAGCCACGGCGACAGGCCATAGGTCGTCGTCAGCACCGCCGTGGTGTAGGCGCCGAAGCCGACGAAGGCGGCCTGACCGAACGAGGTGAGGCCGCCGACGCCGGTGAGCAGCACGAGGCCCATCGCGACCAGGGCGGCAAGGCCGATGTTGTCGAGCAGCACGATCCAGAACGGCGGCATGCCAGGGACGAATGGAATTGCCGCCATGACCAGTGCAAAGACGAGAATGGGAAGCCGGCTCTGCATGCGCGTCAGTCCTTCTCTTCCTCGACCGCGGGCGCGGCGAGCGAGCGCAGCAGCAGCACGGGGATCAGCAGCATGAAAACGATCACTTCCTTGTAGTTGGAGGCATAGAAGGACGAGAACGCCTCGACGATGCCGACGACCAGCGCCGCGACGGCGGTGAGGGGATAGCTGACGAGCCCGCCGATGATCGCGGCGACGAAGCCCTTGAGGCCGATCAGGAAGCCCGAGTCGTAGTAGAGCGTCGTGATCGGCACGATCATGATGCCCGACAGCGCGCCGATGACGGAGGCGAGCAGGAAGGCGATCTGCCCCGACAGCGTGGTGCGGATGCCGGCGAGTCGCGCTCCCAGCCGGTTCACGGCGGTCGCGCGCAGCGCCTTGCCGTAGAGTGTCAGGCCGAAAAACAGCCAGAGACCGACGATGAAGGCGATGGTGATGGCGTAGACGGTGATGCTCTGGCCGGTGAAGCGCAGCGCGCCGGCGGTGAAGGCGCCTGAGAGCACCGCAGGTCCGCGCTGGCCTTCGGCGCCGAAGAACAACAGGCCGAGGCCCTGCAGCGCGAGATGGACGCCTACCGAGGCGATCAGCAGCACCAGCACCGAGGTGTGCGCCAGCGGCTGGAACGCGATGCGGTAGAGATAGACGCCGATCATCGCCACGATCACCAGCGCGAGCGCGATGCAGATGGCGACCGGCGGCTTCTGGGCGGCGAAGTAAATCGTCAGCGCCAGCACGATGGCCGGCAGCACGACGTTGGTGAGGAGGCTGCGCACGATGAGCCGACCGTGCAGCGCCTTGCGCGCCACGAACAGGTCGAAGGCGAAGGCGCCGATGCCCAGCGCCAGCGCCAGCTTCGCCGTGCCCGGCATCTGGCCGGCGGCGAGCGAAGCATAGGTCAGCGCGCCATAGGTGACGAACTCGCCCTGAGGAATGAGGATGACGCGGGTGACGGCGAACACCAGCACCAGGGCGAGGCCGAGCAGCGCGTAGATCGCGCCATTGGTGATGCCGTCCTGCACCAGGAACAGCATGATAGTGGTGTTCAAGACCGGACGCTCCCCCTCAAGATCGAGGACCGGCCTCCGCAATTGCGGTGGATGGTCCCCACACAGCCATTGAAATACGCTGACGATATTTGATATGGTCCATAACAATTATCAAATATAACTTCAAGGGCGGGAAACGACCCGTCCTGAATTTAGCGGGATTACGAGCAAGAGGCGATGACCGTTTCCAAAACCGCTGAAAAGTCTTCCGAAAAGGCCACCGACGCGGCCAAGGGCCGCAAGGACGCGGCCGAGCCGCAGGCCGAGGCCCTCCAGCTCGGCGAGCTCTCCGAGCAGCTCGGCTATGTCCTGAAGCGGGCGCAGCTCAAGGTGTTCGAGAACTTCTTGCGCTGCATGGCCTCGCTCCAGCTGACGCCGGCGCAGTTCTCGGTGCTGCTGCTGGTGGACAAGAACCCCGGCCGTAACCAGACCGAGATCGCCTCGACCCTCGGCATCCTCCGGCCGAACTTCGTGGCCATGCTCGACAATCTGGAGAGCCGCGACCTCTGCGCGCGGATCCGCTCCACCAACGACCGCCGCTCGCACATCCTGGTCCTGACCGACAAGGGCAAGGCCGTGCTGACGCGGGCGAAGAAGCTCGTCGCCACCAAGCACGAGGCGCGGCTGAACGAGTTGCTCGGGCAAGCCAACCGCGAGGCCCTGCTGGAAATGCTATCGAAGATCGCGAACGAGTTTTGAGGCGGACCAATCATTCTTGGGTGCGTGCGAGCGCGACCGCGGAAGCTCGCGCCGCATTCGCGCGGTTGTCATGCCCGGGCTTGAATTAGCGCGAGGGCGCGAGCTTCGAGGGCCTCGAACGCAATGATGCGTCGCATATAGAAAATGACGCTTGAAACGTCATTTTGCGCGCCCTAAGCTTGGTAAGTTGATCCCTGTAACTGCCACGGACATTCGCCCCGTGATCACCGCCGCGCAGCTTCGTGCCGCCCGTGCCTTGCTCAGGATTGACCAGCGCGAACTCGCGCAGCTCTGTTCGCTGTCGCTGCCAACGATTCAGCGCATGGAAGCCTCCGAAGGGGTGATCCGCGGCAATGTCGATTCCCTGGTGAAGCTGGTCGAGGGGCTGTCAGTTGCCGGCATCGAGTTGATCGCCGAGGGGGCGGCGTCGAGTTCCGGGGGGCGCGGTGTGCGGCTGAAGTCTCCGCGACCGAGCGCCGGCGGCCAATAGCGATGGCGACGCGCGCGCAAATCATGATCGAGGAGCGGCCATGATCGCCGTGGCGCTATGGTCAGTGGCGGCTCTGCTGGTGCTGGCGCCGGCTGGAATCGTGCTGTCGATGCGCCCGCGCGGCTCGGTCGTGCTGTATGGCGCCTGCCTCGTCATCACTGCGGCGCTCTGCGCTACCGTGCTCCTTCATTTGCTCGATCCCGCCCATCCCGTGTTGAGCGCGACACTGCCGATCGGCCTGCCCTGGCTCGGTGCCCATTTCCGGCTCGATGCACTGTCCGCCTTCTTCCTCGTCGTCGTCAATCTCGGCGGCGCCGCTGCGAGCCTGTTCGCGCTCGGCTACTCCAGGCACGAGGACTCCCCAGGCCGCGTGCTACCGTTCTATCCTGCCTATCTCGCGGCGATGAACGTCGTCGTGCTGGCAAACGATGCCTTCAGCTTCCTGGTCGCCTGGGAATTCATGTCGCTGAGCTCCTGGGCGATGGTGGTGTCGCATCACCGGGAGGCCGGGAATGTCCGCGCCGGCTATGTCTATCTTCTGATGGCAAGTTTCGGCACGCTGGCGCTGCTGCTCGCCTTCGGCCTGCTCGCGAGCGGCGCCGGTTACGATTTCGATGCGATCCGAGCCTCGCATCCTTCCGCTGCGCTGACCGGCATGGTGGTGATCCTCGTGCTGCTGGGTGCCGGCTCCAAGGCTGGCCTGGTGCCGCTACACGCTTGGCTGCCGCTCGCCCATCCCGCCGCGCCCAGCCACGTCTCCGGCCTCATGAGCGGCGTCATGACCAAGGTCGCCGTCTACGGCTTCGCGCGTATCGTCTTTGATCTTCTGCCCGAACCGGTGTGGTGGTGGAGCGTGGTGGTACTCTTGGTTGGCGGGCCGACCGCGACGCTAGGTGTGCTCTATGCGCTGATGCAGCGCGACATCAAGCGCGTACTCGCCTATTCGACCATCGAGAATATCGGCATCATCTTCACCGGCCTCGGGCTGGCGCTCGCCTTCAAGGCCCAGGGGCTCGATTGGGTGGCCGCGCTCGCCTTCACTGCGGCGCTGCTGCACGTCTTCAATCACGCGCTATTCAAGAGCCTGTTGTTCTTTGGCGCCGGCGCCGTGCTGGAAGTCACCGGCGAGCGCGACATGGAGAAGCTCGGCGGGTTGATCCATCGCATGCCGAAGACGGCGTTCGCGGTGCTGGTCGGCTGCGTCGCGATCTCGGCATTGCCGCCGTTCAACGGCTTCGTTTCGGAATGGCTGACCTTCCAGGCGATCCTGCTCTCACCGCAACTGCCGAACTGGGGACTGAAGTTGATCGTCCCGGCAGTCGGCGGACTGCTGGCGCTCGCCGCTGCTTTCGCCGCGGCGTGTTTCGTCAAACTCTACGGTGTCAGCTTCCTCGGCCGTCCCCGTTCGGATGTTGCCGCATCCGCGCACGAGACCGATCTCTTCTCGCTCTCCGCCATGTTCGCGCTAGCCGCTCTCTGCCTCGTCGCCGGCATCCTGCCCGGCCTCTTCATCGACGCGCTCGCGCCGGTGAGCAAGGCTATGGTCGGCAACGTCATGCCGCACCAGACTGGACTGGAGTGGCTGACCATCGTTCCGATCGCGGAGAGCCGCAGCTCCTATAACGGCCTCTTGGTGTTTCTGTTTGCAGCGCTCAGCGGCATGGCCGCAGCCACCGCCATTCATCGCCTCGCGTCGGATCGCTTGCGTCGCGCACCGGCCTGGGATTGCGGCTATCCGGATTCGAACCCCGCGATCCAATACTCCGCCTCCAGCTTCTCGCAGCCGATCCGCCGCGTGTTCGGCAGCGTGATCTTCGCTGCGCGCGAGATCGGCGAGATGCCGCAGCCCCTGTCGCCCGCGCCGGCACGGCTCACCGTCGACATGCGCGACCTGATCTGGGATGCGCTCTACGCACCGATCGCCAAGGTGATCGGCGTTGTGACCGAGCGCATCAATCTGCTGCAATTCCTCACCATCCGCCGCTATCTGACGCTCGTTTTCGCCGCGTTGATCGTGCTGCTCCTGGTGGTGGCGCTATGACCACGCTTCGCGACATCCTCTCGCAAGGCGTCCAGATGTGCCTCGTGCTGCTGCTTGCGCCATTGCTCACCGGCTTCGTCCGCAAGGTGAAGGCGCGGCTGTTGCGTCGGCGCGGTCCGCCGCTCCTGCAGCCCTATCGAGATCTCATCCGCCTGATGCGCAAGGACGTCGTGCTGGCAGACAACGCCTCTTGGCTGTTCCGCGTCATTCCCTATCTGATGTTCGCAGGCACCTGGGTCGCGGCCTCGCTGGTGCCGACCTTCGGCAGCGGGCTCCTGTTCTCGTGGACCGCCGACCTTATCGCGATCATCGCACTGCTCGGCAGCGCGCGTTTCTTCCAGGCGCTCGCCGGCATGGACGTCGGCACCGCCTTCGGCGGCATCGGCTCCAGTCGCGAGGTGATGATCGCATCGCTCGCCGAGCCTGCAATGCTGATCACCGTCTTCTCGGTCGCGATGATCGCGGGCTCAACCCAGCTCGCCTACGTCGCCGAATTCATGGGCTCGGACGCGGTCGGCCTGCGCGTGTCGCTTGGCATGGCCTTCGTCGCGCTGACCGTCGTGGCGCTGGCGGAGAATGCCCGCATCCCCGTCGACAATCCGGCCACCCATCTCGAACTCACCATGGTGCACGAGGCCATGGTGCTGGAATATTCGGCGCGGCATCTCGCGCTGGTCGACCTGTCGTCGCAGCTCAAGCTCCTGCTCTATGTTTCACTGATCGCCTGCGTGTTCCTGCCCTGGGGAACGGCGACAGCGGATGCAAGCGTTGCGAGATTGAGCCTTGGTGCGCTGCTCTATCTCGGCAAGCTCGTGGTCCTCGGCTTCCTGCTCGCCGTCTTCGAGACGTCGATCGCCAAGATGCGGGTATTCAGGATCCCCGAGTTCCTGGGCGCGGCGCTGATGCTGGCGCTGCTTGCCACCCTGTTGCGCTTTGTGTCCGGGAGTCTCTAGTGATGAGCAGCCTGCAATTCGATATCGCGCATCTGCTCGCCGGGTCTCTCGTGCTGGCAAGTTTCATGATGCTCTACCAGGACCGGCTCTATGCGCTGCTCAACGTCTATGCGCTGCACGCCGGCGTGCTGGCGCTGTCGGTCGCCTGGCAGGCCTATGTGCAGCACGCGCCGCATCTCTATGTCACGGCGCTGATCGCACTGGTCTTCAAGGCCATCATCATCCCGGTCGCGCTGCACCGGATCATCAAGCGGCTCGGCATCCACCGCGAGATCGAGAACGTGATCAGCATCGGGCTGACCATGATGGCCGGCATCGGGCTCGTCGCGCTGTCGATGGTGGTGATGCTGCGCGTTACCCCGGGTGCCGACGCGCTGGCGCGCGAGGACCTTGCCTTTGCGTTGTCTGTGGTGCTGCTGGGGCTCCTGATCATGGTGACGCGGCGCAACGCGGTGAGCCAGGTCGTCGGCTTCATGTCGCTGGAGAACGGGCTGGTGCTGGCGGCAACCGGCGCGAAAGGCATGCCGCTGGTGGTCGAGATCAGCGTCGCCTTCTCGGTGCTGATCGCCTTCATCGTGATCGGCATCTTCCTGTTCCGCATCCGCGAGCGTTTTGACAGCGTGGACGTGCAGGCGCTCGATCGCTTCAGGGGAGAGCGGCGATGACGATCGATGCGCTCGGTGCGATCCTCCTGATCCCGGCCATCTCGGCCACGCTGCTCGCGATCCTGCCAGGCTACCTGCTGACGGCGAAGCTCAACGTCGTTGCGGCGCTCGCGACGTTCCTCACCTCGCTGTTGCTGTTCGTGATCGAGACGACGTCGGGACAATATCTGCTGCTTGACGACCTCAACAAGGTCTTCATCGTGCTGACGACCTTCGTCGGCTTCACGACATCGGTGTTCAGCGCGAGCTACATCCATCACGAGATCGAGATCGGGCGGCTGACGCCGGCCTTCCTGCGCTTCTATCACGCGATGTACCAGATGCTGATGTTCGCGATGAACCTCGCGCTGATCGCCAACAATATCGGCCTGATGTGGGTCGCGATCGAGATGGCGACGCTGACGACCGTGCTGATGGTCGGCATCTACCGCACCCATGAGGCGCTGGAGGCGGCCTGGAAATATTTCATCCTCGGAAGCGTCGGCATCGCGCTCGCGCTGTTCGGGACGATCCTGGTCTATATGGCGGCGCGCCCCGTGGTGGGCGAGGGGATGGACGGCATGGTGTGGACGGTGCTGGTGAAGCACGCCGCACAGTTCGACTCGGCGTTGCTCAACGTCGCCTTCGTCTTCCTCCTGCTCGGCTACGGCACCAAGGTCGGTCTCGCACCGCTGCACGCTTGGCTGCCGGATGCGCATGCCGAGGGCCCGACGCCGATCTCGGCGGTGCTGTCCGGCCTGTTGCTCAATGTCGCGCTCTATGCGCTCCTGCGCTTCAAGATGATGCTCGCGGTCAACTCCGCGGCGATCACGCCGGGTCCACTGATGGTGACCATGGGTCTGATCTCGGTGATCTTCGCCGCGCTGATGCTGTACCGGCGCCGCGACATCAAGCGGATGTTTGCCTATTCCTCGATCGAGCATATGGGCATCATCGTCTTCGCCTTCGGCATGGGCGGGCCGCTCGCGAATTTCGCAGGGCTGTTGCACATGATCATGCATTCGCTGACCAAGTCGGCAATCTTCTTCGCGGTGGGCCACATCGCACAGGTCAAGGGCACACAGAAGATCGCTGACATCGGCGGGCTCACGGTGACCAATCCCGTGCTCGGATGGGGCCTGATGCTCGGCGTCATCGCCATCGTCGGGCTGCCGCCGCTCGGCATCTTCATGAGCGAGTTTCTGGTGGTGAGCTCGACCTTCGCCCGCGCGCCCTGGCTGACGGTGATCCTGGTGCTCGGCATCATCATCGCGCTCGGCGGGCTTGTCTTGCGGATCGGCGCGGTGATGTTCGGCGAGCCTAAAGGCAAGACGGCGCCCGCGGAGGCCTCCTATGTGCCAATGTTCACGCACCTCGGATTGGTCATGATGGCCGGCATCTATCTGCCGCCGGTGCTGGTCACCGGCTTCCAGAACGTCGCGAAGCTCCTGGGGTAAGCGATGGGCATCCTCGACAGCATCCCCCATGTCAATGCGATCTTGTCGCACCGGCCCTGGCCGCGCGCGGTCGTGACGGAGGCGGGCTGGCAGGCCGCGATCGATCGACTGGTCGAGGGAGGCCTCACACTGCTTGGCTTCTGGGGCGAGCCAGCCGCAGTGCATCTGGCGCTGCTCGATGGCGGCTCGGCCGATGTCGCGGTCGTCACCTACGAGTGTACGGCCGGCGCATTTCCAAGCGTCGCCAGCCGTCATCTGCCCGCGCTACGGCTGGAACGGACCATCCATGATCTGTTCGGGCTTGTTCCAAGTGCCGCCGACGATCTGCGGCCATGGCTCGATCACGATGCCTGGGGCCAATCCTATCCGCTCTCCGGCCGTAACGCATCGCGCGAGGTGCGGCCGTACCAGTTCCTGCCGGCCGAGGGTGAGGCGTTACACCAGGTGGCGGTCGGCCCCGTCCATGCCGGGATCATCGAGCCCGGCCATTTCCGCTTCACCGCCAATGGCGAGCATGTGGTGCGGCTGGAGCAGTGGCTCGGCTACACCCACAAGGGCATCGAGTTGCTGATGCAAGGCGCGAATCTCGAGGCCGCGGCAAAGCTCGCCAACCGTACCTCCGGCGACAGCGCGGTGGCCTACGCCTTCGCCTTTGCCCGCGCGGCGGAAGCGGCGCTCGACATCCAGGTGCCGCGGCGCGCGATCTTTTTGCGGGCGCTGATGGCGGAAGTCGAGCGGCTCGCCAATCATTTCGGCGATATCGGCGCGATCTGTAATGACGCGTCCTTTGCGCTGATGCACGCCCAGACCGGCATCTTGCGCGAGCGCTGCCTGCGGGCGGCGGACACGGCCTTCGGTCATCGCCTGATGATGGACGTCATCGTACCCGGCGGCGTGGCGCGCGACGTCTCGGCGGACGGCATCCCCGCCATGCGGGCTCTGCTCGCCGAGATCCGAAAGGTATTTCCGCGCCTGATCGAGCTCTACGACAACACCGCATCCTTGCAGGACCGCACCGTCACGACCGGGATCGTGAAGGCGGACTATGCGCGGCAGTTCGGCGCCGGCGGCTATGTCGGCCGTGCCTCGGGCCGCGATTTCGATGCACGCCGCACGTTTGCTTACGCGCCCTACGATCAATTGTCGTTCGAGGTGCCGGTGCTGGAAGCCGGCGATGTCAACGCGCGGGTCTGGATCCGCATCCGCGAGGTCGAGCAGAGCGTCGAACTGATCGCGCAGATGCTCGACCTGATGGAGCCAGGCGAGATCAGGAACGCACCGCCGGCAGGGCGCGGCGGATGCGAAGGTCTGGCGCTGACGGAGGCCTTCCGCGGCGACGTTCTGGCGTGGCTGCGGCTCGATGGCGAGTTGCGCGTCGAACGCTGCCATCTGCGCGATGCGTCGTGGTTCCAGTGGCCGCTGCTGGAGACCGCAATCGAGGGCAACATCATTGCCGACTTCCCGCTCTGCAATAAGTCGTTCAACTGTTCCTATTCTGGCGCGGACCTCTAAGCCATGCGCAAGACCCTGCTCGAAAGCCTCACCTATGGTTCGCTGACGGAGCCCGCGCCGGCGCCGGACGATTCGGCACTGGCCGAGCTCGCCGCGAAAGTCGATCGCGCTGCCCAGGCCACGCTGGGGCGTTCTCTTGCCATTCGCGAGGTCGATGCCGGGTCCTGCAACGGCTGCGAACTGGAGATCCACGCGCTGTCCAACGCCTTCTACGACGTCGAACGTTTCGGCCTGCGCTTCGTCGCATCGCCACGCCATGCCGACGTGCTGCTGGTCACGGGTCCGGTGACGAAAAACATGCGACAG
Organism: Bradyrhizobium sp. CB2312; assembly: GCF_029714425.1. Lineage (NCBI taxonomy): Bacteria > Pseudomonadati > Pseudomonadota > Alphaproteobacteria > Hyphomicrobiales > Nitrobacteraceae > Bradyrhizobium > Bradyrhizobium sp. CB2312. The sequence goes on along the minus strand of NZ_CP121668.1, from coordinate 9,172,292 downwards.
GCGCTCGAGCGGACGTACAATGCGACGCCCGATCCGAAATGGGTCGTCGCGGTCGGCGGCTGCGCTATCGATGGCGGTCTTTTCAGAGGCAGCTACGCCTGCGTTGGCGGCGTGTCCGAGACCATTCCGGTGGATCTGCACATCAAGGGCTGCCCGCCGTCGCCGACGGACCTGTTGAAGGGCCTGCTTGCACTGCTGGAGCACGTCAGCGGCAAGCGGTAAGCCGGGTCAGGCCGCGGTGGCGTCGAACAGGGCGCGCCTAATCCACCAGGATCACACGGATGTCGTTGACGTTGGTCAGCGTCGGGCCCGGCTGCAAGAGATCCCCCGTAGCCTCGAAGAACGTGGTGGCATCGTTGTTGTCGAGAGAGGCCTGCGCCTGAAGCCCCAGCGCCTTCATCTTGGCAAACGTCGCCGCATCGATCAGCGCGCCGGCGGGATCGGTCGGGTGGCCGGCGCCGCCATCGGCGCCGTCGGTGTCGCCGGCGAGCGCCGCGATGTCAGGCGTGTCTTGCAGCAGGTCGGCGAGCGCCAGCGCATATTCCTGGTTGGGGCCGCCACGGCCATTGCCGCGCACGGTGACCGTGAGCTCGCCGCCGGAGAGGATCGCGACGCGTTTGCCTCGCGCGCGGGCTTGAAGCGCGAGCTTGGCGTGCTCGGCCGCGACCTCGCGGGCTTCGCCCTCGAGGTCGGCGCCGAGATCGATGGTCTCGTAGCCGGCTTCTTGCGCAAGCTTCACCGCCGCGTCGAGCGACTGCTTGGGACGCGCGATCAGCTCGAACGTCGCGCGCGCGAAGGCGGCATCATCAGCCTTGCAGCTTTCGTTGGCGGGATCGTCAAGCGCGCGGCGGACGGCATCGTCGATGGCGAGCTTGTATTTCGCCACGATCGCGCGCGCATCCGCCAGCGTGGTCGGATCGGGCACGGTGGGACCGGAGGCGATCGCGGAGGGATCGTCATGCGGCACGTCGGAGATCGCGAGCGTGACGATCTCGGCGGCATTCTTGCCGGCGCGCGCCAGCCGCCCGCCCTTGATGCGCGACAGATGCTTGCGCACCGTGTTCATCTCGCCGATCGGCGCGCCGGAGCGCAGCAGCGCCTTGTTGACCGCCTGCTTCTGCGCAAAGCTGATGCCGTCCACCGGCGCGATCCAGTTCGCCGAGCCGCCGCCGGTGAGCAGCACCAGCAGCAGATCATCGGGGCCGGCCTCGCTCGCGAGCGCGAGCGTGTCGGCCGCGCCCTTGAGGCCAGCTTCGTCCGGCACGGGATGGCCGGCCTCGACCACGCGGATGCGGCGCGTCGGCACGCCGTAGCCGTGCCGCGTGGTGGCGATGCCGACGAGGCGCTCCGGCGCCAGCCCCAGCGTGTCGAGATAATGCCGCTCCGCCGCGGCGGCCATCGCGCCGGCGCCCTTGCCGGCGGCAAGGCAGATCACGCGCCCCTTCGGCAGGGGGCGCAGATGCGGCGCCAGGATCGTGCTCGGATGGGCGGCGGCAACGGCGGCGTCGTAGAGCGCGCGGAGCAGGGGACGTCGGTCGGTCATGACGAAAAGCCCTAAGCGGACAGAACAGGCTGGCGGCGAACGCCGTTCACATGCCTAGCGCATCGGGCGCCAAAGCGTAAGCAGGCTTTACCATCATTCGATTGTGCAATCGCGTGATCATAATCGGCGCGCAAACAAAAGCCCCCTGCGATCGTCTCGCAGGGGGCTTGAAGCGTCGCGTGCGTCGTCCGGCTAAAGCATGATCCGGAAAAGTGCGCAGCGGTTTTCCGGAAAGATCATGCGTAAACAACAACCTAAAGCGCGATGACGATTCATCCTGATCTCATCGCGCTTTAGCCGCCGACGTCGGCGCTGATCACGTCGCCGAACAGTTCCCAGCGCTCGCCCTTGAACTTCTCGAGCCGGAGCTGGCTGATCGGCGCAAAGTCGGTCGCGGAGGTGTTGATCTGGATGCCCGGCAGCAGCGCCTCGGTGCGGAAGTCCTTCAGGCTGGCGGCCTGCTTCATGATGTTCTCGCGGGTGAGATTGTCACCGCATTGCTTCAGCACCTGGACCAGCGTCTGCGCCACGGCGTAGCCGACGATGGTGCCCTTGTCGAGCTTGTCGCCTTCGGGGAAGTATTTTGTCATGAAGGCGAGGAATTCCTTCATGCCGGGATCGTTGTTCCACTCCGGATCCGACACGTCCTTGAGATAATCGGCCGAGATGATGTCCTGGCCGTTTTCGAAGCCGGCGGGCTTCATCACGCTGCCGACCGAGGCCGAGACGTTGTTGAGGAAGTGCAGCGGCTTCCAGCCGATCTCGGCATTCTTCTTGATCGCTTGCGCCGCGAATTTCGGCGTCGTGATGTTCATGAACACGTCGGCGCCGGTCGATTTCAGCTTGACGATGTGGTTGTCGATGGTCGGCTCGGAGGTCTCGTAGCTCTCCTCCATCACGATCATCGAGGCCGCTTTCGAGCCGAGGCCGTCCTTCAGGCCTTTGAGGTAGTCCTTGCCGTAATCGTCGTTCTGGTAGAGCACGGCGATCTTGGCGTCCGGCTTGTTCTTGAGCAGCCACTTCGCGTAGATCTGCGTCTCGCTCTGGTAGTTGGGCTGCCAGCCCATGGTCCACGGGAAGTTCTGCGGATCGTTCCACTTGGTGGCGCCGGTGGCGACGAACAGCTGCGGCACCTTCTTCGAGTTCATGTATTTCTGGATCGCCGAGTTCGGCGGCGTGCCGAGCGAGTTGAAGATGAACAGCACCTCGTCGCTCTCGACCAGCTTGCGCGCCTGCTCCACCGTCTTCGGCGGCGAATAGGCGTCGTCGTAAGAGATGTAGTTGATCTTGCGGCCGTTGATGCCGCCCTCGTCGTTGATCTTCTTGAAATAGGCGGTTTCGGTCCGCCCGATGATGCCGTAGGCGGAGGCCGGTCCGCTGTAGGGCATGATGTTGCCGATCTTGATCTCGGTGTCGGTGGCGCCGGTATCGTATTTCTTCTGGGCCGATGCAGTGGAGGTCGAGGCCGCAATGAGCGCGAGCGCCAGTGACGCGGCCGCAAGTTTGCCGGTGACAGCGGGCATTCCAATCTCCCTATTTTCTTGGTGTGTGTGCGCTTCCTTTTCTTGTCTTGCTTGTTTTTGGTGACGCGGCCGCAATTCAATACGATTTGGCAGGTGCCTTCAACAGAAAGCCCCCGCGACGGCGTCGCGGGGGCTGCGTCTTTAGTAGTCAGTGGCGGCCGCGCGCCCGTGTGCGATTGCGAGACGGCGCAGCTGTCTGGAGTTGTTTAACCAGTCACGAGCGATCTAGAGTTGTATGGACTTCAATGGCCGTGGTCGCTCGAGATGATGTCGCCGAACAGCTCCCATTTCTTGCCCTTGAAGCGCATCATCTGGAGCTGCTCGATCGGGGCGAAATTGTCCGGTGCGGTGTTGATCTTGATCCCCGGCAGCAAGGTGTCGGGCGCGAAATCCTTCAAGCTCGCCGCCTGCTTCATGACGTTCTCGCGGGTGAGATCGTCGCCGCACATCTGAAGCACCTTCACCATGGTCTGCGCCGCGGCATAGCCGAACACCACGCCGGCATCGAGCTTGTTGACCTTGGGGTCGTACTGCGCGATGAAGTTATAGAACTTCTTCATGCCGTCATCGGAGTTCCATTGCGGGTCGGAGCCGTCCTTGGTGTAGGTCGCCGACAGGATGCCTTGCGAGATCTCGATGCCCGCCGGCTCGAGCACGCCGCCGACGGAAGCCGAGACGTTGGAGATGATGTGGACCGGATGCCAGTTGATCTCGGCCGCCTTCTTGATCGCCTGGGCCGCGAATTTCGGTGTGGTGATGCTGATGAAGACGTCGGCATCCGAGGCCTTCAGCTTCACGACGTGCTCGTCGATCGCCGGCTCGGCGGTGTCGTAGCCGTCCTCCATCACGATCATCGACGCCTTCGCGCCGAGGCCGTCCTTCAAGCCCTTCAGATAGTCCTTGCCGAAATCGTCGTTCTGATAGAGCACGCCGATCTTGGCGTCCGGCTTCTCCTTCATGATGTACTTGGCGTAGATGCGCGCCTCGCTGGCGTAGCTCGGCTGCCAGCCCATCGTCCACGGATACTGCTTGGGATCGTTCCACTTCGAGGCGCCGCTCGCCACGAACAATTGCGGCACCTTCTTCTCGTTCATGTATTTGCGGATCGCGGTGTTGGTGGAGGTGCCGAGCGAGCCGAAGATCAGCAGCACCCCGTCGCTCTCGACCAGCTTGCGCGCCTGCTCCACCGTCTTCGGCGGCGAATAGGCGTCGTCATAGGAGATGAACTTGATCTTGCGGCCGTTGATGCCGCCCTCGGCATTGACCTTGTTGAAATAGGCTTCCTCGGCCTTGCCGATCGCGGCATAGGCGGAGGCCGGCCCGCTATAGGGCATGATGTTGCCTATTCTGATCTCGGTATCGGAAGCGCCGCTGTCGTATTTCTTTTGCGCCAGCACAGGGCCGGTCATCGCAATGCACAACGCGAGTGCGACCCACGGGGACGCAACCTGAAGACGAACGGCAGTCATTGTTCTCCTACCCGGGCTCGGATCGGCGCATTGAACAAGATTGGCGCCCGACGTCAACAAAAAGCCCCCGCGATCGTTCGCGGGGGCTTCTTGTTTCGGACTGTCGCGTCAGCTTGTCACTCGGAGGCGACGTCGCCGCTGATGATCTCGCCGAAGAGTTCCCATTTCTCGCCCTTGAAGCGCTGCATCTGGAGCTGCGCGATCGGGGCGAAGTCGGTGGCGCTGGTGTTGATCTTGACGCCGGGCAGCAGGGTGTCCGGTGCAAAATCCTTCAACGAGGCCGCCTGCTTCATCAGGTTGGCGCGGGTGAGATCGTCACCGCACATTTCCAGCACCTTGGCCAGCGTCGAGGCTGCGCCGTAGCCGTAGACCATGCCGGTGTCGGTCTTGTCGGCGCCGGGCATGTACTTGTCGACGAACTCGTTCCACTTCTTCATGCCGGGGTCGTTGTTCCACTGCGGGTCGGTGGAGTCCTTGGCATAGGCCGCCGACAGCACGTCCTGCGCGGCCTCGAAGCCCGCCGGCTTCATCACGCTGCCGACCGAGATCGACACGTTGGTGAGGATCTGCAGCGGCTTCCAGCTGAGCTCGGCCGTCTTCTTGATGGTCTGCGCGGCGAATTTCGGCGTGGCATAGATCAGCAGCACGTCGGGATTGGCGGCCTTGATCTTGACGATGTGGCCGTCGATCGACGGCTCGGACACCTCATAGCTCTCTTCCAGGATGATCATGGACGAGGCCTTGGCGCCGAGGCCATCCTTGGTGCCCTTGAGGTAGTCTTTGCCGAAATCATCGTTCTGATAGAGGATCGCGACCTTGGCGTTCGGCTTCTCCTTCATCAGCCACTTCGCGTAGATCTGCGCTTCGCTCTGGTAGGACGGCTGCCAGCCCATGGTCCAGGGGAAGTTCTTCGGGTCGTTCCACTTGGTGGCGCCGGTGGCGACGAACAGCTGCGGGATCTTCTTGGCGTTGAGGTATTTCTGGATCGCGGTGTTCGAGGGTGTACCGAGCGGGTTGAACACGGCCAGCACCTCGTCGCTCTCGACCAGCTTGCGGACCTGCTCGACCGCCTTCGGCGGCGAATAGGCGTCGTCATAGGTGACGAAATTGACCTTGCGGCCGTTGATGCCGCCCTTGTCGTTGATCATCTTGAAATAGGCTTCTTCGGTCTTGCCGATGATGCCGTAGGCCGACGCCGGCCCGCTATACGGCATGATGTTGCCGATCTTGACCTCGGTATCGGAAGCGCCGGTGTCGTATTTCTTTTGCGCGAGTGCCGCGCCGGAGGTGACAGTGAAGGCCGCCGTTGCCGTGACCAGCGCGGCGGCTCGGAGTGTTCTTTCAAAAAGCAATTCGGGTCTCCTTGGTTTAACGAACGGGTCTTCAGGTCTTCCTGAGCTTGCCGGCGAGCTGCTGGCCCAGGATCGCGACCTGCCTTGCGCCGTGCGGCACGAGGTAGATGACGAGGAAGAGGAGCACGCCGAACACGGCGCCGGAGAGGCCCTTGGAGATGCCCTCCGCGATGTTCGGCACGAAGATGATGAAGGCGGCGCCGACGATCGAGCCGGGCAGCCAGCCGACCCCGCCGACCACCATGCCGAGGAACAGCGAGATCGCGAGCGTGATGGTGTAGCTGTCGGGCGCGACGAACTGCACCGCGATGGCGCCGAGCGAGCCGGCGATGCCGGTGATGGCGGCGGAGACGCCGAACGCCAGCGTCTTGTAGAGCGCGACGTCGACGCCCATGGCGGAGGCCGCGATCTCGTTGTCGCGGATCGCCATGAAGGCGCGGCCCGAGCGCGAGCGCAACAGGTTCACCGCGAAGATGTAGATCGCGATCGTCACGACGAGCGTGAAGTAGTACAGCCACATGTCCTGCGACATCGGCAGGCCGAACGGTGCGTCCGGCTTGGTGACGACGAGGCCCTGCACGCCGCCGGTCCAGTGCTCGAGGAAGTTCAGCTTGAGCAGCTGCGGCATCGCGGTCGCGAGCGCGAAGGTCGCGAGCGCGAGGTAAACGCCGCTGAGCCGCAGCGCCGGCTGTCCGAACAGGAAGCCGAAGCCGAAGCAGACCACGCCGGCAACCGGCAGCGTCAGCGCATAATTGACGTTGAAGTGCTCCATCAGCACCGCGGTGGTGTAGGCGCCGACGGCGTAGAACGCGCTCTGGCCGAGCGAGAACTGGCCGCTTCCGCCGGTCAGGATGTTGAGCGCCAGCACCGCGAGCCCGTAGATCAGGAGCATCGTCATCTGGAAGATGATGAAGTTCTTGACGAAGACGGGTGCGATGATCAGCGCCGCCAGCACCACCAGCGAGGTGCCGGTACCCAGCGTCATGGCGCGCTTCGGAACGGCCTCGACCGCCTGGTGGCCTTCTGCAACGACTTCTTCTGCAGCGCTCATGATCAAACTCGCTTGACGATGTGCCGGCCGAACAGGCCAGCGGGTTTGACGACCAGGACGGAGATGATCAGCGCGAGCGCGATCGGGAGCTTCAGCTCGTTGCCGACGCCGGGGATGTAGGTGCCGGCGAGGTTCTCGAAGATGCCGACGAGGAAGCCGCCGACGACGGCGCCGAACGGGCTGGTGAGACCGCCGAGCACCGCGGCGGCAAAGCCGTAGATCAGCACGCCGCCCATCATGTTGGGCTCGAGGAACACGACCGGGGCGATCAGCATGCCGGCGATCGAGCCGATCGCGGTCGCCATGCCCCAGCCGAGCGCGATCATCCAGGAGGTGTTGATGCCGACGAGGCGGGCCGATTCAGGCACCGAGGCCGCGGCGCGCATGGCAAGGCCGATCCTGGTGTACTGGAAGAAGAAGTAGAGGCCGAGCAGCAGCAGCACGGTGACGCCGATCATGCCAGCCTGGTGGGTCGAGATCAGCTGGCTGCCCAGGAACGGCGCGGAGCCGAACGGGGTAGGGTACTGCTTGATGGTGAAGTCCCAGAGCAGACCGGCCGAGGAGTTGATGATCGCGTACAGCGCGATGAAGCCGGCGACGTTGGTCAGCACCGGCGCCTTCGCCAGCGGCTTGAACAGGATCCGCTCGATCGCGATGCCGGCGACGAAGGAGAAGGCCAGCGTGATCAGGAAGGCGGCCCAATAGGACACGCCCCACTGCATCAGCTGCCAGGAGATGAAGGTCGAGAACATCGCCATCTCGCCTTGCGCGAAGTTGAGATGGTCGATCGCCTGGTAGATCATGACCACGGCCAGCGCCATGCAGGCGTAGATCGCGCCGGTGGCAATGCCGGCCAGGACTTGGTTGGTGAAAAGCTCCATCGTGCCGGCTCCCTAAAACTTGCCAGATTGGGTTTGAGCTGTAACGGCGTCGAAGGTCCACCTCTCCCTTAGGGAGAGGTCGCGCCGAAGGCGCGGGTGAGGGGTTACGGTCTCACGGCGAGGCTGCGGCCCCTCACCCGGATTGCTTCGCAATCCGACCTCTCCCCGCCGGGGAGAGGTGTAACGAGCGCGCGGACAGATCACTGCCATCATCGCTCCTCAGTAACCCAGATAGGATTTGCGGATTTCTTCGTTGTTCGCGATGTCCTTGGCGTTGCCCGACATCACGATGCGTCCGGTCTCGATCACATAGGCCTGGTCGGCGAGCTCGAGCGCGAGCTGGGCGTTCTGCTCGACTACCAAGATCGACACCTTGTCCTCGCGGTTGATCTTGCCGAGGATGCCGAACAGGTCGCGCACGACGAGTGGCGCAAGGCCGAAGGACGGCTCGTCCAGCAGCATCAGGCGCGGCCGCAGCATCAGCGCGCGGGCGACCGCGAGCATCTGCTGCTCGCCGCCGGAGAGCGTGCCGGCCTGCTGGGTGTGGCGCTGCTTCAGCACCGGGAAATGCGCATACATGCGCTCGATGTCAGAGACGATGCCGGCGCTGTCCTTGCGGGTGATGGCCCCGAGCTGGAGGTTCTCCTCCACCGTCATGGTGGTGAAGGTGCCGCGGCCCTGCGGCACGTGCGCGATGCCGAAGCGCACGATGCTCTCGGTGGAGCGGTTGTTGAGCGGCTTGCCGTCGAACTCGATGCCGCCGGTGGATCGCACCATGTTGCAGATCGCGCGCAGCGTGGTGGTCTTGCCGGCGCCGTTGGCACCGAGCAGCGTCGTCAGCGAGCCCTCGTTGAGCGAGAAGGACAGGCCATGGAGCGCCTGGACCTGGCCGTAATAGGCGCGCAGGTCCTTGACGTTGAGCAGTGTCGTCATTGGTCCTTGCTCCCGAGATAGGCCTTGATGACGTCGGGGTCCGCCTGCACCTGGCTAGGGGTGCCTTCCGCGAGCTTCTTGCCGAAATTGAGCGCGACGACATGGTCGGCGATCGACATCACGAGGCCCATGTGGTGCTCGACCAGCAGCACGGTCATGTGGCGTTCGTCGCGGATGCGGCGGATGAGGTCGCCGAGCACATAGACTTCCTCGTGGTTGAGGCCGCCGGCGGGCTCGTCGAGCAGCAGGATCTTCGGATCGGCCGCCAGCGCCCGCGCCAGCTCGACGCGCTTCTGCGTGCCGAACGGCAGGCCGGAGACGGTCGTGTGGGCGACGTCCTCGAGGTCGAGATAAGCGAGGATCTCGTGCACCTTCTTGTTGACGTCGCTCTCGCTGCGCCGGACCCAGGCGAGCCGAAGGGAGTCACTGATGATGTCGCTGGAGGTCTTCGAATGGGCGCCGACGCGGACGTTGTCCATCACCGAGAGGTTCGGAAACAGCGCCACGTTCTGAAAGGTGCGGCCGATGCCGATCTCGGCGATGCGGTGCGGCGGGCGCGACAGGATGCTCACGCCTTCCATCAGGATGTCGCCGGACGACGGTTGATAAAGCCGCGAGAGACAGTTGAAGAGCGTGGTCTTGCCGGCGCCGTTGGGGCCGATCAAGCCGAGGATCTGGCCCTTGTGCATGTCGAACGACACGCCGTTGAGCGCGACGATGCCGCCGAACACGACGCTGACGTCGCGAACCGCGAGCAGGGGCGATGTTCCCTGCGCGAGCTGTGCCTGCGTCATCTCGTCTCGCCCACTTTGTTCAGTGGGCGAAGGGGCGATGCGAACCGCTCCCGGTGATGACAAAGGCTATCTGATCCCCTCGGCCACACGCGCAACTTTCCCTCCTGATTTCAGCTTTTTGCTGATTTCTTTTTTGGATTGCGGCATCAATCCCCCGAGTGCCGCTTCGATGTTCCTTACCATCGCCAGCAGACGCGGTCCAATGTCGTTGATCAAACGCTCTTCCGTGAAACGGAATGCGGGCGCGCCGCAGTTGAATGCGTAAGGTCCGGTTCCGTCGTTGAGCCTGAGCGCGACGCCGGCGGCACCGATGTCGTCGTGCCAGTCGCCGACCGAAATCGCGAAGCCGTATTTCGCGACGGTCTCGCCGGAGCGTTCCAATCCGTCGCGCATCTTGGGCCAACGGCTGCCGTAATGTTCGCGCAGCATGCGGGACAATTCGGCGCGATCCTCGTCGTCGAGCGCCCAGAAATAGGCGCGGCCCATCGCGCTGGTTGCAATCGGCACGCGGGAGCCGACGTCAAGTTGAACGCCGACCGTCTCGCTGCCGCGACTTTGCCCGAAATAGATCATGCTGTGACGGTCGCGGCCGCCGACGGCCACGGCGCCGCCGGTCGCACGCATCACTTCCTCGCGAAACGGCTCGGACAAATGCCGAACGCCGAGATTGGCGAGCGCGGCGTAGCCGAGCGACATCGCTGCAGGCGCGAGCTGGTACTTCTCGAAGCGGGGAACCGGCGTCAGATAGCCGAGCTTCGTCAACGTGTAGGTCAGGCGCGAAACCGTCGGCTTCGGCAGGTTGGTGCGGGCCGCAATCTCTTGATTGCCGAGCAGGCCGTCATTGGGTTGGAATGCGCGCAATACATCCAGTCCGCGGGAAAGCGCGACGACGAAATTCCGATCGGTCGCAGTTTTCTTTGCTGTACGCTTCATCCCTGATCTGCTTCTTGCGCGGAGTCGTTGACAAGCCACGTGCTTCAAAATAACCCTGCCGTCAAGATGCGGAATTAAATTCCGCACCGCGAAATCGAACAAAAGTAAATCCCCACCAAGGAGGGACACCGTGAGCGAAGTGGTCAAGCTTGAGCGTCATGATGAAGTCGGCATCGTCACGGTCGACAGCCCTCCGGTCAATGCGCTGAGTGCCGCAGTCCGCGGCGGCATTCTGGAGTGCATCAAGGCCGCGATCGCCGATCCCGCCATCAAGGGCATCGTGCTGACCTGCGCCGGCCGTACCTTCATCGCCGGTGCCGACATCACCGAATTCGGCAAGCCGCCGAAGCCGCCCGCGCTCAACGATGTGCTCGCCGAGATCGAGAATTCGCCGAAGCCCGTCGTTGCCGCGATCCATGGCACCGCGCTCGGCGGCGGCCTCGAGGTCGCGCTCGCCTGTCATTTCCGCGTTGCGGTGAAAGAAGCCAAGCTCGGCCTGCCCGAGGTGAAGCTCGGCCTCTTGCCGGGCGCCGGCGGAACCCAGCGCCTGCCGCGCGCGGTCGGGCCCGAGCTCGCGGTCAAGATGATCGTCGGTGGCGATCCGATCGGTGCCGCTGAAGCCCTGAAGAACGGCCTGATCGAGGAGATCATCGAAGGCCCAGCCTCCGGCGGCGAGGCCTTCGTCCGCAAGCTCATCGCCGAGAAGCGTCCGCTGCGCCGCCTGCGCGATGACGATTCCAAGATCGCGGCCGCCAAGGCCGACCGCTCCATCTTCACCAACGCGGTCGCCGCCATGACCAAGAAGTCGCGCGGCCTGGAAGCTCCGTTCGCGGCGGCCGACGCCGTCGGCTACGCCATCGACCTGCCGTTCGACGAAGGTCTGAAGAAGGAGCGCGAGGGCTTCCTGAAGCTCGTCGCCAGCGACCAGTCCAAGGCGCAGCGCTACGCCTTCTTCGCCGAGCGCGAGGCCAGCAAGGTCGCGGGCGTGCCCGAAGGCACCAAGGCGCGTCCCGTTAACCGTGTCGCCATTCTCGGCGCCGGCACCATGGGCGGCGGCATCGCGATGTCCTTTGCCAATGCCGGCGTGCCCGTCACGCTGATCGAGACCGGCGAGGAGCAGCTCAAGCGCGGCATGGGCATCATGCAGAAGAACTGGGAAGCGACCGCGGCGCGCGGCGGCATCCCGGCAGATGCGCCGGCCAAGCGCATGGCGCTGATCAACGGCGTCGTCGGCATCGAGAATGTCGGCGATGCCGACCTCGTCATCGAAGCCGTGTTCGAGACCATGGCGGTGAAGAAGGAAGTGTTCGGCAAGCTCGATCAATACGTCAAGCCGGGCGCGGTGCTGGCCTCCAACACCTCGTATCTGAACATTGACGAGATCGCGAAGTCGACCAAGCGTCCGCAGGACGTGCTCGGCATGCACTTCTTCTCGCCGGCCAACGTCATGAAGCTGTGCGAGATCGTGCGCGCGGACAAGACCGCGCCGGATGCCCTCGTGACGGCCGTTACGATTGCGCGTAAAATTGCAAAAGTGCCGGCCGTGGTCGGCGTCTGCGACGGCTTTGTCGGCAACCGCATGCTCGCCCAGCGCGGCAAGCAGTCGGAAAAGCTGCTGTTCGAAGGCGCGCTGCCGCAGCAGGTCGATGCCGTCGTCACCAAGTTCGGCATGCCGATGGGGCCGTTCGCGATGGGCGATCTCGCCGGTCTCGACATCGGCTGGCGCTCGCGGAAAGATCGCGGCATCAAGTCGGAGATCGCGGACGCGCTGTGCGAAGCCGGCCGCTTCGGCCAGAAGACCGGCAAGGGCTACTACAAGTACGAAGCCGGCTCCCGCGCGCCGCTGCCCGATCCTGATGTCGAGAAGCTGATCGACGAGACCTTGCTGCGTCTCGGCCGCAAGAAGCGCGTCGTCAGCGACGAGGAGATTTTGGAGCGCATGATGTACCCGATGATCAACGAGGGCGCGAAGATCCTCGAAGAGGGTATCGCGGCGCGCCCCTCCGACATCGACGTGGTCTGGCTCTACGGCTATGGCTGGCCGATCTATCGCGGCGGCCCGATGTTCTGGGCCGACACCGTCGGCCTCAAGCACATCGCCGATCGCCTGTCGTTCTACGCCAAGGAGACCAACGACCCCAGCCTCGAGCCCGCGCCGCTGCTGAAGAAGCTCGCGGCCGAGGGCAAGACGTTCGCGTCGCTGGCCGCGGCGTCGAAGGCGGCTTGAGGGAGCTTTGTGCTCCAACCTCTCAGTCATTCCGGGTTCGATGCTTCGCATCGCCCCGGAATGACGGTTTGTGCGGTTTAAGGACTCCATGACCCATCCCGGCGAACAGTTTTATCCCGAGGGCGTGCACTGGGACGACACCATCGCCCAGGGCTCGCTGCCAGACCTGTTGTCGAAAGCCGCCGCCGATTACGGCCCGCGCACCGCGCTGGAGTTCCGGGAGCGCCCGATCACCTATACCGAGCTCGCCGCGATGGCCGAGCGCGCCGCGGCGGCGTTCCTGCGCGAAGGCATCGGCAAGAACGGCTCTGTCGCGCTGTTCCTCGGCAACACACCGGACCATCCCGTCAATTTCTTCGGCGCGCTCAAAGCCGGCGCCCGCGTCGCGCATCTCTCCCCGCTCGACGGCGAGATCGCGCTGACGCACAAGGTCTCCGACTCCGGCTCGCGCGTGCTCGTCACCTCGAACCTCCAAGCGTTGCTGCCGACCGCGCTGAAATTTCTGGAGAAGGGCCTGATCGATCGCCTCGTCGTCTGCGAGGACGACGATTGGGGCAAGGTCGGCACGCCGCAGGCGCCGATCCCTGGGGATCCCCGCATCGTCACCTTCAAGACCTTTGTCGAGGGCGCCACTGCACCTTCGCAATGGCCGCAAGTCACGGCCGACGACGTCGCGCTGCTGCAATATACCGGCGGCACAACCGGCCTGCCCAAGGGCGCCATGCTCACGCACGGCAACCTCACCTCGGCGGTGTCGATCTACGACGTCTGGGGCAAGCCGAACCGCGCCGCGCGCGCCGATGTGATCGAACGCGTCATCTGCGTGCTGCCGCTGTTCCACATCTACGCGCTCACCGTCGTGCTCTTGTCCTCGCTCAGCCGCGGCAATCTGATCTCGATCCATCAGCGTTTCGACGTCGAAGCCGTGATGCGCGACATCGAGGTCAAGCGCGCGACGTACTTTCCGGGCGTGCCGACGATGTGGATCGCGATCGCCGCGCTCCCTGATCTCGACAAGCGCGACTTCTCCTCGCTCGCCACCATCGGCTCCGGCGGTGCGCCGCTGCCAGTCGAGATCGCGAATTTCTTCGAGCGCAAGGTCGGCAAGAAGCTGCGCAGCGGCTGGGGCATGACCGAGACCTGCTCGCCCGGCACCGGCCATCCGCCTGTTGGTCCTGAGAAGCCCGGCTCGATCGGGCTGATGCTGCCCGGCATCGAGCTCGACGTCGTCGCGCTGGATGATCCGACACGCGTGCTGCCGCCCGGCGAAGTCGGCGAGATCCGCATCAAGGGCCCGAACGTCACGAAAGGCTACTGGAACAAGCCGGCGGGATCCGCGGAGGCCTTCATCGACGGCCGCTTCCTCACCGGCGACATCGGCTATGTCGACACCGACGGCTATTTCTTCCTGGTCGATCGCAAGAAGGACATGATCATCTCCGGCGGCTTCAACGTCTATCCGCAGATGATCGAGCAGGCGATCTACACCATTCCGGGCGTGCACGAGGTGATCGTGCTCGGCATTCCCGACCAGTATCGCGGCGAGGCCGCGAAAGCCTTCATCAAGCTGAAGCCGGACGCCAAGCCGTTCACGCTCGACGAGCTGCGCGCGCAGCTCGCCGGCAAGGTCGGCAAGCACGAACTGCCGGCCGCGGTCGAGTTCGTCGCCGACCTGCCGCGTACGCCGGTCGGAAAATTGTCGCGCCACGAATTGCGCCAGCAGCAGAAACCACCGCAATCCACCCCACTTTCATCAGGAGGTCGCTCTTGACCGACGCCGTCATCGTTTCCACCGCCCGCACCCCGATCGGCAAGGCCTATCGCGGCATGCTCAACGCCACCGAGGGTGCAACGCTGCTCGGCCACGCCATCGGCGAAGCCGTCGCGCGCGCCAAGGTCGATCCGAAGGAGGTCGAGGACGTCGTGATGGGCGCAGCGCTCCAGCAGGGCGCCACCGGCGGCAACATCGCGCGCAAGGCGCTGCTCCGCGCCGGACTTCCCGTCACCGTCGCCGGCACCACCATCGACCGGCAATGCGCCTCGGGCCTGCAGGCGATCGCGCTCGCCGCGCGCTCGGTGATCTTCGACGGCGTCGAGATCGCGGTCGGCGGCGGCGGCGAGTCGATCTCGCTCGTGCAGAACGACAAGATGAACGGCTTCCACGCCCAGGATCCGGCACTGCTCAAGATCAAGGGCGAGGTCTACATGCCCATGATCGACACCGCCGAGGTCGTCGCCAAGCGCTACGGCATTTCGCGCGAACGCCAGGACGAATATTCGCTGGAGAGCCAGCGCCGCACCGCCGCCGCGCAGCAGGGCGGCAAGTTCAAGGACGAGCTCGCGCCGATCACGACGCAGATGGCGGTCACCGACAAGGCGACCGGCGCCGTGTCGATGAAGGAAGTCACGCTGTCGCAGGACGAGGGCCCGCGCCCAGAGACCACCATCGAGGGCCTCGCCGGCCTCAAGCCGGTGCGCGGCGACGGCTTCACCGTCACCGCCGGCAATGCCAGCCAGCTCTCCGACGGCGCCAGCGCGTCGGTGATCATGAGTGACAAGGAAGCCGCCAAGCGCGGCCTTGCGCCGCTCGGCATCTTCCGCGGCTTCGTCTCGGCCGGCTGCGAGCCGGACGAGATGGGCATCGGCCCGGTGTTCGCCGTGCCGCGCCTGCTCAAGCGTCACGGCCTCAGCGTCGACGATATCGGCCTCTGGGAGCTGAACGAAGCCTTCGCGGTGCAGGTGCTGTATTGCCGCGACAAGCTCGGCATCGACCCCGAGAAGATCAACGTCGACGGCGGCGCGATCTCGGTCGGTCATCCCTACGGCATGTCCGGCGCGCGCCTCACCGGCCACGCCCTGATCGAAGGCCGCCGCCGCAAGGCCAAGTACGCGGTCGTCACCATGTGCGTCGGCGGCGGCATGGGCGCGGCCGGCTTGTTCGAAGTGTTGCAGTAATTCACAGGAGGATCCGATGGATCTCGCATTCACGAAAGAAGAGCAGGCGTTTCGCGAGGAAGTGCGGTCGTTCTTCCGCGACAACGTGCCGCCGGATACGCGGCGCAAGCTGGTCGAGGGCCGCCACCTCACCAAGGACGAGATGGTGACGTGGTGGCGCATCCTCAACAAGAAGGGCTGGGGCGTCAGCCACTGGCCCAAGCAATATGGCGGCACGGGCTGGACCTCCGTGCAGCACTACATCTTCAACGAGGAGCTGCAGTCCTATCCGGCGCCGCAGCCGCTCGCCTTCGGCGTCAGCATGGTCGGCCCGGTCATCTACACCTTCGGCAACGAGGAGCAGAAGAAGCAGTACCTGCCGCGCATCGCCAATGTCGACGATTGGTGGTGTCAGGGCTTCTCCGAGCCGGGCTCCGGCTCCGACCTTGCTTCGCTCAAGACGAAAGCCGAGCGCCGTGGCGACAAGTGGATCATCAACGGCCAGAAGACCTGGACCACGCTCGCCCAGCACGCCGACATGATCTTCTGCCTCTGCCGCACCGACAACAATGCCAAGAAGCAGATGGGCATCTCCTTCATCGTGTTCTCGATGAAGTCGAAGGGCGTCACCGTGCGCCCGATCCAGACCATCGACGGCGGCGTCGAAGTCAATGAGGTCTTCTTCGACGACGTCGAAGTCCCGATCGAGAACCTGATCGGCGAGGAGAACAAAGGCTGGGACTACGCAAAATTCCTGCTCGGCAATGAGCGCACCGGCATCGCCCGCGTCGGCGTCTCCAAGGAGCGGCTGCGCCGCATCCGCGATCTCGCCGGCAAGGTCGAGTCGGGCGGCAAGCCGGTCATCCAGGACGCAGCCTTCCGCGAGAAGCTTGCGGCCTGCGAGATCGAGCTGAAGGCGCTCGAGCTGACGCAGCTCCGCGTCGTCGCCGACGAGGGCAAGCACGGCAAGGGCAAGCCCAATCCGGCCTCCTCGGTGCTGAAGATCAAGGGCTCCGAGATCCAGCAGACCACCACCGAGCTCTTGATGGAAGTGATCGGCCCGTTCGCGGCTCCCTACGACGTGCACGGGGACGACGGCTCCAACGAAGCCATGGACTGGACCGCCCAGATCGCGCCGAGCTACTTCAACAACCGCAAGGTCTCGATCTACGGCGGCTCCAACGAAATCCAGCGCAACATCATCGCCAAGGCAGTGCTGGGGCTTTGATTTCTGCCCGCCACCACGCACTCGCCGTCATGGCCGGGCTTGACCCGGCCATCCACGCCTAACGGCACGAAGAACGTGGATGCCCGGCACGAGGCCGGGCATGACGAAATCAGATACCGGGAGAGTAGATAAAATGGATTTTGACCTGAACGAGGAGCAGCGGCTTCTCAAGGAAAGCATCGACGGCCTGCTGACCGATTCCTACGATTTCGAGCAGCGCAAGAAATACATGAAGGAGAAGGGCGGCTGGAGCCAGGCCGTCTGGGGCAAGCTGGCCGAGCAGGGCCTGCTCGGCCTGCCCTTCAGCGAGGCCGATGGCGGCTTCGGCGGCGGCGGTGTCGAGACCATGATCGTGATGGAAGCGCTCGGCAAGGCGCTGGTGCTGGAGCCGTATCTGGCGACGGTCGTGATCGGCGGCGGCTTCCTGCGTCATGCCGGCTCTGATGCTCAGAAGGCCGCGCACCTGCCGGGGATCATCGACGGCAGCAAGACGCTGGCTTTCGCCCAGCTCGAAAAGAACTCGCGCTACGATCTGTTCGACGTCACCACGACCGCGAAGAAGAAGGGCGACGGCTGGGTGATCGACGGCGAGAAATTCGTCGTGCTCAACGGCGAGAACGCCGACACGCTCATCGTCACCGCCCGCACCAAGGGCGACCGCCGCGACAAGGCCGGCATCGGCGTGTTCCTGGTCCCGGCCAATGCCAAGGGCGTCACCAAGAAGTCCTACCCGACCCAGGACGGCCTTCACGCCGCCGACATCACCTTCACCGGTGTCGAAGTCGGCAGCGACGCCGCCATCGGCAATCCCGAGGACTCGCTCGCTTTGATCGAGCGCGTCGTCGACGAAGCCCGAGTCGCGCTCTGCGCCGAGGCGGTCGGCCTGATGGACGAGTCGCTCAAGACCACTGTCGAGTACATCAAGACGCGAAAGCAGTTCGGCGTCGCGATTGGCTCGTTCCAGTCGCTGCAGCACCGCGCCTCCGACATGTTCGTCGCCACTGAGCAGGCGCGCTCGATGTCGATGTTCGCGACCATGGCGAACGATTTCGAGGACGCGAAAGAGCGCAGCAACGCGATCGCCGCGGCCAAGGTGCAGATCGGCAAGTCGCTGAAATTCGTGGGCCAGCAGGCGATCCAGCTCCATGGCGGCATCGGCATGACCATGGAGGCGAAGATCGGCCACTACTTCAAGCGCCTCACCATGATCGAGAACACCTTTGGCGACACCGACTACCACCAGCGCCGCGTCGCGGATGCGGGTGGGTTGGTCTGAGTTGATCTAGACCACACCAACACTGTCATCCCCCGCGAAGGCGGGGGATCCAGTACGCCGCGGCTTCTCGATTCCAGCCGAGCTGTCTCTGGAATACTGGATCGCCCGCCTTCGCGGGCGATGACACCGAACAAGCGGCATCAGCGGAGCAACAACAATGAAAAACACCCCGTTCGATCTCACCGGAAAAGTCGCCGTCGTCACCGGCTCCAGCCGCGGCATCGGCCGCTCCTCGGCCGAGCTGCTCGCCAAGCTCGGCGCCAAGGTCGTGGTCTCCTCCCGGAAAGCGGAAGCCTGCAAGGAAGTCGCCGACGGCATCAACGCATCAGGCGGTGACGCCATCGTCATCCCCTGCAACATCGCGCGCAAGAACGAGGTCGTGGCGCTGATCTCGGGCGCCACAAAACACTACGGCAAGATCGACATCCTCGTCTGCAACGCCGCGGTGAACCCTTATTACGGCCCGCTGCTCGACATCACCGACGAGGCCTTCGACAAGATCATGGGCTCGAACGTCAAGAGCAACATCTGGCTCTCCGCGCTCGCGATCCCGCAGATGGCCGAGCGCGGCAGCGGCTCCGTCGTCATCATCTCCTCGATCGGCGGCCTGCGCGGCTCCACCGTGATCGGCGCCTACGGCATCTCCAAGGCCGCCGACTTCGCGCTGTGCCGCTCGCTCGCCGGCGAATGGGGCCCGAAAGGCGTCCGCGTCAACTGCATCGCGCCCGGCCTCGTCAAGACCGATTTCGCCCGCGCCCTGTGGGAAGACGAAGCCATGCTCAAGCGCCGCACCGCCACCACGCCGCTCCGCCGCATCGGCGAACCCGACGAGATCGCCGGCGCCGTCGCCTACCTCGCCTCCGACGCCTCGAGCTTCATGACCGGCCAGACCATCGTCATCGACGGTGGCGTGACCACGGCGGCGGTGTAGCCTTCTTCCCTCTCCCCTTGTGGGAGAGGGTGGCTCGCCGCGAAGCGGCGAGACGGGTGAGGCGTCTGCTTCCGCGGGGTGATGCTCTCACATTTGTATGCGCTGAAGCAGACCCCTCATCCGGCGCGCTCCGCGCGCCACCTTCTCCCACAAGGGGAGAAGGGTAGGGCAGTCGCGCCCCGCATCCAACCTTGACCTTCCGCCTCCAATCCGCTCCCTTTGGCGCGACACAATGACCCCTCCAAGGGTAAACGCCAGGGTAAGCCGCCATGTCTTTCGTCCTTGCCATCGACCAGGGCACCACCTCTTCGCGCGCGATCGTGTTTCGCGGCGATATTTCCATTGCGGCGAAGGCGCAGGCCGAGTTTCCGCAGCATTTCCCGGCCTCGGGCTGGGTCGAGCACGAGCCGGAGGACATCTGGACCTCGACCGTGATCGTCTGCCGCGAGGCGATCGAGCAGGTCGGCATCAGCGCAAAGGACATCGCCGCGATCGGCATCACCAATCAGCGCGAGACCACCGTGGTGTGGGACCGCGCCACGGGCCAGGCCGTGCACCGCGCCATCGTCTGGCAGGACCGCCGCACCGCCGACATCTGCGCCAAGCTGAAGGCCGACGGTCGCGAGCCCGTGATCTCGCAGAAGACCGGCCTGATCATCGATCCCTATTTCTCCGGCACCAAGGTTGCCTGGATCCTCGACCACGTTCCCGGCGCGCGCGCCCGCGCCGCGCGCGGAGAATTGATGTTTGGCACCATCGACTGCTACCTGCTCTGGCGCCTCACCGGCGGCAAGGTGCACGCCACCGACGCCACCAACGCCTCGCGCACGCTGCTGTTCAACATCCACACCGGCCAGTGGGACGACGAGCTGCTGGAGATCATCGGCGTGCCGCGCTCGATGCTGCCCGAGGTGAAGGATTCCTCGGCCCGCTTCGGCGAGACCACGCCGGATCTGTTCGGCGGCGCCATCGCCATCTCCGGCATCGCCGGCGACCAGCAGGCCGCGACCATCGGCCAGGCCTGCTTCCGCCCGGGCATGATGAAATCCACTTACGGCACCGGCTGCTTTGCGCTGCTCAACACCGGCACCACGCCGGTCGTCTCCAACAACAAGCTGCTCACCACCGTCGCCTACCAGCTCGATGGCAAACGCACCTACGCGCTCGAAGGCTCGATCTTCGTCGCCGGCAGCGCGGTGCAGTGGCTGCGCGACGGCCTCGGCATCATCAAGCACGCCGCCGAGACCGGACCGCTTGCCGACCAGTCCGACTCCATGCAGAGCGTCTATCTCGTGCCGGCCTTTGTCGGCATGGGCGCGCCCTACTGGAATCCGCGCGTGCGCGGCGCGCTGTTCGGCCTCACCCGCAACACCGGCCCCGCCGAGCTCGCCCATGCCGCGCTGGAGAGCGTTTGTTATCAGACCTTCGACCTCTGGGCCGCGATGCGCGCGGACTGGCCGAGCTCGGAAACCGCCAGCGTCGTGCTCCGCGTCGACGGCGGCATGACCGCCTCCGACTGGACCATGCAGCGCCTCGCCGATCTCCTCAACGCACCGGTCGATCGCCCCGTGATCCAGGAGACCACCGCGCTGGGTGCCGCCTATCTCGCCGGCCTTCACGCTGGCGTCTATCCTGAGCCGACGAAGTTCGCCGACAATTGGCGCCTCGAGCACCGCTTCAAGCCGAACATGAGCGAGGCGACGCGCGAGCGGAAGCTCGCCGGCTGGGCAAGGGCAGTGAAGGGCGTGCTCGCGAGCGATGAGGGGGAGTGAGTGATCCTCCCCGACGGCTATTCCGATGTGCCGAACGGCAAGCTCGCGGCGGTCGTCACCCATCTGGAGATGACCGCACCTCCCGCGCGCCGTGACAATCCGCCCGGCGCGTGGATCTTGCGCAAGGTCGATGCGCCCCCGCTTGATTGGTACCGCGACCTCTATCGTCGCGTGGGCGAGGAGTGGCTGTGGTTTTCCCGGCCGCGCATGACTGATGCGGAGCTTGCTGCGATCATCCATGCGCCTGATATCGAGGTCTACGCATTGGTTGCGGACGGTCGCGACGAAGGCCTGCTGGAGCTGGACTTTCGCCAGCCCGGCCAATGCGAGCTGGTCTATTTCGGTGTCACTTCAGCGTTGATCGGAACCGGCGCCGCCCGCTTCCTGATGAACCGTGCGCTGGAGATCGCGTGGTCGCGCGACCTCCACCGCGTCTGGGTGCACACCTTCACCTTCGATCATCCCTCCGCCGTCGCGTTCTACCAGCGCTCGGGATTTCGTCCGTTCCGCCGCCAGGTCGAGGTGGCGGACGATCCGCGGCTCGATGGAACGGCGCCGCGCGACGCGGCGAAGCATGTGCCGATCATTGAGTAGTACGCGGCTGCCTCCCCACCGTCATTGCGAGGAGCCCTTGCGACGAAGCAATCCAGACTGCCTCTGCGGAAAGACTCTGGATTGCTTCGCTGCGCTCGCAATGACGGAGTGTGGGGACCGCCTATCTCGCCGGTCTCCAGACCAGCGTCTATCCCGAGCCGATAAAATTCGCCGACAACCGGCGCTTCGAGTGCCGCTTCAAGCCGAACATGAGCCATGCGACACGGGCGCGAAAGCTTGCGGGCTGGGCGCGTGCGATGAAAGGTGTGCTGGCGAGCGATGAGGGGAAGGGATAGGATATGAGCTTACTTGCAGGTCGGTCATTCGATGGGTAGAACAATCATTCACATGCAACTTCGGTAGTTGCATGCCAGTGATCGGACCGGTCTCGAATGGACGAATTCTTCAAGAGGGCCATTGCCAATGTTATCCGGCATGGAGACACGGACATCTTCCCGTTCCCAGTCGAAAATCACATTTTCTTCGATAAAGCGAACGAAACACTTACTCTACTTCAAGAAATACACCGGGATTTTGATGGATATCTGAGTCGGCACCCCCCGGCTCATGACGCTGCCCTCGCTCCCGTGAACTACACGGGGTTTCGCTGGGCTACGCAAATGGACCCATTGTGGAACCTCTACTTCCTCGGTCTTGTCCTCGCGATCGCGGAGAAAGTTGAAGCTGCTCGACTTCCAACAAGCTCTAGAAGAGTCTTCTCCTATCGATACCGATGGAGCGAAGAAAGCGCAGATATTTTTGACGATACCGGCGGCTGGCGCGATTTCATGGAATGCTCCCTTGAACGCGCCGCAACATCGAAGTTTGTCGTGGTTTGTGATATCTCTGAGTTTTATCCGAGACTAGGACACCATCGACTCGAAAACGCGCTTCTTCAGTTGGCTACGCTTGGAGACACGCATAGCCGGATAATGGCTTTCTTGAAGAACTTCTCCAATACAAATTCCTTCGGTCTTCCCGTTGGAGGTCCCGCGGCAAGGATTCTGTCTGAGTTGGTTCTAAATCAGATTGACCGACTCTTAGAGATGGAGGGGATTAGCTTTTGTCGTTTTGCAGACGATTTTCATATTTTCTGCAATAGCAATGAAGAGGCGTACGGGCGTCTAATTTTTCTTTCGGAGAAGCTGTTACGCACGCAAGGGCTGCAGCTACAAAAGGCGAAAACGCGCATTATGTCCAGCGCGGAGTTCATCGCGACGAACCCCCTCACTCCGAACGCAAGTGACGGAGAGGTTGCCGCGTTGCACGAGCGTGCGAGGGGACTGATGAAGCTCTCGCTTCGCTTCGATCCATATTCGCCCACCAAGGAAGAGGACTACGAGGCTTTGCGAGCCGAGATTGAGCGCTTCGATATTCTCGAGTTGCTCCGAGAGGAACTGCTAAAGAGCAGAGTTCACATCGGCCTAACGCGGAAGATTGTTGCTGCCGTACGGTATCTCGATCCGAAGTCTCGGGATGACGCGGTCGCTACGATGATAAACAGCGCGGAACTATTGTACCCGATTTTTTCTAGCGTCTTGACTGTCGCAAGGAGCGTGTTCGACGAGCTTTCAGCCCAAGCACAAGACGTCGTTCATCAAAAGATCATCTCATTGATCGAAAGCCACTCACACGTTTTAAGCGTCGAACTCAATTTGGCGTTTGCGATAAGGTTGCTGTCATGCAAGCACTCGCCCGAGGCAGAAGCCGTGCTGGCGAAACTTTTTAAGTTGTCATCATCCTCTTCTCTCCTGCGGAGAGACATCATCCTTGTGATGGCTAAATGGAAAAATTGGTACTGGTTGTCGGACTTGCGAGCTAGCTTCAGGTCCTTGGGCGTAGCCGAGAGAAGAGCGTTTATTATCGCGTCATATGCCTTGAGAGACGAGGGGAAGCATTGGCGAAACCATACCGCAGACGAATTCTCTCCATTTGAGCAGCTGGTACAGCGGTGGGCTGGCGAAAAGGCAAATAAGACCGGGTGGAGTATTCCCCTGTGATCACGGTGTCCTCCTTTTGCAAGGTGCATTCTTCGTTCTGGAGAGATCTAACGCCGACGATGGATGTCTTCGTTCGGCGTCTAAACCTTGGGCAATATGAACGTGAATTTCCGGAGTTGAAGGCGTCTACGTCTCCGTTGAGGCGTGGACTTATCAACGAAACGGCATTCACGATCTTTTGCCAGGAAGTGAGGCGTAACGTCAGCTGGCCTCCACCGAAGTTGACGACGGAGGATGTGCAAAGGGCCTTGGCCGAAGTTCACTCGCGATCTTCGCACAGAGAACTGCGAGTTCAAGCGGGTGCTTCTGATAACGTCACAGCGAACGAGCTCTTCGACATCGAGGAACAGCGTAATCGGCTTTCACGCATGTTTTGCTTCGATGGCATGGGCGGCGCTCTGCTAATCGAGCCAAGCTTTCCTGGATGCGGCATGATTGACGCCGGAAAGGGCGATCTAATTTACTCGAATGCACTTTACGAGATTAAGGCAGGGGATCGCCTCTTCCGTTCTGTCGATGTTCGGCAGCTAATAACCTATAGCGCATTGAACTATGTTTCGAAGCGCTTCCAAATTGATAGTTTGGGATTGTTCAATCCACGGGTCGGAGTTTCGGCGACAATACCGGTTGACGATTTGTGTGCCGAGATTAGTGGTAAGCAATCTAGCGATCTCTTCTTCGATATCGTGGCTGCAATATCAAGCGGCGACATTTCGCGGTGAATGCAGGAGATGTAGACCGTCGAGCGCTCTTTGATGATTGCCCTCAAAACACCTTCTGCTCTGCCCGTGCCAGCGAGAACCCGTGCTGCATGGCGTTGAAGCACGTCACTCCCGTCTGCTCCGACCGGCAGGTGAAGCCCGCGCGCTGCCACACCTCGCCATAGGCGAGCACCGGCAGCGAGGCGTCCATCACGCTGTCGCCGGCGCAGATGCGGCCGGCGCTGCCCTTGGTGCTCATCTCGAAGGCGTGGCCCCAGTCGAGCTCGCAATCGGAGGGAGGGCGCGGCAGCGTGTCGGTCACCATGATGTCGCAGCGAAGTACACCCTGGCCGTTATCGGCAAAGACCTGGCAGACGATGTTTCTCGACGGAGTCAGGAATCCGATCGGACGGTCCTGCGCTTGAGCGCGACCAGGGGGCAGTGCAAGCAGGATCGACATCAGGAAAACGGTGCCCGGCCTGATCATGCAATCTCCGCAACTAGCTGTCGAACTTCACTGCCGTGGTGTTGGCGCCGCAGACCAGCACCGCGATGCGTTCGCCGGCCGCGGGACGATAGCGGCCGGACAGGAACGCGGCAAATGCGGCTGCCCCGCCGGGCTCGGTGACGAGGCGCAGGCGCGACCACAGCGCGGCCTGGGCCTGCCGGATCGCGTCGTCGCTGACGAGGACGACGCGCTCGACATGGGAGCGCGCGATCGGAAACATCAATTCCCCGACGCGCCGCGGCGCGAGACTGTCGGCGGCAATGCCGCCGGCCGGCGCATCGACCGGCGCGCCGGCCGCGAAGGCGGCGTGCAGGGTTGGCGACTGCTCCGGCTCGACCGCCACGATGCGCGTGCGGCCGGCACACCACGCCGCGATGCCGCCGATCAGCCCGCCGCCACCGACTGCCACCAGCAGCGTGTCGATGCCGGGCGCATCCTGCTCCAGCTCCAGGGCGACGCTGCCCTGGCCGAGCAGGGTTTCGGCCTGGTCGTAGGCATGGACGGCCAGCGCGCCAGTCTGCGCGACATGCGCTTCGCTCGCGGCGAGCGCATCGGCGTAGCGGTTGCCGGCGATCACGAGCTTTGCGCCATAGCCGCTGATGCGCTCGGCCTTGGCCGGTGAGGTGATGTCGGGCACGAAGATCGTGGCGGGAATGCCGAGCCGCTGCGCCGCATAGGCGACCGCCGCGCCGTGATTGCCGCCGGATGCCGCGACGACGCCGGCCGCCGGCACCTGCCGCAGCAGCAGATTGGCGAAGGCGCCCCGCGCCTTGAACGATCCGGAATGCTGCAGCATCTCGAGCTTGAACGTCACGGGTGCCGCCGGCAGGCCGAAATCGGCGAGGTCGGCCTGAATGAGCGGCGTGCGCCTGATATGCGGACGGATGACCGCCTCGGTCGCCGCGATCCGCTCCCGATTGATGTCCATTGTCGCTGTCATGATGGCATCCTTCATACCGTATCGGAGAGTTGACATCAATTAGGTAATTAGCAAAATGGCTAAATGAAATTCGCAATCGCCTTGCGCGCGCTGGCCAATGAGCGCCGCCTGCAGATCCTGGACTGGCTGCGGGATCCGCGAAAGCATTTCCGCGAGCAGGCCGATGGCGACCTGGTCGAGGACGGCGTCTGCGGATTGCTGATCGCCGAAAAGCTCGGCGTCAGCGCGCCGACCTTGAGCGAGCACATGCGGGTGCTGACGGCGGCAAAGCTGGTGCGTGCCAAGCGGATCAAGCAGTGGACGATGTACAAGCGCGACGAGACCGCGATCGCCGCCATCAAGCGCGAGATCCGGGACGGTCTTTGAGCGCGCCGCGCGTGAGCTGCACGGGACGCAGTCGAGCGCGCCGTTGCATCCGGCTCAATGCTCCATGTTCAATATCTTCCTTGCGCCGCAGCGCTCCTCTCGCGGATACTGATCGGCCCTGCCGTGCCCATTGAACGAGAAGAGCGCGAACCATGTTCCTGATCGGCCAATATGATTCCCCCTTCGTCCGCCGCGTCGCCATTGCACTGAAGCTTTACGGGCTCGCCTTCGAGCACAAGCCGTGGTCGACCTTCGGCGATGCCGACAAGATCGCGCCGTACAACCCGCTGCGTCGCGTGCCGACCCTGGTGCTCGACGACGGCGAGGCGCTGATCGAGAGCACTGTCATCCTCGACTATCTCGACGAGCTCGTCGGCGAGGCGAAGGCGATGCTGCCGCGCGGCGGCGCCGATCGGCGCAGGCATTTGCGCATCTGCGCGCTCGCCTCAGGCCTCGGCGACAAGGGGGTGAGCCTGCTCTACGAGCGCGTGCTGCGGAAGGAGCAGCTCGCGTTGTGGGTCGAGCGTTGCCAGGCGCAGATCTCCGACGTGCTCGGTGTGCTCGAGGCCGAGCGCGCCAAGGTGACGACGCCGTACTGGCTGGGCGATCGCATCGGCCACGCAGACGTGGCGGTGGCCTGCGTCACCCGCTTCACCCGCGAGGCCCATCCGCAACTGTTCGATGCGGCGCGCTATCCGGCGCTGTCTGCTCATTCCGATCGCTGCGAGGCACTGCCGCCTTTCCAAGAGATCGTGCAGCCGCTCGCCCCGCCGAAGGGGTGAGGCCCCTCTGACCCTCCCCTGGAGGGTAAGGCTATCGCATATGATGTGCGCGTGGGCATTGAAGCTTCCACGGCGTCATGGCCGGGCTTGTCCCGGCCATCCACGTGTTTCCCCCGCGACACAAAGAACGTGGATGTCCGGGACAAGCCCGGGCATGACGACCTCGTGTAAATCCCCATATGCGATAGCCCTCCAGGGGAGGATGGGGACCGTGCGTGTAGGCGAGAGATGTGAGGGACACACTCGCATCTGCCGCAGTACGACACCGACGCGGCTGGCGATGATGGAATATTACAGGTGTTTTG
Source organism: Bradyrhizobium sp. CB2312 (assembly GCF_029714425.1). NCBI lineage: Bacteria > Pseudomonadati > Pseudomonadota > Alphaproteobacteria > Hyphomicrobiales > Nitrobacteraceae > Bradyrhizobium > Bradyrhizobium sp. CB2312. Next base: position 9,145,249 of record NZ_CP121668.1, on the reverse strand, counting down.
CCCGACGGCGCAAGCCGTTGTCGGCAAGACCGAAATTGCGTAGCCCTTTCAACCCCATCGCTACTGTGCATGGGGTTGTTTTTCATTTTCATGTTTTGGGGCGGGGCGCGCCTATCCCGCGCCCACCCGCTTCTTCTGCCAGACCAGATGCACCGCGCAAGTGCAGCCGGGCGGATGCGAGGCGAGATCCTTTGACGTCTCGTCGTTCGCAGGCGTCGCCGCGAAGGCCTTGTCCTGCTGCGACGGGATGTAGTTCAGCACCGGCGCGAGCCAGCGCTCGGTCTCCGCCACCGTCATGCCCTTGCGCGCGGCGTAGTCCTCGACCTGGTCGCGCTCGATCTTGCCGACGCCGAAGTAATAGCTCTCGGGATTCGCGAAATAGAGCCCTGATACGGATGAGCCTGGCCACATCGCAAAGCTCTCGGTCAGCTTCACGCCGGCAGTGGCTTCCGCATCGAGCAGCTCGAACAGAGTCGCCTTCTCGGTGTGATCGGGCTGCGCGGGATAGCCGGGCGCGGGGCGGATGCCCTGATATTTTTCGAGGATCAGCTCCTCGTTGGAGAGCGCCTCGTCTGGCGCGTAAGCCCAGAACTCGCGGCGCACGCGGGCATGCATGCGCTCGGCGAAAGCCTCCGCAAGGCGGTCGGCCAGCGCCTTGCACAGGATCGAGGAGTAGTCGTCGTTCGCCATCTTGAAGCGATCGGCAACCGCGTCCTCGCCGATGCCGGCGGTGACGACGAAGCCGCCGACATAGTCGGGCACCCCCGCAGGCGCGATGAAGTCGGAGAGCGCGGCGTTGAACCGGCCCTCGCGCTTCTCCAGCTGCTGGCGCAGCGTGTGCAGCGTCGCGATTCTCTTGGTGCGGCTGTCGTCGGCATAGAGCACGATGTCGTCGCCTTGCGCATTCGCCGGCCAGAAGCCGACCGTCGCGCGGGCCCGGAACCACTTTTCCTTGACGATGGTGTCGAGCATCTTGCGCGCGTCGTCATAGAGCGAGCGCGCGACCTCGCCGACCTTGTCGTCCTTGAGGATCGCGGGGAAGCGTCCCGCGAGCTCCCAGGTCTGGAAGAACGGGGTCCAGTCGATATAGGGCACGAGCTCGGCGAGGTCGTATTCGTCGAAGCTCCTGGTGCCGAGGAAGGTCGGCTTCACCGGCTTGCTCTTGGCGAAATCGACCGGCACGCGGTTGGCGCGGGCATCAGCCAGCTTCAGCCGCTTCTTGTCGGCCTGCGCGCGCAGATGCGCATCCGAGATCTTGGCGTATTCGGCGCGGACCTCGGCAGCATAGGCTTCGCGCTTCTCGGGCGAGAGCAGCGAGGAGGCGACGCCGACGGCGCGGCTGGCGTCGTTGACATGCACGACGGGGCCGGCGCGATAGCTCGGATCGATCTTCACCGCCGTGTGCACGCGGCTCGTGGTGGCGCCGCCGATCAGCAGCGGCAGCTTGAGGCCCTCGCGCTGCAACTCGCCGGCGAAGAACGCCATCTCGTCGAGCGAGGGCGTGATCAGGCCTGACAGCCCGACGATGTCCGCCTTCTCCGCCTTCACGGTCTCGACGATCTTCGCGGCCGGCACCATCACGCCGAGGTCGATGACCTCGAAATTGTTGCACTGGAGCACGATACCGACGATGTTCTTGCCGATGTCGTGGACGTCGCCCTTCACGGTCGCGAGCACGATCTTGCCGGCGGAAGAAGAACCCTCGGTGCCGATCCCGTTGGCGAGGTTGCGCGCCTTCTCCTCCTCCATGAACGGCATGAGATAGGCAACGGCCTGCTTCATCACGCGGGCGGACTTCACCACCTGCGGCAAAAACATCTTGCCGTCGCCGAAGAGGTCGCCGACCACGTTCATGCCGGCCATCAGCGGTCCCTCGATCACGTCGAGCGGACGCGACGAGCTCTTGCGAGCTTCTTCGGTGTCCTGCTCGATGAACTCGGTGATGCCGTGGACCAGCGAATGCGACAGACGCTTCTCCACCGGCCATTCGCGCCAGGCGAGGTCGGCTTCCTTGCTCTCGGTCTTCTTGCCGCGGAATTTTTCTGCGAGCGCGAGCAGGCGCTCGGACGCACCGGGATCGCGGTTGAGGACGACGTCCTCGCAGGTCTGGCGCAATTCGGGATCGATGTCGTCATAGACGATCATCTGACCGGCATTGACGATGCCCATGTCCATGCCGGCCTTGATGGCGTGATACAGGAACACCGAGTGCATGGCCTCGCGCACCGGCTCGTTGCCGCGGAACGAGAACGACAGATTGGAGACGCCGCCCGAGATGTGCGCGCCCGGCAGGTTCTGGCGGATCCAGCGCGTCGCCTCGATGAAGTCGACGCCGTAATTGTTGTGCTCCTCGATGCCGGTCGCGATCGCGAAGATGTTGGGATCGAAGATGATGTCCTCAGGCGGGAAGCCGACCTTGTTCACGAGGATGTCGTAGGCGCGCTTGCAGATTTCGGTCTTGCGCGCGAACGTGTCGGCCTGGCCGACCTCGTCGAACGCCATCACCACGACCGCCGCGCCGTGACGGCGGGCGATCTTCGCCTCGTGGATGAACTTCTCCTCGCCTTCCTTCATCGAGATCGAGTTGACGACCGGCTTGCCCTGCACGCATTTCAGGCCGGCCTCGATCACGGAGAATTTCGAGGAGTCGACCATCACGGGGACGCGGGCGATGTCGGGCTCGGCGGCGACGAGGTTGAGGAAGGTCACCATCGCCGCTTCGGAGTCGAGCAGGCCTTCGTCCATGTTGACGTCGATGATCTGCGCGCCGTTCTCGACCTGGTCGCGCGCGACCTGCAGCGCGGCGGTGTAGTCGCCGGCGGTGATCAGCTTGCGGAAGCGGGCGGAGCCCGTGACGTTGGTGCGCTCGCCGACGTTCACGAACGGGATCGCGTCGGTCAGCACGAACGGTTCGAGGCCGGAAAGCCGCAGCTTTGGTGCGATCTCCGGCACGATGCGCGGCTTGTGCGGGGCGACCGCGGCGGCGATCGCCGCGATATGGTCCGGCGTGGTGCCGCAGCAGCCGCCGACGATGTTGACGAGGCCGTCGCGGGCGAATTCGCCGACGAGACGGGCCATGTACTCAGGCGTCTCATCATACTGGCCGAACTCGTTGGGCAGGCCGGCGTTCGGGTAAGCACATACGAGCGTGTCGGCGACGCGGCCGATATCGGCGATATGGGCGCGCAGGTCTTCGGCGCCGAGTGCGCAGTTGAACCCGATGGTGATGGGCTTGGCGTGCCGCACCGAATTCCAGAATGCTTCCGGCATCTGGCCCGACAGCAGGCGGCCGGACTTGTCGGTGATGGTGCCCGACACCATCACGGGCATGTCGATGCCGAGCTCTTCGGTGATCTCGGCGATGGCATAGAGCGCCGCCTTGGCGTTGAGCGTGTCGAAGATGGTTTCGACCAGCAGGAGGTCGACGCCGCCGTCGATCAGGCCGCGGATCTGCTCGCCATAGGATTTGCGCAAATCGTCGAAGGTGACGGCGCGGTAGCCGGGATTGGCGACGTCGGGCGAGATCGAGGCGGTGCGGTTGGTCGGACCGATGGCACCGGCAACGAAGCGCGGCTTGCCGTCCTCGGCAGCGACGCGGCGGGCGGCATTGCCGGCGAGCCGGGCGCCTTCGCGCGCCATCTCGTTGACGATGTCGGTGAGATCGTAATCGGCCTGCGCGATCGAGGTCGTCGAGAACGTGTTGGTGGCGACGATGTCGGCGCCCGCGCGCAGGTACGCGGCGTGAATGTCCTCGATCGCCTGCGGCTGGGTCAGGATCAACAGGTCGTTGTTGCCGCGCAGGTCGCGATGGAAATTCTTGAAGCGCTCGCCGCGGAAGGCGGCCTCGTCGAGCTGCAGGTTCTGGATCATCGTGCCCATGGCGCCGTCGAGCACGAGGATGCGCTCGCGCGCGGCGTTGAGCAGGGCAGTTCGCTTGGCGGAAACGGGCACGGTCATTTTCTCTTACGCAGCCTTCTGGGCGCTCTTGGCGCGAATGCCGAGCAAATGGCTGATCGCGAACACGAGATCGGCGCGGTTCATGGTGTAGAAATGGAAGGTGTCGACGCCGTGCTTGGCGAGCTTCTGCACCTGGCCGGCGGCGACGGTCGCCGCGACCAGCTTGCGAGTCTCGGCATCGTCATCGAGGCCTTCGAACTTCGCGGCGAACCAGTCCGGCACGGTGGTGCCGGCGCGGGTGACGAAATTACGGGCCTGCTTGAAATTGTGCATGGGCATGATGCCCGGCACGATCGGGATATTGATGCCGCGGGCGCGGACCCGGTCGAGATAGCGGAAGTAGAGGTCGTTATCGAAGAACACCTGGGTGATCGCGCGCGTCGCCCCGGCGTCGACCTTGGCCTGAAGCGTGTCGATGTCGGCGTCGAAGTCGCGCGCCTCGGGGTGCTTCTCGGGATAGGCCGACACGGACACTTCGATGTCCGCGTGCCGCTTCTTGATCCCTGCGACGAGCTCGGCCGAGCTCTGATAGCCGTCGGGATGGCTGGAATAGGGCGTGCCGATGCCGCCTGCGGGATCGCCGCGGAGGCCGACGATGTGGCGGACGCCGACCTCGTGATAGCGGTCGACGATCTCGTCGATCTCGCCGCGCGAGGCGCCGACGCAGGTCAGATGCGCCGCCGGCAGCAGCGCGGTTTCCTTGAGGATGCGCGAGATGGTCGAATGCGTCCGCTCACGGGTCGAGCCGCCGGCGCCATAGGTCACCGAGACGAATTTCGGATCGAGCGGGGCCAGCCGATTGATTGTCTCCCAGAGATTCCGCTCCATATCTTCCGTCTTGGGCGGAAAGAACTCGAAGGAGATCGCAGGCCGCTTCAGGTACCCATCTTGCCCTTCGTTGCGGGCAGGAATCGTCAGGTCGGTCATGGCACCACTCACTCCAAATTTTGGCGGCCGGCGGTCAGGTCTAGATTGGAAGACGCCAAGATAAGCCAAAGCGGTTGCGCTCGACAGCCCATCGTTGATGGGAAGTGGCCCACTTTGTAACTAATTATACGAATTATCGCCAGCGTGAGAAATGGGGTGGGAAATAGCAAGCTTTATAATACGTATATATATCAGTGCATTGCGCGAATGAAAGTGGCTGTTGTAGCGATTTCGTTGAGTGGGCAATGTGAATCTTGTGTTGCTTGGACGGAATTCGTCCCACTCCCCTAGCTCCGCCCGCCGCCTGCGCTCGCGGCCGGCACACGCCAGACCTGCGCAGTCTGCCCATTGCTGCCGCGCCGGCCTCCATTACGTTACCGCGCCATGATCCCGCTTTCAGTCCTCGACCTCTCGGTCGTCACCACAGGCACAAAACCCGCCGCGGCGTTGCGTAACAGCATCGATCTGGC